>NZ_ASRY01000191.1 GCF_000520815.1 Paenibacillus maysiensis | reverse complement strand
TGGGCGCCCCCAGCCGTTGGACCTACACTGAGTGGCTATTTAATTGAATGGCTTAACTGGCGTTTCTTGTTTATTGTCAGTGTGCCGGTAGCTTTATTTGCAATTTTAATGGTTATTCTTCTGATCAAGGAGCCGCCTAAAGTAAAACCAAAGCCGTTTGATTTACCTGGTTTTTTGCTGGCCGCAACTTGTGCAGGAACACTCTTGTACGCATTGACAAACGGACAGCATGATGGCTGGACTTCTTTTAAAATTGTATCTCTACTGTTCGTCGCCTTCTGGGCGCTTGTCTTCCTCATTTATGTAGAAAGCGGAAAAGACAATGCTGTAATCGAAATTTCATTATTCAAAAATTCAAAATATACGATTAGTGTCATTGCTTCTAGTTTCGTCATGATGGGGATGTATGGAGGAACTTTTTTGACACCGTTGTTTTTGCAAAATATTCAGCATGTGTCACCGATTGATACTGGAATCATTCTCATTCCACAGGCGATTGCAATGGCGGCTATGATGCCGATTGCGGGGCGGTTATTTGATAAGTTCGGCATTGTACCTCTGGGACTTGTTGGCCTGACACTGACCAGCTTTATGACATACCATTTGCATCAACTTACGCCAGATACACCGCATATTTGGCTGGAAACCGTAATGGCATTCCGGGGTCTGGGAATCGGTATTTGTATGATGCCATTGTCTACCGTTGGTATGAACGCGGTTCATCCGAGCAAGGTAGCGAATGCGTCTACAGCATCCAATCTGGTGCGTACCGTTGCAGCATCTATGGCCATTGCAGTGCTGACAGCGATTATGCAAAGTCGTTCTGCGGCTCATGCCCAACAAATTTCGGAGACCATTACACCAGACTCGGCTCATGCGCTGCAAGCGACGCTCGGCAGCTCTTGGGTGTCATCTATAAGTGGTTTAATCACGCTGGATGCCACATCGAGAGGGATTGGGGATACGTTCCTCATTTCATCCATACCGCTGTTTTGCACGATTCCACTGATCTTTTTGTTTATTCAAAGGAAGAAAGCAAAGACACAGCCGGAGGCTTAATCAAAAGAACTACAAAATATCGACTGGATGGCTTACATTATTTCCACGGACAGAAAGAAAGGGAATTATCATGAAAATATTGAGAGTAGAAAGTACATTAGCGGCCTTGGTGCTCGGCGGCGCAGTGCTGGCAGGCTGCTCCAGTAATAGCGGAGCGGCGCAGGATATGGTCGTTCCTGTCAAGATCAGCCAAGCGCAGCAGGGTATCATTGGGCAAGGGAACATTTATACAGGAACGGTAACACCTTCGGAGACGGTGAATATTGTGCCAAAAGTGGGTGGTAAAGTAGTTGAACTGCCTGTGGATATTGGCTCAGAGGTCAAAAAAGGCCAAGTGCTGTTCAAGCTTGATGACAAGGACATGAGGAATAATGTAGCAAAAGCCCGCGCCGCCGCAGCCGCCGCAGCAGCAGGAGTGAGCTCTGCTCAGGCCTCCCATGAATCGACGATGGTTCAAGCCAACTCGGGCGTAGTACAATCCAAAAGCGGCGTGATTCAGTCCCAAAGCGCAATCAATCAGGCGCAGGGAGCCATTAATCAGGCTACTACAGCCGTAGAACAGGCGACACACGGCGTCTCCTCGGCCGCCAATACAGTGAAGCAAACGCGGCAAGCGCTGGCGGATGCTCAGAAAAATGTGACACGTACACAAAGCCTGTTTGACGCGGGTGCGAGTACCCAAGCACAATTGGAACAAGCAAAAACAGCCGTTGTGAACGCTGAAGCGGCATACAACAATGCGCAAAACGCACAGGCTAATGCCCAGGACCAACTGGTGGCTGCTCAGAAGGCGCTCACTACGGCCCGTAACAGCTACGATTCAGCAAAAAACAGCTACAGTAATGCTAACAGCGGCTACAGCAATGCACAAAATCAACTGAAGGTATCTCAAAATACAGCGGTTATCGAGTCCAGCCAACAGTCTCTCAAGCAGGCTCAGCTGAATGTGAGCATTGCTCAGGACGCACTCGACGATACAGTGATTACATCACCGATTAACGGTATTGTAGGTACGAAAAATGCAGAAGTAGGCGAAATGGTATCCGCACAGGCTCCTGCGCTGGTCATTGCCAACCTGAGTACAGTTAATACACTGATCTATGTACCGGCTGAGCAGATCAACAATGTAAAAGCAGGCGACAAGGTACAGGTACGTGTAGCAGCTTCCAATATTGTGACAACAGGTACAGTTAAAAATGTAAGCCCGTTGGACGCAAGTGGAAAAGGATATCCTGTGAAAATTTCGGTGGCTAATCCGGACGTAAAATTGAAGTCCGGTATGCTGGCTGATATCAGTTTTGTCGCTGCAAATGCGCAAGAAGGCATTGTCGTTCCTACCGCAGCGATTCAAAAGGATCAAGGTAAGCAATATGTATACGTTGTGAATGGTGACCATGCGAAACGCAAGGAAGTGAAGACGATTCAGACGACAGGCTCACAAACACTGGTTACCAGTGGCTTGAGCAACGAAGAGAATGTAATCGTGAATAATCTGGCGCTGCTGTCTGATAACTCACCGATCACCATTAGCCAATAATTCGGCTTCAAAATCTCTTGTATTATATAGTAGAGATTTATTAGAGAGTATAAGCGCAGGGCAGACCGGAGCAGTTTTACCGGGCTGCCTTGTTTAATTTCATTGCGCACATTTTACATAGGATTGATGTCGTTAGGGGTCTATTTTTGACGAACATTGGTATGATAGGATAGACTAAACTGGAAATAGATAGTTTACTAGATAGGGATTTATTACATTTTCAGATCAGTGATCGGAGGTATTACGAGATGGAAGTAAAGCTGGTTGTGGATTATGAAGCTTATGAGAATGGTCAAACGATGGCTAAGTCTATTGAAGAACAGGCAGGTAAGCCAGAGAGCGCGGAAATTACAGATTTGATTATTGGAGACTGGGGCGGAGCCTATGAACAATCGCCGGAGGATTTTATTCCGGTACTGGTAAAGCACAAAGATCAATTTCCGAAGCTGCGTAAGCTGTTTATCGGGGATATGGAATATGATGAGTGTGAGGTTTCGTGGATTAACCAGACGAATCTGTCTCCGCTGTTGGAGGCGTTTCCAGCATTGGAATCCTTTTATGTCAAAGGAAGTCAGGACCTGAGCCTGGAACCGTTGCGGCATAGCCATCTTCAGGAATTGGTTATTATTTGCGGAGGTTTGCCTGCGAGTGTCCTTCAGGAAATTCGTAATGCCGAGCTGCCTGAGCTGCGCAAGCTGGAGTTGTATTTGGGCGTGGATCAATACGGCTTTGATGGTGGCCTGAAGGATGTATTACCGTTCCTGAACGACAATCTTTTTCCAAAGCTTACCTATTTGGGGCTGAAGGATAGTGAAATACAAGATGAAATTGCGATTGCTGCGGCAAACGCACCTGTGATTGGACAACTGGAGGTACTGGATCTGTCTCAAGGCACGTTGTCTGATAAAGGGGCTGAGGCACTACTGGCTAGTGAAAGTATCAAAGGGCTGAAGCATCTGGATTTGAGCTATCATTATATGTCGGATGAAATGATGAAACGTTGGAAAAGCTCCGGACTGTCTGTGAATGTGGAGGATCAGCAGCAAGCGGACGAGGAAGATGATTGGCGTTATCCATCGTTGACCGAGTAATCCATAAAAAGGACTCTTTACGATCGAAGCTTATTCAAAAATTAAAGTGAGGCGGCTTTATGGTTGGGATC
The DNA here is from genome assembly GCF_000520815.1 of Paenibacillus maysiensis. Taxonomy (GTDB): domain Bacteria; phylum Bacillota; class Bacilli; order Paenibacillales; family Paenibacillaceae; genus Paenibacillus; species Paenibacillus maysiensis. Next base: position 25,679 of record NZ_ASRY01000191.1, on the reverse strand, counting down.
TCAGACAGCAATATCAGCGAGCCGTTTATTTTGTTCGGCAATCCGGGAAATCGGCGGACCACAGGACTACAGGAGGCGCGAAGCAGATTGAAGCTGCCGCCCGCTGTTGAGATTTCCTATAAAAATGTGCTGGAAGCCATCCATGAGAAGCAAAGTCTGGGGGAGTTGTTGGCCCGAATGGCTGCACAGGCTGCGCCAGACAGCGTAAATGCTAGTGTTTATGTGCAAGAGAGCATTCGCCAGTTACTGACGGGAAGGGCGGACATTAGTCCGCTGCTTCGTCTGGATGCACCGGGTGAAAGCTTTGAGGTAGAGCGTGAATTGATCGCTTTGGGCGCCTCGGATGCAGAAGGAGACGATTCTTTGTTTCTGTGTGCAGAATCAGCACATGGCACAGGTATATCGGCTATAGAAGCGCGAGGCCTGCTGGAGCAGCACGGTCGTATTTGGCACCCGGCACAATGGTTCCGGGGCTATTGCCGTCTGCTGGCGTGGCTATGGCATGAAGCAGCCCTGCTATGGCCTTCGTCGCGCTGGATGAATGATCCGGCGGAAGTGGCTGTGATGTTCGACAAACGGCGTTGCAGCATCGTATTGGACAAGGCGGGTATAAGAGTACCACCTGTGCTTGTATCATCAGAGGGTACCTTTCGTGATGTTGCTGATCTGCACGCGGCGATGAAGGAGAGCGGGGTTCACCGCCTGTTTGTGAAAATATTTTGCGGGTCCGGTGCTTCCGGTGTAATGGCCTATCAGGTGCATCCGCGGACACGGGCAGAGCTGGCAGTAACTACCATTGGAACGGAAACCATCCACGGACAGCGTGTGTATTACAATACGGGACGCTTGCGCCGTTATACGGACAAGCAGGATATTCATGCCATCCTGGGCTGGCTATGCTCGGAAGGGGTGCATGTGGAGCGCTGGATACCTAAAGCGAGTCTGAACGGACGTGTTTACGATGTACGCCAGCTTGTTTGCGGATCAGAGGCTTGTCATGCCGTTTTACGTTTAAGCCGAAGCCCAATTACGAATCTGCATCTGCGCAATGAACGGCTGTTGCTGGAGGACGCCGGGTTGCCTCAGGATACGGTAGAATCGGTTCAGCAAACTGGGGAAGCCGCAATGAGCGCTTTTCCGGCGTCTATGGTTGCTGGGCTGGATGTGCTGGTTCCTGCGCATGGTGGTCGTCCCTACGTGCTGGACGTAAATCCTTTCGGCGATCTGTTATACCGGGTGAAACATCAGGGGTGGAATCCATATGAATGGGAAATGCTGCATCTCCCCAATGGGACTGCAACTTTGGAAAGGAAAGACTTATTATGACCGATATGAACCAGATTGTCGGTTCTCATGATATTGTCATGATTACGCTTGACACGCTGCGTTACGATGTAGCCAAGCTGGAGGAAGAAAACTGTCCGAATCTATGTGGCTCCGGGCCGTGGGAAAAACGCCATACGCCGGGCAGCTTTACCTATGCTGCACATCATGCGTTTTTTGGCGGATTCTTGCCTACACCGGCTAATACGGATAAGGCTTCTCACATACGGCTGTTTCATACTAAAGATACGGGACTGCGTACACATCCGCATACGTGGCTGTTTGATGCACCGGATATTGTATCTGGGCTGGCGTGTGAGGGTTACCGGACTATTTGCATCGGCGGGGTTATTTTTTTTACGAAAAAAAACAAGCTTGCCAAGGTGCTGCCGGGGTATTTTCAGGAAAGCTACTGGCGTATGACCTTCGGCGTTACAAATCCCCGTTCGACGGAGCATCAGGTGAATCATGCCCTAAAGCTGCTGGAGAAGGCGGACCCGGCGCAGCGGCTGTTTTTGTTCCTGAATGTATCAGCTATTCATGGGCCTAATCACTATTTTCTGGAGGGCTCAGCCAAGGATTCGGTGAAGTCTCAACGCGCAGCCTTGCGTTATGTGGATGGGCAGCTTGGACGTTTGTTCGACGCATTACGAGAACGGGGGAAGACATTTTGCATGGCCTTTTCCGATCATGGTACGGCTTATGGGGAAGACGGCTACGAAGGGCATCGTCTGGCACATGAGGTAGTATGGAATGTACCTTACCGCGAATTTGTATTGTAGGGAAAAAGAAATGATAGACTGCACTGGTAATATGTAAAGAAATCAATCCAGCGCGAGGAGGGAGCAGAAATGAAAGCCATGAATCTGAATCATTCGCTTCTAACGGGAGCAGGAGCCGTTACCCCTGCGGGGCTGGACACAAATTCGACATCAAGGTCTTCATGGCCTGAGAATCCTGTTGAATGGGCACGCACGATCCGTGAAGCTCCCTACCGTTCCTATTTGTACTCTTACCCGCATAAGACGGCCTATCGGTCGTTTGATACACCGCTCTCACTGCAAGAATTATGGGAGAAGGAGGAGCTGGAGAGCTATTTTTTGTATATGCATATTCCGTTTTGCGCGGCTCGTTGCGGGTTTTGTAATTTGTTCACTTTGCCGGACAAGCGGCTGGATGTGCATAAGGAATATGTGGATGCACTTGAAAGACAAGCCCGACAATGGGCACCAATCCTGGGCGGTCGGCCTTTTTCACGCTTTGCCATCGGCGGCGGTACACCAACCTTGCTGGAGGCTCCTTTGGTCGAACGATTGTTTGATATTGCGGAGAATATAATGGGCTTAGACCCGAAACATGCTTCCATTTCGGTGGAAACGTCACCGGATACGGTAACCGAAGATCGGCTGGAGGTGCTCAAGCGCCGCCGAACGGACCGTGTCAGCATGGGAATCCAGAGCTTTGTGGAGTCGGAGAGTGCGGCCATATACCGCCCTCAGAAGCCCAAGCTGGTACGCGAAGCGCTTGCGCGGCTGGTAGAGTACGATTTTCCGCTGTTGAACGTGGATTTGATCTATGGTCTCCCCGGTCAAACGGCAGAAACCTGGCTGTATTCTCTGGAAGAGGCGTTATCATACGAACCGGGTGAAATTTTTATTTATCCATTATACATTCGGGAAAATACGATTTTAAAGCCCGGCTATACCGGGCTGGAGCATGATATTCGTCTGAGCTTGTACGAAGCAGCACGTGAAAGACTCCAACAGGCGGGATATGTGCAGTACTCCATGCGCCGTTTTGCCAAAAATGAGGATACACCCGGCAAGGAGTTGCTGCCATATAGCTGTCAGGAGGAAGGCATGGCCGGTCTGGGCTGCGGTGCGCGTTCTTATACGCGTAATGTCCACTATGCCAGCCGATACGGTGTTAGTGCAGCGGCAACGCGCGGAATTATTGCTGATTATGTCGCCGCCGAGCGTCATGATCTGGCTGATTACGGCTTTATTTTAAATGTGGAGGAGAGCAAGCGGCGTTTTATTCTGAAGGCACTTCTCCATCGTGAAGGTCTGGAGCTATCTGCTTACGCCGCGCGCTTCGAGGCGTCTCTGGCGGATGATTTTACAGGAATGTCCTTGCTATTGGAATCTGGTATGGCAGTGGTTGTAGACGACACACTGCGACTGACCGAGGAAGGAATGGCTTATTCCGATGCGATTGGCGACTGGATGATTTCCACGGCAGTACGCGAGCAGATGGAAGGCTACGTAGGCGCATGAGAGCAACCCTATATTACCGTGGCTCGTTGACTTCCTGCAACTATACTTGCCCTTACTGTCCGTTCAGCAAAAACGTGGATAGCCGTGAGAGATTGGACAAGGATCGGACGCAACTGGAGCGTTTTGCCGATTGGGTACGGGAGCAGGGAACTTTGGGGCATCGACTCTCTATTTTTTTTAACCCGTATGGAGAAGCTCTGATTCATTCCTGGTACCGCAAAACCATGATTGAGTTTTCCCATATGGCGCATGTGGAAAAAGTGGCTGTGCAGACGAACCTGTCGGCAAAGCTGGACTGGGCTAAGGAACTGAATCCGAGAACAGCTGCGCTGTGGGCTACGTATCATCCAGGAGAGACGAGGGAGCAGGCATTTATATCTCAATGTATAAAGTTAAATGAACTTGGTATTTCCTATAGTGTCGGCACCGTGGGACTGAGACAGGCTTTTCCCGCTATCCATTCCTTGAGATCACAGCTTCCGAAGGATGTTTATTTGTGGGTTAACGCCTATAAAGATCGGCCACATTATTATACCGAAGCCGAGATTGATGAATTAACGGCTATAGATCCCTATTTCCAATGGAATTTGCATGATTATAGTAGTCAGGGTCGGGCGTGTCGCGCTGGAGAGGATGTATTTTACGTACAGGGTGATGGGCGTGTAAAACATTGCTACCAGGATCGGCGAGTGCTGGGTCACTTGTACAGAGATGGCCTTGAAGGACTAAGTGCCAAGCGTCCGTGCCAGATGAAGGAATGCGGCTGTTATATCGGGTACATTCATATGGAGGAGCAGCCATTTCGGGAAATGTACGGCAGTGGTCTGCTCGAAAGGGCGCCCCAGGTTCCGGTATTCTCAGTTCCACACATTTAGCTATGTCCTATAAAACGCAAAAAAAAGAACCGACCCTTGCATCAAGCGAAGGTCGGTTCTTCCGTTTCACTGCATATTCTGTTAGATGTCCCTATGCGTTATTCCATCAAGTCTGGACAATGGCAGTGATTTCTTCGTCCAGATCCAGTCTGATTTGCTCGCGATAGGCACGGATATTGTACTCGGAATGCAGGTATCTCAGGATAGCCTCGATCATGTTGGCTTCCACCAGATACTGGCTGCGACCCTGTACATGGACTTCTGCCGAGTATCCTGTATCCTCTTCCCAGCTTAATTCTACTGTCACATCAGTGGGCTGGACGCCTTTTCGTTCAGCCATATGCAGACAGATGGCATTGACAATTTCATCCATACTTAAAATCATAACTTAGTAACGTCCTCCACGGGAATCATCAGGTCTGCGACGATTTTTAATGGCACGGTAGATACCTACTCCGACCATGATCAGGACGTATATAGCGAGAATGTTGACCGCAAGGCCAAGCAAGCTGCCCAGTGCGCCCATATTGCCGAACAGTCCGCCGAAGAGCATACCTGCCAAACCACCCAGCATCATGCCTTTCAGGAATCCGCCGCCACCGCCAAGGAATCCACCCGTTCTGCTTGTATTACCCGCAGTTGCACTGGATTTGGTGCCACTATCGGACTTATTGACACCGTTGCTGTCAGTGGCCTTGCTCGGTGTAGATTGGTACGTTTTTTGCCCGGATTTAAATCCGCCGCCTCGCCTCGCGTCGGCTGTAGATGGTGCGACCATAACAATCAGCAGGGTAAAAGCCATCATCAGCATCATCATAGTTCTCAAAGTAAATGTTTTTTTCATGTAAATATAATCCCCCTTGGTATGTTGGTTTGATATAGGTCAAACAGCCGCTTACCAGTAATACGAAACGGATAGAATAGGGTTTCAATAAAATTTAAAACATTCAAATTTTATTGATATATAAAGCCTATGCATGATTGGATTAAGCATTCAGTCTTATGGTTTAAGTGAAAATGGATTAGTGTCCGCTTTTACATCTCCGGCGAGCAGCATACGCAGTACCATTTGGCACCACTCCAGACCCGCCTTGGCATTCATAAGCCCTTTTTGCACGAGAATGTAATCGCCAAAGCTTTTGCTGCCAAAATGCAGATCCTCGTCGGGAATATCGTTCAGAATATCCTCAAGGTGCCGTATTCGCTCAATAAAATGACGCTTGCGTTCCTCCAGCATACGGTTGGCACTGCTTTTGTCCGTCAGCCAGAGACAGAACAGCCGCAGGCTTAATTCGTCCCGTGTGACCGGAGCGGCCAGTGATTCCTGGGACCATTGCTGAAGCATATGGATTCCCTTGTCAGTAATAGTATACATTTTTTTATCAGGTTTGTCGGACTGCTGAATCCAGCGGGAAGCAAGCAATTCCTTGCTTTCCATACGCGCCAGCAGTGGATAGATCTGACTGTGCTTGGCCTGCCAAAAAGGCTGGATACGCAACATCAGATCATAGCCGGAGGATTCTTCTCTGGCGAGAAGGCCCAACAGACCATACGATAGTAAATTCATAGATTTTATCTCCTTCATCCATCTTAGTAACGGTTATAACGGCTCTGCAGCAGGTGTCCTGCCGCAACATGAAAAGTGTACACTGAAACTGTATGGTTTGACAACTTTCAGATAGGCCGTTCACAGGTTAGCCCAAATTAGCTCCGGTCAACATACACTCATATGTGCTTATTTTCATAAAAAAGAGGTACCTTCAGATCGTATTTTACGACCTAAAGATACCCTCTTTAACGTTAATTATGGGACTTTTATTGCTTATTTCCATCAACAATCAGCGTTAACTCCCCGGTGTCCGGATGAATAACCATACCGTGTACAGGCGCATTAGGCGGGAGAAGAGGGTGGTTTTTAATAAGCTTTACGGTACTTCTAACCCCTTCCTCAATGTTGTCAAAACCTTTCAGCCATTTGTTCAGCTTAATTCCTGAATTTTCCAGCGTATTCAGCACCTCTTGCGAAATTCCACGCTCCAGCATTTCATTGACCATGTGATCGGCATTCAGCGCGGCCATACCGCATTCGTAATGGCCTATGACGAGCACTTCATCCGCTTCCAGCTCATACAGGGCAACGAGCACACTACGCATAACGCTTCCGAAAGGCTGGGAGATAATCGCACCCGCATTTTTAATGATTTTGACATCACCGTTGCGCAGGTTCATGGCTTTGGGCAACAGCTCGGTCAGGCGCGTATCCATACAGGTAATGATGACCATTCTTTTATTGGGGAACCTGCCTGTACGATAGGCTTCGTATTCTTTGTTTTCCACGAAAACGCGGTTGTATTCCAAAATCTCTTTGATGTGATCCACGATTGTTCCCTCCGTATGCTATTTAATGTTGAACCATTTTTTTGCAGCAGACCAGCATGGAAGAAGCCTAACTCCGATCTACACAGACCGATAATCAGGATTTACCCCTTGACAAATATGTACTATCTGACGGTTTTTCAAAGCCTTCAGGAGCTGGTCGCAAATGTTGTGTGTTGATTATACTTTTTAATATAAGTATCATCAAGTATAAGAAGTATAAAGTTTTATCCACTTTTAGATAAAGAGGTGACCTCGATGATGGCGCAACAGACGTTGGATCAATTGGCAGCTTTAAAAGAATTAGCACACAAAATCAAAAGTTATGGTGAGGCCGTGGGCTTGATGCACTGGGACTTACGGACAGGTGCTCCGCGCAAGGGCGTTGACATTCGTTCGGAAACATTGGGGATGCTGTCCACTGAAATGTTCAAGCTGGTTATTTCGGATGAAATGGGACAATTGCTGCAATTTTTTGCCGCAGAAGACAAGCTGGAGCAACTGGAGGACAATGATCGCAGACTGGTGGAGGAATGCCGCAAAAATTATGAGCTGAACCGTTCCGTTCCGGCTGACCGTTACCGGGAATACAGCGTACTCGCTGCTCAGGCGGAGAGCAAGTGGGAGGATGCCAAGGAACATAGCGATTTTGCCGGATTCGAGCCTTACTTGTCTAAAATCGTAGACATGAAGCGTGAGTTTATCGGTTATTGGGGTGTTAAGGGCACGGAATACGACACGCTTTTGGATCAATATGAACCGGATATGACGGTAGATAAGCTGGATGCTGTGTTTGATCGTCTCAAAAAGCGTCTTGTGCCGCTATTATCTAAAATCCAGGCTTCACCAAACCAGCCAGATAAGAGCTTTTTAGATGGTGTGTTTGATGTGAAGCAGCAAGAGAAGTTCGGCCTGTTCATTTTGAGACAGATGGGCTATGACTTCGACGCAGGTCGTTTGGATGAGAGCGTGCATCCTTTTGCGACAGGATTAAATCCGGGTGATGTGCGCATAACAACACATTATTTGCAAGATGATGTGACTAGTGCAATTTTCAGCTCATTGCATGAAGGTGGTCATGCGCTGTATGAGCAAAATATTGCGCCTGAGCTGGCAGGATCGCTGCTTTCCGAAGGAACCTCCATGGGGATTCATGAATCTCAGTCTCGCTTATGGGAAAATATGATTGGACGCAGCCGTGCTTTTTGGGATCGGTATTATGCTGACCTGCAAAAGCATTTTCCAGACCGTCTGGCGAAGGTTACAGCAGAGCAATTCTACCGGGCAGTCAACCGTGTGGAAAATTCACTGATTCGTATTGAAGCGGATGAGCTGACATATAACTTACATATCATTATCCGCTATGAAATTGAAAAAATGCTGTTTAATGAAAAGCTGGACGTGAAGCGCCTTCCAGAAGTATGGAACGCGAAATATAAGGAATATCTGGGACTTCTCCCGCCGGATGACGGCCATGGCGTTCTTCAGGACGTTCACTGGTCCGGTGGTGATTTTGGTTATTTTGCTTCTTACTCGCTTGGCAATATGTATGCAGCGCAAATTTTGGCGACACTGCGCAAGGAGTTGCCAAATCTGGATGAGTTGATTGCCGCTGGAGAGCTTGAGCCAATCAAGCAATGGCTGACCGAACGGATTTATCGTTACGGCAAGAGCCGGACGCCGTCCGAGTTAATTGTAGCCATTACGGGTGAGGATCTGAACCCGGATTATCTCGCCGACTATCTGGAAGAGAAATATACCTCCATATACAAGCTGTGATTTAGAAACTCTAAAGTAAACATATATGCATCTACCCCGCGTTCCTTGGGCGAACGCGGGGTTTTTGTATGAGATTAACGATTATATCGACAGCCGCATAACAATATATGAAGTCTATAATGCAAAAAGGTGGGGAGGGAACAGGGATGAACATCGGCGCTCGTTTCAAAGCTGTGGCGGCTGCGGCACTGCTCGGATTGCTGCTGCTCGGCGGGTGCGCACCCAAAGGGGAGCAGACGATTGAGATCAGACTGGGCGAAGTAGCCCGAACGGTCTTTTATGCGCCACAGTATGTAGCCTTGAGCCAAGGGATGTTTGCTCAGGAGGGACTGGATGTCCAACTGGCGACGATTCCCGGTGGCGACAAGACGATGACGGCGTTGCTGTCTAATCAGGCGGATATCGCGCTTATCGGTGCGGAAACATCTATTTATGTGTATCAGCAAGGGGCAGAGGACCCCATTATTAATTTTGCCCAACTGACGCAGACAGACGGAACCTTTCTGTTTGCCCGGCAAACGCAGGGTAGCTTTGACTGGGAAAAGCTGAAAGGGCAAAATTTTCTTGGACAGCGCAAGGGCGGAATGCCACAAATGTCGTTGGAATTTGCACTACGCTTACACGGCATTGATCCACACAAGGATTTGAAGCTGATTCAAAATATTGATTTTGCCAATGTTGCCTCTGCTTTCGGTTCCGGTACAGGGGATTATGTGCAGTTATTCGAGCCGCAGGCGTCTATTTTCGAAAAAGAAGGCCGGGGACGGGTAGTGGCCTCCATTGGTGTGGAGAGCGGCGAGCTGCCTTATACCGTATATATGGCTAAACAAAGCTATCTGAACGAAAATGACGAGGCCGCACAAAAGTTTACGAAGGCTGTATACCAGGCACAGCAGTGGATTGCCACGCATACACCTGAGCAGATTGCCGAAGTCATTACGCCCTATTTCAAGGATACCGATCTGGCGGTTCTGACCAGTAGTGTCAAGCGTTATAAGGAACAAGGTACCTATGCTGTGAACCCGATGATTGAGGAAAAAGAATGGAAGAATTTGCAGGATGTTATGACTTTGGCGGGCGAGCTGAAAAGTCCGGTTGCGCTGGATCAACTGGTGAATCGAAGCTTTGCAGAGCAGGCGATTGCAGCAGGCTCATTGGGGAACGCTGATCAGCTTGTAAAAGCGGGAGCAAATGGAGCCGCAGATACAGGCGCAGACGCCGGAGGCTCGCCATGACCGAAGAACGGAGTTGTCTTATTTCGGACGCAAGGGTCCCGGTGGTGGAGCTGAAGCAAGTGACGCATGTGTATGTAACAGACCGGGAGGCCTCGCTGGCGGTTGAGAATATTGATTTTTCCGTAGAGACAGGGGAGTTTGTCAGTTTGGTCGGTCCAAGCGGCTGCGGCAAAACGACGATCCTGTCCATGATCGCCGGGCTGCTGCGTCCAGCGGCAGGCCAAGTCATGTTACAAGGTCAGCCGGTAAGTGGCCCGAGTCCGGAGATCGGTTACATGTTGCAGCAGGATTATCTGTTCCCGTGGCGTACGATCATGGATAATGCGCTGCTGGGTCTGGAGCTGGGCAACCGGGTAGATGAGGACTCGCGTGAACGGACCCGACTGCTGCTGGAAGGCATGGGTCTGGGAGGAAAGGAGCATCTGCATCCGTCCCAGTTGTCTGGGGGCATGCGCCAGCGTGTGGCGCTGGTACGGACGCTGGCGACCAATCCGGGACTGCTGCTGCTGGATGAGCCGTTCTCCGCGCTGGATTATCAGACCAAGCTCCAACTGGAAGACCTGATTGCCGAAACCCTGCGTGAGCGAGGGAAGACGGCTATTTTAGTCACACACGATTTGGCCGAGGCGATTGCGGTCAGTGACCGGATTATTGTGCTGGGCCGGAATCCGGGCCACATCCGGCGTACCTTTGAAATTCCGGATTCGATCCGGGAAGTTCAGCCTTTTTATGCGCGCGAGCAGCCGGGCTTTAATGAGCTTTTTCATGAAATATGGGGTGAACTGGAGGCTTCGGGAGCAAAGGAGTGAATCAAAGGATGAAGGACGAATCGGACCGGCTTGGACAGCACTGGATTCAAGGGCTGTATCAGGAGTATCGACGTAGAAGGCGTTCGGAGCGGCGGTTGGTAACGGGTGTACAGACAGCTATTTTAGTGTTTTTATTCGTGTTGTGGGAAATTGCGGGTCGGATGAAATGGATTGATGTACTGCTGTTTAGCTATCCAAGCAAAATATTTATCCAAATTGGCAAGGATGCGGTCAGCGGCGAGCTGTGGGGGCATGTCGGTGTCACGGTAGGAGAGACGCTGGCGGGTTTTTTACTCGGGACGCTGCTGGGAACACTGCTGGCTGTGCTGATCTGGTGGTCACCGTTTTTGTCGAAGGTACTGGACCCCTATATGGTCGTCTTCAACAGTATGCCCAAGGTGGCGCTGGGGCCCATTTTTATCGTCATGTTCGGAGCCGGATTTACCGCTATTCTAATGACGACCCTCTCGATTACGGTCATTATTACGACGTTAGTCGTGTATAACAGCTTTCAGGAAGTGGATTCAAATCTGATCAAGGTGGTTCGCACATTTGGTGGATCGCGCCGTGATACGTTTCAAAAGGTGATTTTGCCTGCGTCCTTTCCGGCTATCGTCTCTACACTGAAGGTGAATGTCGGCATGGCCTGGGTTGGCGTGATCGTCGGTGAATTTCTGGTAGCTAAAAACGGGTTGGGTTATTTGATCATCTACGGCTTTCAGGTATTTAATTTTACGCTGGTGATGTCCAGTCTGCTTATCATTGCCGTTGTAGCAACACTGATGTATCAGGCGGTCGTGTATGTCGAGCGTCTGTTGCTGTCTGATCGTCCTCAGCGATAGGAATCAAACTTCTATACATTTGTGTAAAACGTGAAAATAAAGTACCATGAAAATGAAAATGATTCAAAATTTACGAAAACAGATTTCATCCAGAGAGGACAGAATTTTTTCATGGGCTTTCGTACGATTAAAACGGCTATTGCCGCATTAATGGCAGTACTCATTGCGGATGGTTTTGGCATTCATGGAGCCACCTCGGCAGGGCTTTTGGCTATTTTGGGGGTGGATGTCACGCGCAAGAGAAGCCTCCGTACCATTTCGGCGAGATTTTTTGCATCCGTCGTGGGGCTTCTTTTTGCTTGTGTTTTGTTTGTTGTATTCGGATTCCATGATTGGGTACTGGCATTATATATTTTAACGGCGTTTCCGGTCATTGTACGGGTTGGCTTTAAGGAAGGAATCGTCACGGGTTCGGTCGTGGTTTTCCGCGTGTTCAGCGGTGGTGTGATTGATATGCAGGTGCTGCTGACCCAACTGTGTCTGCTGGTCATCGGATTAGGGTCCGCGATGGTCGTCAATTTGGCCTACATGCCGCGCTCCGATAACACCATGCAGCAAATCCGGCAGGAGGTAGACCGGACGTTTTCCATTATATTCAGAAATATGGCCAATACATTACGCAGTCCGGCATACATATGGGATGGCAAGGAAGTTATAGAGGCAAACAGCGTCATAGCCAGAGGGGTAACCGAGGCAGGGCGTTCATTGGAAAATCAGATGCTTCGTCCGCAAGAGGGCTGGAATGTGTATTTTTATATGCGCAGGGAACAACTGGATTCGATTCAAAATATGATGCAGTTGATCGCGCAAATGTATCAGCACATGCCGCAGGCCAAGCTTCTGGCCGAGCTATTCGATCAGCTCAGCAATGACGTTCTGGCCGGACATTATACGGGACAGACGGAGAAGTTGCTGGAGCAGGTACGTGAGGAATTCAAAAAAATGGAGCTCCCCTCAACCCGGGAGGAATTCGAAATTCGTTCGGCATTGTTACAGCTTACACATGAATTACATCAGTATTTGAAAATCGCCAAAAAGGACAAGGCCCCCACTCCAATCAAAGCTTAGAGTCGAGGGCCCAAACTGAAAAGCTATTGTCTAACGAAGGGCAGTAGCTTTTTCTTGTTCAGTGATGACGGGCGGAGTAGGAAGGGAGCGTTTGTGCCAAATTCGACCTGCGATCCATAAGGCAAAGGTGATCAGGCAAGGATAAAGCATGGCCCAGCCGACAAAAGGAAACACCACCGCAGTCGAGATGAATGACACCCAACTGATGGCTACACCCCAGCGATTACCTCGTAGCAGCTTGATACCCGCAGCACACCCGCCCAGATAGGTCAGGATAAAAGTGGCGTTAGGGAACTGAATCAGGTTGGTGAGTGAAACAGTACCGCTACCGTAAAGGGACATAATAACGACGAAACAAAGGGAGAGAAACATGATGCCCCCAATTGGCGTATGAAAGCGCCGGGATAAGAGACCCATCCAGCGGAAGGTATGGCCTTGCCGGGATAAAGCATATGCGACGCGTGAAGCAGCACCCACATAAGCAATAATCGTAGCTGTACATATAAAGATGCCTGTCAAGCCGGCTATCACCGCGCCCCACGGACCAATGGCCCGGCTAATCACCCATACGAGCGAAGCGTCCGATCCGCCTGCAAGGTAGCTTTGCGTCCCGACTGTAGCCAGTGCAGTAAGAAAATAAAGCAAGCCGACGATAACGGCTGCAACGGTGACACCCTTAACAGCCGCCCGTTGTGGATTGGTGAATTCCTCCGACAAATGGGAGACAGCCTCCCAACCGATGAAGCACCAGAACAGAATTGCTGTCGCCTGACCAACAGGAAGCCAGCCGTGCGGAGCAAACGGTGTGAAGTGTACCGATTTCATTTGTGGCAGCGCTGAGACAATGGCGAAGATAAGGACAGCAACGATAGCGATGACAACGGCGATCTGAATACGTCCCGCAACCTTCATACCGATCCAGTTAATGATCAGTCCAACCGCCAGCATGGCGGCGGCCAATCCCATGCGGCTTCCCTCTCCCCAGCCCATGGCGGCGGTCATATAGCCAGCTCCGGTGAGTGCGGCAACAGGCGCCCCAATCGGAACTGACATCAGAAAAAACCAACCGATGTAAGAGCCTGCACGCGGCGAAAAAGCCAGCGAAACAAAATGCGATACTCCTCCAGCGTTCGGGAATTTAGCGGACAACAGCCCCATGGACAGAGCCATCGGCAAGATGAGCAGGGTCATAAAGCCCCACGCCAATAGGGAGGCCGGACCCGCCATTTCGGCGGCAAGACCGGGCACAATCAATATCCCCGAACCCAGCACCGCCCCGATATATAGCGCAATGGCCTGTGGAAGACCAATGGTGGATTGCAGTTTATGTTCATTTGTCATTCAGGTAAGCCTTCTTTCTCTTGTCATTTCCTTCAGCTTATCAGATAATCAATCTATCGGAAAAACGGAATATAACGATGGTTTGCATCGAAAAAAACGATCGAAGGAGCAATTTATGGAATCACGGCATTTGTTTACGTTTTTAAATGTGGTTGAGGCAGGCAGCTTTACCCGGGCGGCGCGTATATTAGACTATGCACAATCAAGTATAACTGCCCAAATTCAGACGCTGGAGACGGAACTGGGCACGCCTCTTTTTGACCGCATAGGTAAGAAAATCATGCTGACAGATGCCGGACGACGCTTGCTGCCCTATGCGCAGGAAATTTCCAAGATGCATGCCCTTGCCAAGGATGCGCTACGTTCGGAAACAGTGCTGACGGGCACGCTGAAGATCGGAGCGCCAGAGTCGCTGGCGGCTTTCCGCCTGCCGAGCTTGATCCGTGAGTACAGGGAACAGTATCCGAAGGTGAAAATCGTGCTTAAACCGGGAGAATGCTGGGAATTGCGCGATATGATCCGCTCAGGTGAGCTGGATTTGGCCTTTTTGCTTCAGCCGGAGACGGAGGATAGAGAACTGAATGTCACTACACTCATTCACGAGCCGATGGCATTGGTCGCGCCACTGGGTCATCCATTAGTTTCCTATAATAACGTGGAGCCCGTTGACTTAAAGGACGAAACTATTTTGCACACAGAGGCGGGCTGCACCTATCGTATCCTTTTTGAGCAATATTTGAATAGACACGGTATTTTTGCAGACCCGAGTCTGGAGTTTTGGAGTATTGAAGCGATCAAGCAATGTGTCATGGCCGGATTGGGCGTTGCGCTGCTTCCGCTGGTTACGGTGCAAAATGAATTGCGTGAAGGGAAGATGGAGCGTTTAAGCTGGGATGACAGCGAACAGCAGGTGGCTACCCAGGTCGCCTATCACACGAAAAAGTGGAAATCCCCGGCGCTCAGCGAATTTTTACGGATTGTCGAGCAGCATGTAACACATTGGCGTGCATGAGTTCAAGCCGTTAGAGCATAAGCTTATACAAATAATATTTTTTCCTTTTCGCCTATTCACTCAACATTCGCCTACTTCCTGCATACATATGTATGGAATGATTGATTGTATGGAGGAGGTTCAAGAATGGCATTGAGTCATAAAAATCGTAGAGAGATTATTACAAAAGCGATCTGCGGTAAAGGTCGCAAATTCTCTACCGTAACCCATACCGTAACTCCGCCTAATAATCCGACCAGCATTTTGGGGGCGTGGATTATTAACCACCAGTATGAGGCTATGGCGGCTGGAGACGGCATTGAGGTGGTGGGGACGTATGATATCAATATCTGGTACTCATACGATAAAAACTCGCAGACCGATGTGGCCAAGGAAACGGTGTCGTACGTGGAAAATGTGCCGCTCTCGTATCTTGATCCGAAACACCGGGCGTCTACAGTGGAAGTATCCGCCGAGGCGACACAGGAGCCAAGCTGCGTTGAGGCGAGTGTGTCTTCAGGGGGCGGCAGCGTAATGATCCGGGTCGAGCGGGAATTTGCGGTGGAGCTAGTGGCGGAAACGAAGATTGTTGTAGAAGTATTCCCGAATGGCAGCAGTGACGATTTTGACAAGGACTATGATTTTGGAGCGGAAGAAGGGGACTATGAGGAGCTCGACCCCGACCTCATCGACGACGAGCTCTGACGAAGTAACCAAAAAGAGGGCCGCTTTACTCTTTGCGCCGGCTGAGACTGCGTAGAGGGCAAAGGCCCTCCTTTTTGTTGTTATAGGGAAGGGAAATTTTCCGGCCGTCCGTAATCTGGTAGGGAGGGGTAAGATGATGCAGCAGGCGGGACAGGCGCTTAGACGCTTCAGACAGATGCCGGATGATGAAAAGCAGCGCAGGCTGGAACGTTCTGGCATATCGGTTCGCTGGATTGACGACAACGCAGCAGATTTTTCGGTAGGCTATGTGGTGCAAATCCATCAACTGCGAATGCTGGAAATTCGAAGACGCACGATTGAAGGACACTCCAAAATCCTCGCTTATGATCCGACTGTGCTGGATAGCAGTTCTCAACTGTCCATCAGAATGGAGCGATTGGCTGTACGTACTTTGTACACACTCGGCCTCGACAGTGGTGAAGTGGTGCTGACACTGCTGGGCGAGCGCAGTTGTCAGGTGCGTGAAGTCGTGGCCCAGCCATGGCTAAATGATAGACGTTTAGATGCGCTATATGAAGCCGCAGCTCGCGAAGAACAAGGCCTTCCAGCGGCACAAGGGGATAAGCAGCTGCTAATCGGGATGGACCCTGAATTTGTGCTGGTCCGCATGCCGGAAGGACGGGTCGTACCGGCTTCACGATATTTGGGCCGCCTTGGCGTGGCAGGATGCGATGCGGTTACGCGCCGGGGGCGGACCTTGTACCCGGTCGCTGAGCTTCGACCCACGCCAAGTGGCGATCCCGCTCTTTTACTGACTCATCTACGGCATGCCTTTGCGGTTGCAGCCCGTCGCATTGACGACCGTACGCTGATTTGGCAAGCGGGCGGGATGCCGCAGTCGGGTTTTCCGCTGGGAGGGCATTTGCATTTTAGCGGAATTCCGCTGAACGGGGCACTATTGCGTGCGCTGGACAATTATTTAGCGCTGCCTCTGGCGTTGTTAGAAGATAAACGCGCAGCTCGGCGCAGACCGCATTACGGCAATTTGGGCGATTTTCGTCGCCAACCGTACGGAGGTTTTGAATACCGTACGCTACCCAGCTTTCTCGTTTCGCCGCAGCTTGCGAAGGGCGTGATTGGAATGGCATTTCTCATCGCGTCTCAATATCCGCGTTTGCAGCGCAGGCCGCTGGATGAGGATGAGGCTCATAGAGCGTTTTATGAAGGAAATCGGATCGTGCTGGGGGAGTATATGAAACCTCTTATTTTGGATATTGTTTCACTGGATGTATATCCGCAATATAAAGCTTATGTCGGTCCATTGCTGGACAGCCTGCGTCGGGGAAAACAATGGGATGAATCGCGGGATTTGCGTCCGTTCTGGAAGCTTTCGTAAAATGTGTGACGTTGTTTGCGATGCTTTCATGTTATCGACTGTCATTTTTGCTATAATGAAAGGTAATGTAAGTTTAAACGGAACAATGTATGGGGGTTAGTAAAAGGTATGGCCAAATATACACCGATGATTGAGCAATATTTATCGATAAAAGATCAGGTGCAGGATGCGTTTTTGTTTTTCCGCCTGGGTGATTTTTACGAGATGTTTTTTGATGATGCGATTCTTGCATCCAAGGAGCTGGAGATTACACTTACCGGACGCGAGGGTGGCGGCACGGAAAAAATTCCGATGTGCGGCGTGCCTTATCATTCGGCGGAAAATTACATACAGCGCCTTATAGAAAAGGGCTATAAAGTTGCCATTTGCGAACAGATGGAGGATGCCTCGGCTACGAAGGGGATGGTACGACGAGATATTGTCCGTGTCGTCACTCCGGGTACGGTAATGGAAGGCAAGGTGCTGGGTGACAAATCCAACAACTACATGGTATGTGTCACCGAGACGGACGGGATGCTGGCACTGGCGGCTTGCGATTTGTCCACAGGTGAGCTGTATGTGACCTCTGTACCAGATTCGAAGGAATGGCTATTGGATGAAATTAATATTTATGAGCCATCAGAAATGCTGGGGGATGGTCATCTGCTCGATTTTGTGACCTCCCGAATGTCACCCGTAGGACGGCGTGTTGTATACACAGCCTGGGACAAGTCTAAGGATGATCTTGTGCGTAGTCAATTTGGTGAAGCAACGTGGGCCAGACTCAACGAGGAACGTAGGCATTGTGTATCGCGTTTGATTGCTTATTTGAATGAAACGCAAAAAAGATCGTTAGGCCAGTTGACACAGATTTCTGCTTATGAGCCGAACCATTTTATGATTCTTGATCCATTTACCCGCCGTAATCTGGAACTGGTGGAGACGGTTCGTGAGCGCTCCAAGAAGGGCTCGTTGCTGTGGCTGCTGGATCGGACGGAGACGTCGATGGGAGCGCGGTTGCTGAGACGCTGGATCGACAAGCCGCTACTTAGCAGTAATTTGATCGAGGAACGGCTGGAAGCAGTGGACAAGCTGTACCATCAGTTTATTTTTCGGGAGGATGTGCGTGCACAGCTCAAGGAAATTTACGATCTGGAGCGCTTGGTTGGGCGAATTGCCTTTGGCAGCGCCAATGCACGCGACCTGATTGCACTCAAGCTGTCATTGACCCGAATTCCGGCTTTACGTGAGCTGTGCGCGGAATCGGAATCGGAGACACTGCGCCGAATTGCCCAAACGCTGGATAGCTGTACAGACTTGTGCGCGCTGATTGAGGAAGCCGTGGCGGACGAGCCGCCTGTTTCCGTAAGGGACGGGGGTCTCATTAAGGAGGGCTACCATCAGCATCTGGACGAGCTGCGGGAAGCTAGTGTGAACGGCAAGCGCTGGATCGCCGAGCTGGAGGCGAAGGAACGTGTAGCGACTGGTATTCGATCGCTCAAAATCGGATACAACAAAGTGTTTGGCTATTATATCGAGGTAACCAAATCCAATCTGGCTTCATTGCCGGAAGGACGTTATGAACGGAAGCAAACGCTGGCGAATGCGGAACGTTATATTACACCGGAGCTGAAGGAAAAGGAATCTCTGATTTTGGAAGCCGAGGATAAGATGGTGGACCTGGAGTATTCTCTCTTCTCCGAGCTTCGCAGTAAACTAAATACTGAAATTCCACGTCTGCAAAAGCTGGCAGAGCGGGTGGCTGAAATTGACGTGTACCAGTCACTGGCATCGGTCAGCGCAGAGCGTGGCTTCGTGAAGCCTGAGCTGACAACCGGATATGATTTCGTGGTGGAGCAGGGGCGACATCCCGTTGTGGAAGCCGTGATGAAGGATGGCAGCTTTATCGCCAATGGTACGGCACTGGAAGAAAAAGATGCGCATATTTTGCTGATCACCGGTCCGAATATGGCCGGGAAAAGCACGTATATGCGTCAGGTCGCGCTTATCGCAATCATGGCGCAGATCGGCTGCTTCGTTCCGGCTGCACATGCCAAAGTGCCGATGCTGGATCGCATTTTTACGCGCATCGGTGCGGCGGATGATCTGATTGGTGGACAGAGTACGTTCATGGTGGAAATGGCTGATATTCAGGTCATGACAGACAAGGCGACTCCGCGAAGCCTCATCATTATTGACGAGTTGGGACGTGGTACGTCCACCAGTGAAGGGATGACGATTGCGCAGGCGGTCATCGAGTTTGTGCATGATACGATCGGCTGTAAGGCGCTGGTGTCTACGCATTTTCATGAGCTGGCTCATTTGGAGCAAAGCCTGTCCTCGCTGCGGAATTACTCTATGGCAGTACAGGAAAGCGGCGACAAGGTGAATTTCCTGCGCAAGCTCATACCGGGTGCGGCCAGTAGCAGTTACGGTATTTATTGTGCCCGTCTCGCAGGTTTGCCGGATAATATCATTGAACGCGCGAACGGACTGTTGCAAGGCTTTGAGCACGCAGTCGCCCAAGTGACGGCAGGCACCGAGGTTGTTGCAGCAGCGAAGGAAAATGTTGTAAGAGAAGCTGCATTGCAGGCTCCATTTGTGTCACAGCAAGCCAACGTTGTAAAAGAAGATACTCAGCAGGCAGTGGAAGATTCCAGTGTGCTGGATCATAAAGCTACCGGAGTCGTACAGCTGTCCATTTTCGGAGAGCAAGAGCTTGCTCCTGCCAAGCCGCAGCTAGAGACGGCCGAGGTTAATCCGATTGTGCGCCAGATTTTGCGCAAGGTGAAAAACGCTGATGTCATGAACATGACACCTTTGCAGGCGATGCAGTTGTTAAATGAACTGAAAAACAAGGCTAACAGCCTGTAGTACACGATATGATATTTCCAGTTTTTCATCACACTTTGAGGTCAGGGGGAGGTTAAAAGGATGTCTAAAATTCGGGTACTGGATGAGCATATTGCCAACCAGATTGCTGCCGGTGAGGTTGTGGAACGTCCAGCCTCCGTCGTGAAGGAACTGGTGGAAAATGCGATTGATGCGGGCGGTACGCGCGTAGATGTATGGGTGGAAGAAGGCGGGCTGCAAAGCATCCGGGTGACGGATAATGGCAGTGGCATTGAGCCTGAGGATGTGGAAACGGCGTTCTATCGGCATGCGACAAGCAAAATCGGACATGGACGCGATCTGTTCCAGATCACGAGCCTGGGCTTCCGTGGAGAAGCGCTGCCGAGTATTGCGGCTGTATCGAAAGTGGAGCTGCTCACAGCAGCCGCAGATGACGGACGTGCCCGCAAATTGATTATTGAGGGCGGCAAGCTGGTACTGCACGAGGATGCAGCCGCCCGGCAAGGGACGGATTTTACCGTCCGGGAGCTGTTTTATAATACACCTGCAAGACTGAAATATATGAAAACGATCCAGACGGAGCTGGGGCACATTTCGGACGTGCTTTACCGAATGGCGCTTTCGCACCCGGAAGTTGCCTTCACTTTACGACATAACGGGAATACACTGCTTCAAACGCTGGGTAATGGTGATTTGCTTCAGGTGATTGCTGCTGTTTACGGAACTTCTGCGGCCAAATCCATGCTGCTGCTGGAAGGAGAAAGTCTCGATTACCGTATTAGCGGCTATGTCAGCCGCCCGGAGTGGACCAGATCGAATCGAAACGCCATCTCGACGGTGGTGAACGGACGCTTTGTG
Source organism: Paenibacillus maysiensis (assembly GCF_000520815.1). Classification (GTDB taxonomy): domain Bacteria; phylum Bacillota; class Bacilli; order Paenibacillales; family Paenibacillaceae; genus Paenibacillus; species Paenibacillus maysiensis. The sequence goes on along the minus strand of NZ_ASRY01000191.1, from coordinate 5,012 downwards.
CGCAGCTATGGGCTGAATCAGGCGTTGCTTAAGGCGTATCATACGCTGCTGCCGATCAATCGTTTTCCGCTGGCTGTGATCCAGTTGGAGATGCATCCTTCACTGGTAGATGTTAACGTTCATCCCGCCAAGCTGGAGGTGCGTTTCAGCAAAGAAGCAGAGCTGTTTCAGTTGATTGAGGATTCGGTAAAAGCTGTTCTAGGACAGCAGGTGCTGATTCCGAAGGCTGTCAAGCGCGAAATCGGCGGCAAGGATAGCGGCTCGTTTGTGCAGGAGCAGTTTCATTTCTCGAAGGGAAACGGTATGGAAGGAAATTCTTCTGCTGGCGAGAGTCAAGCGGAGGAACAGCCGCTTACCGGATCTTACCCAGAGGGCCGTGACCCTCGCCAACCTATTCGGTTGAATGGAAATGAGGAGAACCGTGGGCATGGGGCGGATCGTGAGCAACGTCAAGATAGGGAGAGGCTCCCAGTCATTGGTCGGGTGAACCCGCCTTCTGGGCAACGTGTCAGTGACGAAGAGCTAGATGCAGATTTTGTGGATGGAAACGATGAAAATGGCGTTAGAGGGAGCGCTCCATTGCCTGATGGTGCTGCCGGGCAGACGCCCGATACTCAAGAAATGCAAGGAAGTGGAGCCGTATCGGGCTCATCTTCCTTGTACAGCGACGGAGTACAGGAAGCGGCTGCTTCTGTGGCTTACCGGCCTTCTGCTTCACAAGGTGCAGGAAACGCTGTGGATTCCCGCTATTTCACGGATCAGAAGCCACGTCAGTCACGACTGAATGCAGAGCAGTTGGCGGTGGTATCAGGTGAGGCTCCCGAACTGCCCGCTTTTCCTGAGCTAAATTTGATCGGTCAGCACCATGGAACCTATTTGATTGCGCAGAACGATCAGGGGCTGTATTTAATTGACCAGCATGCAGCGCATGAACGGGTCAACTACGAATTTTATTATGAAAAATTTGGAAATCCCGAGGCCGTATCGCAGGAGCTATTGCTGCCGATTACATTAGAGTTTACGCCTTCAGAGACGGAAAAGCTGAAAACTAGGCTACACTGGTTTGAGCAAGCGGGAGTGTATTTGGAGCATTTTGGCGGTCAAACCTTTCGGGTTAGCTCTTATCCTTACTGGCTTCCTCAAGGAGAAGAAGCGGATATTATTGAGGAAATGGCAGGATGGGTACTGGATGAAAAAGCAATTGATCTTGCTAAGGTACGGGAGGCAGCCTCGATCATGTGCTCCTGTCGGGCTTCGATTAAAGCGAACCAGAAGCTGACCGACCGACAGGCTGTCGTATTGCTGGAGCGTTTGGCGACGTGCAGACAGCCGTACACCTGTCCGCATGGGCGACCTATCGTTGTATCCTTTTCCACATATGATTTGGAGAAGCTGTTTAAAAGAGTAATGTAAGGGAGTTTGTACATGTTGCAGGATCGGGAAAACCGTAAAGAAGAAAGGCAGGCAAGGCTTCGGAAGGAACAAGCCGATTTACTGGTGACGACGGGGGATTCTCCCTCGGCTGAGGTCGTGCAGCGGGCGGAAATGCTTGCAGCCGAGCTGGGGGTGCTGTATGCCCCCCGTCGTGGTATATCGGTAGCAAGGCTGACTGCTGCTCATAAAGTTCGTCAGGCGCTGGTGCTAGTGCAGGGCGGGGTGAGGCTGATTAGTCCGGAACAACCACCGATGACTTTTCACCCAAGTATGGGCTTCATCCGCGCCAAGCGGGTGTTGAAAGGGGAGCCTGATCCGATGTTGACCGCCGCTCGGCTCGTTCCGGGGGACACCGTGCTGGATTGCACCGCAGGACTCGGAACGGATTCCCTCCTGTTTGCAATTGGAACGGGAAGCTCTGGACAAGTAATTGCTGTGGAAAGTTCTTTTCCTGTCTATGCTTTAATCAAGGATGGAATGAGGCATTACCGTTCCGGTAACGAAGCGGTAGATACGGCATTTTCCGGCATTGATGTTCGTTTTGGTCATCATTTGGACTATTTGCGTAGCGTGCCGGATCGCAGTGTGGATATTATCTATTTTGACCCGATGTTCCGTGATCCGTTGCTCGATTCCAGTGCCATCGGTCCATTGAGAGGGTTGGCTAACCCGGATGCGCTGGATGAGGAAAGTATTGCTCAGGCAAAACGGATCGCAAGGAAAACAATTGTATTGAAGGAAAAACGGGGCAGCGGGGAATTTGCCCGCCTCGGCTTCCGTGTGGAGCAACGGGGCACAACGAAAACAGTGTACGGAGTGATTGATATTGACAGCGGTATCTAAGCCTAAACTACTTGTTCTTGTTGGCCCGACAGCGGTCGGCAAGACGAAATTAAGCATCGAGATGGCACGGCAATTTGACGGGGAAATTATTTCCGGAGATTCCATGCAGGTGTATCGTCATATGGATATTGGAACTGCCAAAATTTCCGAACAGGAAATGGAAGGAATTAAGCACCATTTGATTGATATTCATGAGCCGGAATACCCATATTCGGTAGCTGCATTTCAGGAAGATTGCCGTCGCCTTATACCGGATATTCATGCCAGAGGAAAACTGCCGTTTATCGTAGGTGGGACTGGTTTGTATGTGGAGTCTGTCTGCTATGAATACCAGTTTTCCGAGGTGGGAGCTGATGAAGCTTTTCGTCAGGAACAGCTTGATTATGCCGAGCAATTTGGAGCCGAGGCGCTTCATGCGCGACTACAGGCGGTTGATCCCGAAAGTGCACTTCGTCTGCATCCTAATGATCGTCGTCGTGTCGTTCGGGCGCTGGAAATTTACCATGTTAGCGGAACGACACTTAGCTCTCAACTTGCCAGTCAAAAAAAGGAATCTCCTTATCAGCTATGCATCGTAGGTTTGACAATGGATAGGCAAATGCTATATAAACGTATTGAAGACCGAATTGACGGGATGCTCGATCAAGGGCTTGTTGCTGAGGTAACCTCCTTAATGGAACGGGGAGTGCGAAGCGATGCCATCTCCATGCAAGGTCTAGGCTACAAAGAGATATCCTCCTACCTGCGGGGAGAGGTGTCTTTGGAAGAGGCGGTGACTTGGCTGAAACGGGATACGCGTCATTTTGCGAAGCGACAGCTCTCGTGGTTTCGCCATATGAAGGATATCCAGTGGGTAGATGTCACTGATTTCGGAAATTTTTCTGCTCATGCAGCCCGAATACACGAAATTATAGCAGGAAAGTTCCGGACAGACCTTGAATATACTTCAAAACAATCCAAATGATTATTGGGGGTACGGCTAAAATGAACAAGTCCATTAATATCCAAGATACGTTTCTGAATCAATTGCGCAAGGATTCTATACCGGTAACGGTATACCTGATCAATGGATTTCAGGTGCGGGGAACCATTAAAGCATTTGACAACTTCACAATTGTTATCGACTCGGATGGAAAGCAACAGCTGATCTACAAGCATGCTATTTCCACCTTTACACCGCAGCGCAATGTGTCGCTTGCACAGCAACAGGATAACGTCAGCGATAACTGATTACGGCCTGACGGACGCCCGGGTTGGTGAAACTTTTCAGGCGTCCGTCTCGTCTAACCGTATAGGAATGTGACCGGGAGCAACCTGAACAGGGTTGTTCTTTTCATTCCGTTTGCTTTTATGCTGCCTACAGCAAGCTATATACGTTCTGCAACATATGATTATTCGCGAAAGGGAGTCAGGGGAATGCCAAACGATTCATTGTCCAGATCCGGCAATCGCAATAGAAACACACCTAAAGAGAAGCCGAAGGGCAAGAAAAAGAAAATTACAGGTAAGCGAATTGGATGGACGCTGTTTATTACGGCGGCGTTAGCCATATTTTGCGCGCTTGGAGGATATTTGTTTGTCATGGTAAATGGCGAAAAAATTTATAAGGCCAATCTAGACAAAATTACAGTGAATGAGACATCGAAGGTTTACGATCGTAACGGCGTGCTCATGGGCGAGCTGTCCGTGCAAAAAAGCGATCCTGTCACAAGTAAAGAAATACCAGACCTGCTGAAAAAGGCCTTTGTGGCAACTGAGGATAAACGGTTTTATGAGCATCAGGGTGTCGATATTTGGTCCATTGGCCGGGCGGCTGTTAAGGATATCGTAGCACGTTCGGCAGTGGAGGGCGGCAGTACGCTGACCCAGCAGTTGGCGAAAAACCTGTTTTTGACGCGTGACAAGACCTTTTTCCGTAAAGCGACCGAAGTATCCATTGCGATGGCGCTGGAGCGGAATTTGAATAAAGATCAAATTATTACGCTTTATCTGAACCGTATTTGGTTTGGACGTTCTTACTCCGGTATCAAAGCGGCGTCGGAAGGCTATTTTGGAGTGTCAGACTTAAATGAATTAAAATTATGGCAGATCGCTACATTGGCAGCTATTCCAAAAGGGCCTTCCAAATATAATCCAATTAGTAATCCGGAAAACTCAAAGGAACGACGTGCAGTGGTTCTCCAGTTGATGTTCGAGCAGGGAATGATCGGCAAGCAGGAAATGGAAGAGGCCAAGGCTGTAGATTATGATTACAAGCAGCCGGAAAAAGTTCAAAAGTATCAGAATTTTATGGAATATGTGATGAATGAGGCGGAGGAAGCCCTGCCAGAAGTCAGCGGAGACGACTTGATCGTTGGTGGATATAAAATTCATACGACGATGGATGCTCAGGCCCAAAATGCGTTGGATCAGGCGATGGCAGATGATGATATGTTCGAAAAAAGTCCGGACGATCAGCCTGTTCAGGGCTCCATGGTCATCATTAACAACCAGACGGGCGGAATTGCCGCGATGGCACCCGGACGGGATTACAAAAAGGGAACCTTTAACCGCGCAACACAAAGCCGTAGACAGCCAGGCTCGGCCTTTAAACCTATTGCGGCGTATGCGCCGGCTCTCGAATCTGGCAAATTTACAATGGACACACCTTTGAGTAATGAGCGACAGAGTTTTAACGGGTACAGCCCGAAAAACTTGCATGGTTACTCTTCGACCATCAGTATGACTGATGCGAT
>NZ_ASRY01000190.1 GCF_000520815.1 Paenibacillus maysiensis | reverse complement strand
AAAAATATCCCGCCAGTATGGCTGCTGAACCAAATTGGTGTGGAAAAAGGAGTTCAATTCGCGGAAAGCGTAGGAATTCCGATGGACAAAAATGATCACTCGCTCGCTATTGCTTTAGGTGGATTAAGCAAAGGAACGAATACCCTTGAAATGGCACAGGCGTACAGCTCTTTTGCCAATAACGGACAGTTCCAAAAGGCTTATTCCATCAAGGAAATTAATGATAGTGATGACAAAACGGTTTACACTCACAAAGAAGAGTTTAAAACCGTAATGAGCGAGAAAACAGCTTATGAAATGACGCAGATGATGCAAAATGTCGTCAATAGCGGTACTGGTCGTAAAGCCCGTATTGATTGGCCTGTAGCCGGTAAAACGGGTACAACCCAGAGTGGAATCAGCGGTAACAGTGGCAACCGTGATATCTGGTTTGTCGGTTATACGCCGGAATATACTGGTGCGGTATGGATGGGCTATGACAAGCCGGACAGCAAGCATATGCTGAGAAATTACAGTGGGCAGTCGGCAGCCTTTTTCGGAAGGGTCATGGGTGAAGCCCTCAAGGGGCACCCGGTTACGCAATTCAGCCAGCCGAAAGGATATGAACCGCCAGTTGAGCAGAAGCCAGATGAGCCAGTTCAGCCTACCGCTCCAAGCGGACTGAGCGGGTCTTATAGTCAGGACACCCAAATTGTATCGCTGTCCTGGAATGCCGCGGCGGGAGATAATATGCAGTACCGTGTGTATCGCAAAGGGACTTCTGATGCTGGCTTTACTGCAATTATGGAGGCAATGAAGGGCACGAGTGGTGAAGACACGTCTCCTATAGCTGGAAACACGTATGAATATTATGTAGTAGCTTATGGGACGGATGGAAAAGAATCCGAGGCTTCCAATACGATCCGTGTGGAAGTTCCGGCAGAGACCACTCCGGTAGATCCTCAGCAGGGAACCGATCCGAATCAGAATGGAACATTACCGGATAACAGCGGGACTACAGATGGTCAGAACGGCACCGATCAGGGGAATACATTCCCTGGAGGTACCGATAATGGAACCAGCCCGGAACAGGTTCCGACGACTCCTGGAGACACTAGCGGAAATGGCACTGGCAGTCCAGGCAATAATAGTGACAGCTCCGGCACAGGAAGTGACACGAATCAGGGAAATGGTCAGACTACTTCACCGGATACAGGTATTTCTGATGAAGATACTATGGTAAATCCAGAAAATACGGATACATCTACGACAGGAGCCACAACGGATGGAAGTCAGGAAAGCAATTCCAATGGTCATTCGAACTCCAATCGTGGACATCGCAACCGAAATTAGAAGGCATATGTTGTATGCAAGTTGAATTTATCTCAACCAAAGGTATTCTCGGACCATTTCATGGTCTGAGAATACCTTTTTTGCTGTGATGAAGGGAGTTATTTTTGAGTGTACAGTTTAAATATGGTAAGCTGGTTTTACCAATGTTGGAGAGGAACATCATTTATGAAGCGCAAATTCGGAGACCGGGCCAACTGGCGCAGAATAACGAACCGCAAGTTTGCTTGCCGGTATGTGGAAAGTGACGTGTTTACAGGATATGTGACCTTGTATACCATTTTGAGTCTCAAGGAGCCGTTATGGAAAAGCTACGGCGGTCATACGTTTTGCATAGCGGATAAAGGTTATTCCTGGTTGCAATATTATCCGAAGGGTGAGCATTATGTTGTGACTGCCATGTTCGACAATCGGGAGCAGATTGTGGAATGGTATATTGATACCTGCCGTAATCAGGGTGTGACCGATCAGGGAGTTCCCTGGTTTGACGATTTGTATTTGGATGTGGTTGTACTTAAAAATGGCGAAATCTTTTTGGTGGACGAGGATGAGTTGGAGGATGCGTTGCAGCGCGGGCATATCTCGATACAGGAGGCAGAATTGGCTAATCGTACGGCGGCTGACGTTTTACGACGAATAGATGCCCATACATTTCCCTATTTTAAAATGTCGCTGAAACACCGGGAAGATTGGTTTCACAATGGTGATTTTAAGAGGGATCGGTGAAGGCTTTGCAGAGGATGAGAAGCACTGGGCGAAAAGAATCTGAATTAAAAAGCAGGCTGAGCCACCCAGAGAAAAAGTTTACAGCAGCCAAACGTCTTATACTTTGTCTGCTGGTTATCTTTATGATCGGTTTGGTATGGGTGGGTATTCGATTTTGGAATATGAATAACGCAGCCTCTACCACTCCGCTTAAGCAGGCACAGGTAGGTATTGTACTTGGGGCTTCCATGTGGGGAGCAGAGCCAAGTCCGGGGCTTAAGGAGAGGCTGAACGAAGCCTTGCAGCTATACCGCAACGGGACAGTGAAGCATCTGATTGTAAGCGGGGGGTTGGACAAACCGACTTACCCCTATACGGAAGCTGAGGGGATGCAACGCTATTTGGTCGACAGAGGTGTTCCAGCGCAGCATATTGTGTTGGAAAACCATGCGACCAGTACCTACGAAAATCTGCTGTATAGCCAGCGCATCATGCAGGAGTATGGTTGGACCTCGACCGTGATTATCACACATAACTATCATGGCCCACGGGCGCTGGAGATTGCCCGATTTTTGAATTTGGATCATCCTCAGATGGCTCTAGCGGAATCTAAAGTACTGAATATGCCGCTTCATCAGTCGAGAGAGGTGCTGGCTTACGCCAAATGGTCGCTGCAACGGTGGTGGCTTGGTGCCAAAACCTGGGTGTCCTGAAACGTACAACGTTTTCTCATAGTGGTCTTCTCCATAAACAAAATGCTTTGCAAAAGCTCCCGTTGCTTTTGTGCTAATAAGGACATGCCGGGCCGAATACATTAGTAGGGTAAGCTGTGCCTGAAGAAATGTTGAGGTGATGGATGCATGAACGGACGGGGAATCGCCGCGGGCAAGCGGACGGAGGAGAGACCTTCCAGGCAAATCAATGTCGTGCTGCGTAGCCCGGAGCCGATAGCTTCGGTAAATGTTGACGAGACGGATGCAGCAACTTCGACCAAGTCGCAGGCGTTACCGCAGTATCTTAGTCTCTATCAGGAAATTCAGAAGGAACTCGATCATCTCGTCGGTCTGGATAACATCAAAGAACTGGTATTTGAAGTATATGCTTTTTTGCAAATTGCCCATATGCGTACCGATGCGGGGCTGTTGAGTAATGCGCACGTATACCACATGATTTTCAAAGGAAACCCGGGTACGGGGAAAACAACGGTAGCACGCATTATCGCTAAAATGCTGCAAAAAATGGGGGTACTGAGCAAAGGCCATCTGATTGAGGTGGAAAGGGCTGATTTGGTAGGCGAGTATATTGGGCATACCGCGCAAAAAACGCGAGATCTGGTCAAGAAGTCTCTGGGTGGAGTGCTGTTTATTGATGAGGCATACAGTTTGGCGCGGGGAGGGGAAAAGGATTTTGGAAAGGAAGCTATTGATACCTTAGTAAAATCCATGGAGGATCAGAAAAATCAATTTATTTTGATCCTTGCCGGATACTCGGGGGAGATGGACTTCTTTTTGCGTACGAATCCTGGCTTGCCTTCCCGTTTTCCCATCCAGCTTGATTTTCCGGACTATACCGTGGATCAGCTTATCCAAATTTCCGAAATGATGGCCAAAGAACGGGATTATATTCTCATGCCCCAGTCTATACTCAAAATGAAAGAGCATCTGTTGAATGAACGCAACGACAGTCTCCATGCATTCAGCAACGCGCGTTATGTCCGCAATGTGATCGAAAAAGCGATTCGGCATCAGGCTGTCCGGTTGCTCAATCAATACAGGAGCGGGCAGCCGGGAAAGCAAGAACTGATGACACTGCGTCCTGAGGATTTGAAAATGGACAAAAGATAGGCGATAATAGAAATCTGAACCACATCGAATTGTATAACATCAAACGGGGGCCGGCCTGAATATCAGGTCGGTCTCTGTGCGAGAGTTAACATGGAAAATAAAGGAGCAAACAATATGGCGAACTCCACTTATGATACACAAACCGAAATGCAGGATAAGGCGGTACTGGTCAGTCTGATTACGGATGAAGTCAAGCGTTCTGGCATCAATACAGAATACTCTCTGAATGAACTTGTGAAGCTGGCTGAGACGGCTGGTGTTGAAGTGCTTAGCGTTTTGACTCAGAACAAGGAAGTAAAGGATTCCAAATGGTTTATCGGCAAAGGTAAGGTAGAAGAACTACGTGCGGCTGCCGAGGAATTGGGCGCGAATACGGCTATTTTTGATCAGGAGCTGTCGGGGGCTCAGGTGCGTAACCTGGAAGAAAGTCTGGATCTCAAAATTATCGACCGTACGCAGCTCATTCTGGACATTTTTGCCCAGCGTGCGAAAACACGAGAAGGTATTATTCAGGTTGAGCTGGCGCAGTTGTCCTATTTGTTACCCCGTTTGTCTGGTCACGGCAAAAATCTGTCGCGACTCGGCGGCGGTATCGGAACACGTGGTCCCGGTGAAAGCAAGCTGGAGACAGATCGCCGTCACATCCGTGATCGTATCAGCGATTTGAAGCGTCAGTTGGAGGAAGTGACCCGACATCGGTATTTACACAGAGAGCGCAGACAAAAAAGTGGTATTGTGCAGGTAGCGCTTGTCGGCTACACCAATGCGGGTAAATCAACGCTGTTAAAGCAACTGACGGCGGCTGATGTATATATTGAGAACCAACTGTTTGCGACACTGGACCCTACCTCCAGAACGATGGAATTGCCGAGCGGAAAAGAAATTATTCTTACAGATACAGTTGGTTTTATTCAAAATCTGCCTCATGATTTGGTTGCTTCTTTCCGCGCTACTCTGGAGGAAGCGAATGAGGCCCATCTTATTTTGCATGTGGTCGACGCTTCCTCGGATATGCGTGACGAACAGATGAAAGTCGTGGAAACGATTTTGGAGCAACTGGGGGCTGCGGACAAGCCTCAGATCGTACTGTTTAATAAAAAAGACGCTTGTACTCCTGAGCAACTGGAAATGCTTCCTTCCGGCGAGGGCTATTTGAAAATCAGCTCATTCGACGAAAGTGATCTGTTGCGTCTTCGTGAGCTGATTCAGGAGCATCTGAGCGGAGATACGCTGAGATTTCGCATTCCGGCGGAACGTGGGGATCTGACATCGGTGCTTTATCGGATCGGGGATGTACTCCTGACCGAGTATGATGGCAATGATGTCATTTATGAGGTGGAAGTTCAGCGAGGTGAGTATGAAAAATATGGTCATGCCCTCAAAGACTTCACAGAAGGTTAACATCTGATGACGTTTTTAGGTCAATTCAATAATAATGCACGTCATTCAAAGCGACGATGATATAACATCAATAGCCTAAGGCTGCGTAAGAGAGAGGGTCAGAAAGGTAAAATGGTAGTTTTTAGTCCAGAAATCCAACAAATTCAGGAAACAGCAGAGCGCAAAATACAGGAACGACTACAGCGTATAGATCATATTGTAGATGCAAATCAGTGGAAGGTTATTCAGGCATTCCAGCGGAAGCAAGTGAGCGATTTTCATTTTGCCGGCTCCACGGGATATGCGTACAATGACCGGGGGCGTGAGGTACTGGAGGAGGTCTACGCCGATGTGTTCGGTGCGGAGGCGGCGCTGGTCCGCCCGCATTTTGCCTCGGGAACTCATACGATTGCCACTGCTTTATTCGGCGTGCTGCGTCCAGGTGATGAGTTGTTGTATATTACGGGGCAACCGTATGATACGCTTCACAAAGTGATCGGCAAGCCCGGCGACGGGACCGGATCATTGCAGGATTTTGGCATTACTTATGGAGAAACTGCACTGACAGCAGAAGGTAAAGTAGATTGGAAAGCAGTGGAGGCTGCAATCCATGCCAATACGAAGGTGATTGGTATCCAGCGTTCACGCGGCTATGATTGGAGAGCTTCCTTTAGTGTGGCAGATATCGAGGAAATGACAGCCCGTGTAAAGGTGATTAAACCTGACGTTATTGTCTTTGTGGATAATTGCTATGGTGAATTTACCGAAAAGCTGGAGCCTACTCAGGTCGGTGTCGATTTGATGGCAGGTTCACTAATTAAAAATCCCGGCGGCGGCATTGCCGAAACGGGAGGATATATTTGCGGTAAACAAGAGTATGTGGAACTGGCGGCCTACCGCTTAACTGCGCCTGGAATCGGTGGAGAGGTAGGAGCTATGTTAGGTACTACGAGAGGCATCTTTCAGGGCTTATTCCTCGCCCCAACATTGGTTGGTCAAGCGGTTAAAGGAAGTATATTTGCGGCTGCGGTCTTTGAGGACATGGGCTTTGAAACAAAGCCTGCCTGGCATGAGGAGCGCACTGATTTGATTCAGGCCATTTCTTTTAGCGGACCTGAGCATTTAATTGCTTTTGTTCAAGGAATTCAGCGTGCCGCCGCCGTGGATAGCCATGTGGTACCAGAGCCGTGGGATATGCCGGGCTATGAGCATCCGGTTATTATGGCCGCAGGCACTTTTATACAAGGAGGAAGTCTGGAATTATCCGCAGATGCTCCGATTCGTGAACCCTATATTGGTTACATGCAAGGGGGCTTAACCTACTCTCATGTGAAATATGGAGTGCTGATGGCCCTGCAAACAATGAAAGAACGTAAATTATTGTGAGTTTTTCTAACATACCATTGACACTTTGCATCAGCTAAATGTACAATAAGGTGAAGAATAGATCACTGGAAGGTTGATGACAAATGGGCGACGAAATTCGCAGAAACATGGCCTTATTTCCAATAGGTATTGTCATGAAGCTAACGGACTTGTCAGCACGTCAGATTCGTTATTATGAACAGCATAACTTGATAGTTCCTGCCCGTACGTCGGGTAACCAACGTCTTTTTTCTTTTAATGATGTAGAGCGTTTGCTTGAAATCAAGGCGTTGATTGAGAAGGGTGTTAACATTGCGGGAATTAAACAAGTCATGAATCCGGTCACCAAGGAATCGGAAGAAGCGACGGTTATTACTGCAGATACGGAAGTCAAACGCCGTGAAATGTCCGATACCCAGCTTCACCGCTTGCTGAAACAACAGCTTGTGGCAGGTAAAAGACCAGGACAGGTATCCCTGATCCAAGGTGAATTATCACGTTTTTTCAATAAGAGATAATGTATAACCTGCATTTTTGCATACTACCGTTTTACTTGAAGACCAGACCTCATTTATTTAAGACAATTACGGAACAGCTACTTTGTATATAGTCGCTACAGAAAGGGAGAGGTTAGTGTGAGTTATACCAGAGAAGATATTCTTCGGATTGCCGAAGAAGAAAATGTTCGTTTTATTCGTTTGCAGTTTACAGATTTGCTTGGTACGATCAAGAATGTAGAAATTCCGGTTAGCCAGTTGCCAAAAGCGCTGGATAATAAAATGATGTTTGATGGTTCTTCCATTGAAGGTTATGTGCGCATTGAAGAATCTGACATGTACTTATACCCCGATCTGGATACATGGGTAGTATTCCCTTGGGTAACCTCGGATCGTGTAGCTCGTTTGATCTGCGATATTTATAAGCCGGACGGAATCCCCTTTGCTGGAGACCCGCGCGGTATTTTGAAACGTGTACTTAAGGAAGCCGAAGAGATGGGTTATACTTCGATGAACGTTGGACCTGAGCCTGAATTCTTTCTGTTCAAAACCGATGAAAAAGGCGAACCGACTACAGAATTGAATGACCAAGGTGGATATTTTGACTTGGCACCGATGGATCTGGGTGAAAACTGTCGTCGGGAAATTGTCCTTAAGCTTGAAGAGATGGGCTTTGAAATTGAAGCGTCCCATCATGAAGTTGCACCCGGTCAGCATGAGATTGACTTTAAATATGCAGATGCAATCAAAGCTGCCGATCAGATTCAAACGTTCAAGCTCGTTGTTAAGACGATTGCACGTCAGCACGGTCTGCACGCCACCTTTATGCCAAAACCATTGTTTGGCGTGAACGGCTCCGGTATGCACTGTAACCAATCGTTGTTCAAGGACAATGAAAACGTATTTTATGATGAATCAGACGAACTCGGATTGAGCCAGAC
>NZ_ASRY01000189.1 GCF_000520815.1 Paenibacillus maysiensis | reverse complement strand
CTAGCGGCAGGGAGTCCAGTACCCGTAACAGTGTTGGAGCTTCCCCATGGAGAGCGGGGAATCGCAAGAGTCAAGGCGGTTGAGGAAGCCGGACGTTTGGGTGCCGAATACATACTTGTATTGGATTCCGATATGATTTTAGCCGAGCATTTGATTCAGCAGAGCATCGACTTTTTTGACGATCATCAGGATATCGGCGCATTGGTCGTTCCTGAGGAGGCCTATTCGGAAGCGGCCAACTTTTTTTCCAAAGTGAAAGTCTTCGAGCGAAATGTAATTAACAACGCGGGTGAAACCTTGGGAAAACGCTCCATTGAAGCGGCACGCTTCTGGCGAATGAGCGCTTATGAATCGACAGGCGGATTTAACGCGGAGCAGATTGCTTTTGAAGAAATACAGCCGACCCTGCGCTATATAGAGTCTGGCGGAGTCATCCGGCGGGCGGTATTTACACGTGTATATCATGATGAAAAACAGGTCTATTTGCGTGATGTATTACGTAAAAAAGCTTACTACTTCTCGGTAATGGATCGTACGATGTCATCCGAAGAGGGGGGCTTGCGGAAGGCGCTGGAACGGTGGTACTTTTTCCGTCCGGTGCTGTATACATGGAAAAATCTGAAAAGCTATATCCGTCACCCGTTGCTAACGGTGGGGATGTTATGGATGTATGCATGCCTGACTGTGATTGGGGCAGCCGCCGTGTTGAAGGGCGGCGCCCGTCACTCACGCGATCTCGCTAAGGCGGATAAGGCGTAAGGATAAATGGCCCACTGTCAGCGTATCCAGCGTGTACAGGTCGGGATCGGAAGATTCCGACTCATCATACGGTATATACAATGAATGCTCGGTTAACTGAATACCCTGCTGGTCAGGATGACGAAGTGAGCTGCCTACAGGATACAGCTCAGCGAGCGCAGCATGTACAGCAGTTACGATATCCTGCTCATTTAGTAAAACATAGGGTCGGTACGGGGCATTCAGAATGCTGTCTATAAATGCCGACAGAGGGGGAGCAACGCTCTGGTCTGTATGCAGGCGGTTTCGATTCAGCTTGGCTTCATCAAGCGCCTCGTACAGTATCCTTTTCAGCGTGTCATCATCCAGCTCCAGCGGTTTCGTCAAAAAGTGGAATACGCCCACTTGATTAATCGCGGATAAAATGGTCTGCGTATGCAGGTGACCTGACAAAATGATCCGCACGATATGGGGATAATCCTCCTTGATCATGCGAAGGAAGGTAATCCCGTCCAGACCAGGCATAAGCAGATCGGAAACCACGACATCAATCGGGTGCTGTTCCAGCACCTGCAAGGCTTCTTTGGTGGTATGAGCGGTATGTAAGGTGAACCTTTCCTCCGACAATGTCCGTTCAAGCAGGGACAAAACCATAGGGCTGTCGTCAACAAATAGAATGTTTTGGGGTGTCATAAGAACTGCGCAACTCCAATCAGGAAGTAAGAAATGAGGAACTACATGTATAATATCAGCGTTTTGGCATTTTTGAAAGATGTCAATACAGAACGGGCGCTGCGTCTTTTTTGTGAACGATTCGACTCGGCTGAGCATGCGCTCTGGGAAAAAGGAATGTGTCTGCTTCACCAGTATCATGCTGCACGACATGCAGGAGTAACCCTGACCGTCTCCAGCGCACTTCAGCATATGGACGATCGTCATGATATTTACATTGTTGATCTGCGCGAGTACAGCGAAGAAGAGCTGGATCGTTTATATATTGCAAAAACCTGCGAATTGCTGCTGCTGACGGATGGGGCAACGGAAACCGCTGCAAGGTTTGCCGCACTCCAGCGCCGGACTCCCCGGTTGTTGTGTGCACGGCTGCCGCTAGTCAGCTACGAGCTGGAGTGTCTGATGCAGGCCATTCTGGGCCGAATTGAACCGAATGGAGGGGACAGGAAAGCATGAAGCGATGGGCGTTGTTGAAACCGGGTTGGCAAAAGCTGATCCTGTACCTGATCGTTGTGTGTGTGACTGTGTTCTTGGCTGCTGTGCTTCAATGGTTTGTCGTACGCCAATTCAGCAGTCACTTGGCGGAAATTCAAAATGAGCAGCTCCAGCATGAGGTGCAGGAACTGTCCAGCAGCATAACCGAGCGCTATGCCGTATGGCAGGCTGAACTGAAGGAGCTGTCGTCCAGTCTGGGCAGAGATATGCTGAATCAGGGGAACCGCCAATACTCCGAGGGGTTTAAGCGTGAAACCGGGTCCTTTTATGTGCTGGATGAACAGTATCATGTGATTGCCGGACGAGAAAATCGTGAGATGAAAAGTGCGGTGCAGCAGGTTAAATGGCTGCAAAACGGCTGTGCCGTAAGCCCCTTTGTGACAGAGGATCATCAGCCTGCTCAGTATATGGTGTGCAGGATTCAAGGGGCGCAGATGGGCGGATTTATGGTGCGTACAATTGATGCTGATATGCTTAGCGGAATCATTAAAAGTAAACCGGTCGATCAGCACGAGGTTTTATTTTATAATAATCAATTTAAGGTCGTAGCTTCTCGCAATTCACCGGATATCAACCGAACGGATATTACAAACGTAACCCGTAGGCTACTGGAGGGCAATA
Organism: Paenibacillus maysiensis; assembly: GCF_000520815.1. Classification (GTDB taxonomy): domain Bacteria; phylum Bacillota; class Bacilli; order Paenibacillales; family Paenibacillaceae; genus Paenibacillus; species Paenibacillus maysiensis. The sequence continues at coordinate 47,013 of NZ_ASRY01000189.1, read as the reverse complement.
CGAGCGTCATTGAAGATAGCGGAGAGAAATATGGAATAGGATTCAGCCGCATTGGGGAAGAGGCGCTTTACATATCGGTTGAAGATGTCAGTCAGGACATTGCAGAGCGCACCAGCTCTTTTCGCAAACAGTTATTGATGGTCATGGCTCTGATATTACTTATGCTGTGGGCCATGCTCATACAGTTCCGCAAACGAATTGTGAAGGATGCCATCGTAAATAATCAGGTGCGTGACCAACGACGGGATGAGGATATGCGACAGCAGCAGGATACGTATTACTTGCCGTTAATGCAGACAATTGAGCAACGGCTCCAGGAGCTGCAAGAGCAGACTGCCCGTCTGACAGGCGGTGATGATTTGAAGTTGCTGGGCTTTTATCATGATCTGGCGAACCGCTTTGAAGCAGCTTCCAGTCAGGGAAAGGGAGCATCCCATGAGGAATTGGAATATTTCCGTGAGTTGAATGAAAATTTCATTCAGGGACGTCTCAAACAGGAATCCTCACTGGGAGGGCTGCTGACCGGAGTCCGCACCTTACGTGATGAGCTGGAAGAGAAGATGCACGACAATAGCGGAATCAGCTTTACGGATATGAATGAGGTATTGTCCGAATCGCTGAAATGGGCGAACCGTTCGTTGGATATGAAGAACATTCAAGTGATCTTGCGGCAAGAGCCTGTTCCATCGATTGCAGCACAAGCGCCAATGCTGTACAAAACGATTCAGGGGCTGCTGGAAAATGCAGTGCAGGCAATGGGCCAAGGTGTAGAGCTATCGGAGGATCAGGAGCGGGGACGTACGGGTCTGCTGCGTTCCAAGCGCCAGACTCAAGTCCTCAAGGTTAGCTCTCGGCTGGAAGAAGGAGAAATTGTTATTACCATTGAGGATACGGGCGGCGGCATTGATGACAAGATGCGCTGGAGCTATTTCCAGCCGGACTATTCCCAAAACTCGCAGGAGCATACGTTCAGCCTGTATCATATGGATGCCTATCTAAAGACGATCAGTGGCCGCTTAAAGCTGCGTAATACGGATCAAGGCTTGCAGGCGATCGTTCGTTTAAGAAGATAGCCCCAAAATAACCGACAGATACACGAGAAGTTCAAGAGAGGGGGACAAGCATGAAAAAATGGATATTTCGCTACCGCTACGATATGGCGGCAATTTGGTTGATGCTGGTTGCGATTGGCGTATATCTTGCGCCTATCTATGGACCGGGGCAAATCGTATTCAGTGATATTGCCTTTGGAGCCACCTCTCATCGGTATCTGGAGGAAATTATGGGGGTATGGAACGAACGATGGTCTACCTCTACCATGTTCAATGCTCCGCGTATCCTTTATATCTTGCCCTTCTACGGACTTTCGTTGCTATTTGGAGAAAGCGGCCCGGTCTTGCTCAAGTCGTTTATCACGGGTCTGCTGTTTGTTTCGGCATTTTCGATGTATGCCTTTGCCAAGCGGTTGGTTAGTGTATATTATTCACCGAACTTTACCAAAACCCGCATTTTTGCCATCATGATCGGCGCACTGTTTTATGCGCTGAATCCGTGGGTTATTTTTCGCATTCAGCATATTTATTTGCTCTGTGGATATAGCTTGTTTCCGTTAATGCTGCGCTTCTTTTTCAGCGCGGTCGACCCCAAATTTCAAATTCAGCAAATTAAAAACTATAATCCTCACAAGCTGTACCAGCGGAACTGGATAGACTTGTTTCTGTTGGCGGCGGTATTTACCGTCAGTGCCGCTGCGATTCATTATTTTTTCTTCGGCATGATTTATTTGGGCTTGTTCACCATGCTCTTGCTGATCAAACTGACCTGGACGCACCGCAAGGCCGGTCGCGCCTATTTACAGCCGTTATACGGCAATTTTTTGCGTAAAGGGATCATTTTTGGCGTGTTCTTCGGTCTGCTCAGTTTTTATTGGTTGTCCCTGTATCTCGGCAGTATGGTGATGGACGCTCAGGCGTCGCAGCATAATATCAACGTCGTCGATACCTTGTCCCTATTCAGTCGTAACAGCAGCTTATATAATGTGGGCTACTTGCTGAGCTATTGGTGGCCTATGTTCTCCTTTTCCTCACTGTCTGCGATGTTTTATGTGGGCGGGGGATTTTTACTGCTCTTGATTGGTTATGCGATGGTGACACGCTCACACCAAAATCCGATCATTCTGATTTTTTCGCTGCTTACGTTATTATTTCTCGTTGCTGCCACCGGGACAACCTTCCCGTCCATTGCCAAGTGGTTTGTCATTCTGGTGACGAAGACCCCTGTGATTGGCTCAGTTTTCCGTGATCCCAACAAGTTTATCGGGCTGATTGCCCTTAATTTCGGGGTTTTGCTGACCTTCGGCGTGATTCAGATTATGGAATGGTTTGGATCATCACCGCTGCAACGAATGTATAAAAGGCTGGCGTTTGTCATTGTTGTCCTGTGCCTTGGCGTGTATTTTGCACCCTTGCGTACCCAATTCATTGAGGGATATTACAAGCCGGTTCAAGTGCCGGAGGCTTACAGCCAAATGGCTGAAAGGCTGACAGACCCGGACCGCTTTGACAGCAAAGCCTTGTATTTTCCGATTGCCGATAATATGATTCAGAGCTTTAACGGCGTAGCCACGCCCAAATGGAATAAGGGTAAGACGGCAACCGAGAAGGCAACCGGGGATTTTCAGGTGTACTCATCTCCTAAAAATACGATTTTCCATCATGAAGGCAACGACCCCGGGATTACATACTATATGAACTTTCTGGAGTATTTGCTGGACAACGGGCTAAGCTCGCGGTTAGGCTGGTTGTTCTCCACCTTTGGGGTTAATCAGTTAGTGTACCATGACGAATATGAGGGACAGGAGAAGCGGCAGGATTTCCACCTGTCTCAGTTGGAAGGCCAGACCGGGCTGAAACGCACGTACAAGAACGGACTTTTTTCCATATTTAATCTGGATCAGGCCCCGCCTTATATGAACATATTAACGAGCAAAATTGTGACACCTTACGGCTTTAGCCGACTGGAGAGCTACAGCCATCTGCCTGGATTTGACTTTAGTCGCTTCGGGGTACTATTCAGTGCGTTAAAGCCTGAGCTAAAAACCCTTCAGACGGTCAACAAGGGGGATTATGTGGAAGCGGCCTCCTTTAACGATGTACTGTTGTCACAGCTTCCGGCAGAGGATTACTTGCGTCCGTTTGATGTCATTGAAGATGGCAATGCTTTTTTAAAATGGTCCAAAACCTTTGCCTCGACCAACGATTGGTTATGGTATTTATCGTCCCAGAATATACGGAATTTCCCGTTTGATATGGAAATGGATGCCGGGATTGCTGTCACCTTTGCCAGCAAGAAGCTGGATGTGGCCCCTTATCAGATGAGCAGCATTAAAGGGAAAACGGTCCTGGATTTTGACTCCATGCTGCGGACCGAAACCTTTTTCAAACCGGATAATCCGCAGTTGTTCAGCGTAGAGGCTAATCCGCGTGAGGAATTGAATGAGGTGCCGACCCTGCACGGCGAGATTATGAAGGGAGACCCGAGTAACATATGGCAGGTCGCGAGATCCGGTTTGCTGGAAGCCAAGGAAAATAACCCGTACCAGTTTCAGATCACCGTCTCTGGACGCGGCACGAACAAAATGCATGTTAAAATGAGGTTTTATGATAAGCAGATGCGCGAGCTGGGGGTTAGCTATGTCGTGGCACCTTCGGAGGGATATAATTTTGACGGTGTAAAATTTTACGGGGAATATGTGTCCCCGCCGGGCAGCTACTGGATGCGAATGGATTTGTTAACCCTGCAACGCCCGCAGCAAAAGAACTACTGGTGGATTCATGATATCCAGTTACGTGATTTGGGACAATATAGTAAGCCTAACGTATTTACGATGCACAAAAAGCTGGAACAGCCGCAAACCTCGCATGTATATGCGAGAGTGTTTATGAATAAGGCAGGCGGGAAGCTGAAAGTTACGCTGCCGGGCGGAGTGGTCGACATCAAAACCCATGATGAAGGCTTGAATCAGTTCGAATGGGTTGACCTGGGAGAACATGCTTTTCCCAAAGGGGATACCCCGATTACGGTTAATAACCTGCAAGGCTTTAACGCGATCAATCAATTTGCGATTGTACCTGTAGACCAGCTGGATGAGCTATCTTTTCCGGTGGAGCAGGCATTGAAGCGGGGCAAGCTCTTTTTCACCCTGGAGACCGAGAGCGATTTTAACGTCCAAGGAAATGTGCAGACAGAGCGTGCTCTGCCGAGGCTCAGCATGGGACGGGGAATCAGCTATCAGAAAGGTACATTAAGCAGGGATGTGGAGATCGCCAAAACGGGCACCTATTCTACAGCTATTCTGGCTGATTTACCTGCCGGGTATCATGGGGCATTGACGATGAAGTGGACGAATGAAGAGACAGGAACGGTGCTGACAAGAACGATCCATACAGGTGAGTCGTATAAGCGATTGCCCGTTACCTCTTCATCCGAGAAACAGGTCATTGAAACGGTGCCGAATCAGGATGGCTTTGCCAAACAAATCATTCAAATTCCCGGTTTGCTGAACGATTACGGACGTGTAGAGTTCAAGAATCTGTTTTTAACCAAAGGGAAGTATCGCTTAACGCTGGTGTTGGACAGTCAGGTGCCGTCCATGAGCGGGTATGGAGATATTCATCGGTTGGCCGCGCAGGAAGTGACGGTTATGCCAGAGGATAACACGAAGGAATCTTTAACCAATGATGTAGGCTGCGTGGCGGATATTCAGCCTGGCAAGACGAGTCTGTCATCAGGCGGCGAGGGGCTGTCCATTCGTTACGCACCGAGCTATTCCTGTGATTGGAATATATATGCGTCGAAGAAAATGAAGGCTGAGCCGCTGCGAGAGTATGCTGTACAACTGGATGCGAGGTCAAAACAAATTGGAAGTCGGCATATGAAGGTCATTTTTTTGAATAAAGCCTCCCAAATCCTCCAGACCTCTTATATTAACGAGGTGGAGGAGCGAGATAAGGAGCAATGGAATCATTATGATCAGATTGTGAAGGCTCCGGCAGGAACCGCCTTTATGCAGTTTCAGATTTTGGCGCATGCGCATAAGAAGCAGTCAGGCTTATTTCAAATGAAGCATTATTCCATCATCCCTTATCAGGCGATGATTACAGTGGATCAGCTTACGCTGTTTGAGGGGACGGATATGGAAACCTTTTTTACGGCTCCCCATGCTTCAGAAAGTATTCAGGCTACTCGTAAAAATTCCATGGAACGCAGCTTTACGCTGTATAATCCGATGCATCAGCAGGTGCTGATTCGGGAAACCGAGTCGCCCAATCCACTGTGGGAATTCAGACTGGGAAGTGAAACCCAGCGTGCCCGTCTGTCGGTAAACGGAGTGACTACTGGATTTATAACCAGTGGCAGCGGGAGCGGCAAGGTCGTCATTATTCTGGCTTCCGCCTACCGCTTTGGCTGGATACTGTTCATCATTGGGATACTTGGTGGAGCGGCTTGTTTTCTTCCTTATCGGCGATGGAAAAAACGAAAGATTCCATAGAAGGAAGTTTCCAGATGCAACCCAGTAGCCATCAGACGGCACGGCTACATCTCATATTTGTATCCCCTGCCCCAAACTGTACGGATGTGCTGAGGATTTTTGGGGTCACGTTCGATTTTTTTGCGGAGACTGGAGATATGTACGTCAATCGTGCGATCGAGATAGGCACCGTCTCCGCCTTTAATCCGATCCATGAGCTCGCTGCGGGTAAAGACTTTCCCCGGATAGCCGGATAGCTCTTTTATAATGGAAAATTCGATTTGAGTCACTTCAACCTCCTGGTCATCGACCAACAGGCTGTGACGGTAATCATTCACCCAGACCCGCGCTTTTTTGAGTTTTTTGGTTATGGCCTGGGACTCGGCAGGCATGTTGGAGCCACAGCGGCGCAGTAAGGCTTTGATACGGGCGGTTAGCTCTCTCAGGTTGAATGGCTTGCATAAAAAATCATCCGCTCCGTCATCCAGTGCTTTAATTCTTATATTCAAAAGGGTATTGTTGGAGATCACCAGCACAGGAACCGTCGTATATTGACGGAGTTGGCCGATCAGTGCGCATTCGACCCTGCCGGAAAACATAAGATCGGTCACAATAACATCAGGCTTAAAACGCATAAGTGTCGGAAGTGCTTGTTTGAAATCGTAAATAAGTTCGGTATGATAACCTTCTTCCTGAAGATGAAGGCCGATCATATCTGCCAAACTTTTTTCATCTTCAATGATAAGTATTTTAATAGACATAACTGACAGCTCCTGTACAAACAAATATACAAATACATGATGTAATCATGTATAAATTGAGATTTATGCATACCTATGTAATCGGTAAATTTATGAAAAACGAACAGTGCCAATTGGCATGTAACTTATTATTTTAGAGGAAGAAGGTTGCATAAATGCGAATGATTTTATTATCTGGAGGTTCTGGTAAGCGTCTCTGGCCTTTGTCCAATGAGAGTCGCCCCAAGCAGTTTCTTACGATTCTGCGTCATGACGAACGACCTGAAAGCATGCTGCAACGGATTTGGCGGCAGTTATCTGAAGCAAATTTGGCAGGGAAGGCCTATTTTTCAACGAGTGGAACTCAAGCAGAGCTGATCCGTGGGCAAATTGGAGCGGATGCTGTAGTAATTGAGGAGCCTACCCGACGGGATACATTTCCGGCCATTTCCTTGGCTGCGGCTTACTTACATGACCAGGCAGGTGCATCGCGCGACGAGATTGTAGGGGTTATGCCAGTGGACGGATATGCGGGGGATGAGTTTTTCGAGCATTTACGCAGGCTTCCATCTATATTGAAGCAATCCGGGAGTGACATCGCACTCATGGGGGCTGTTCCAACGGAGCCTTCTGACAAATATGGCTATATTGTTCCTTCGTCATCTTCCTCCCCCAATCAGCCGTATCTCAGGGTTAGTTCATTTGTGGAAAAGCCGGATCTGATCCGTTCGGAGGCGCTGATCCGGGAAGGAGCCCTATGGAATTGCGGTGTGTTTGCCTTCAGGCTTGGTTTTTTATTGGACATGCTGGAGCAAAAGGGCCTATCATCGGACTATACATCTCTTTCGACAAATTATGCAGAATTGCCTAAAACCAGTTTCGATATTGCGGTAGTGGAACAGACCCGTCAGCTTTCAGTGCTTCCATATCATGGGGAGTGGAGGGATCTAGGAACGTGGGATTCGCTGGTGCGGGAAATGAGCTCAGAGCTGAGCGGCCCAGGCTATATTTCAGAAGCTTCTCATGATTCGCATATTATCAATGAACTGGAGATTCCGGTTAGCATCTGGAATGTCCCGGACATCATCGTCGTTGCCGGGCCGGATGGCGTGCTGGTCACCGATCGACAATCATCCACAGGGATTAAGGATATGGTGGCAGAAATTGAGATTGGTCCTCGTTTTGAGGAGCGCTTTTGGGGGAAGCAAACGGTATTGTCCCAGCAACAAGCGGCCAGCGGCCTACAGACAGTCACCAAACGGGTAGTCATCTCTGCTGGAAGATTCATCAGCTATCATGAACATCAGTTCCGTAAAGAGGTGTGGACTATTACGTCCGGGGTGGGAAGCGTTTGTATCAATGGAATAATGCAAATGGTCAACCCCGGTGAGGTTATCGTCGTAGAGCCGGGTACCAAGCATTATATAGGTGCTGTCGAAGGGGATTTGGAGTTCATCGAATCTCAAATGGGGCATATTGTGTCAGAAACCGATATTATCAGATACGAATTTCCCGACTCCATCTAACACTAGCTATATAAGCTTAACTAAAAAAGGTACATGGAAAACGGAGTGGGCAGAATGGTGCCGTACAACCGAAGCACGATCCGTCTGCGCAGTAGGACTCGGTTGAGTACAAAGGGCGGTATCCTAAGGTAGTGAAGGCGAGTCAGGGCCCATTTTTTCTTGAAAACCTTAAATCATCTGATTCTTTCCAAAAAAGGTATCCATGCGGTGAACGCGTGAATACCTTTTTCTGCATAGAAGCTTGTCCGTAAGACACGGTATAGGACAATGCTTATAAAATCAGTTTCTTGGAAATCAGCCACTCTTTTACTACATCCGTACTGAGTTCTCTTTCAGGTGTCCATTCCACCTTATCCACCAGCTTGCCATGTCTGAATTCCGCAATGGTGGGGGTGTACTTTACGTTATATTCCTCTTTGAATTTATTCCATTGAGGCTTGTCCTTATGAATTTTGTGAACATTCAAAAAAGTGATTTTGGAGCCCAGATTATACTGCTCGATCATCTTGTTAAAGTTCGGTTCAAAGCGGTTGCAGTCTCCACAGCTAGGTCTGCCGACATAGACAAACACACTTTGATCCTGCTGGATCATGGTTTTAAAACCATTAATTGTAACCGCATTCAAGTGATCGTATATTTCGGGATAATTGCTTTTACTCGCTTGAAGCTCTTTGTCTTTCTGCTGAACAACCTGCTCCAGATCCTGAAATTTGAATACAGCCGAAATAGCGATAGCAATGACGAGCAGCGCAATCACGCTTAGACCGAGAATATATCCTTTTTTCACAGAAATCCTCCTTTATTTAACAATCTTATACATACCATAAATGATATTTCCATTTTTCGCTGTAATACTTGTCTCACTCTGTATGAAAAAGAAGCTTTCCATTCGGAAAGCTTCTCTTGTGAACAACATTAACTGGTTTTATTATGGTCTAAAGAAAGCTAGATAACTACTGTCATCAAGTAGTCTTGTCGTTTCACTTCAGATTCTGCTGTTTTTAGAACATCCAGATACTTAGCAGAATTCGTCACGATGATCGGCGTAGCTGTCGGGTAACCTGCAGCTTGAATTTGTTCAATGTCAAATTCGAGCAACAGCTGTCCCTGTGTAACCACGTCGCCTTCTTTTACGCGCTTGTCAAAAAATTGTCCTTTCAGCTTCACCGTATTGACCCCAATATGGATCAGAATTTCTGCTCCGTCATTGGAAGTAATACCGATAGCATGTCCGGTCGGGAATACCGTCGTAATCGTTCCGTCTACAGGAGAAGTCAGTACGCCCTCTGTAGGTTCAATCAGAATTCCTTTACCCATAGCCCCTGAGGCAAAAGCGACATCAGAAGATTCTTCGAGTGGCAGTACTTTACCTTGCAGCGGACTTACGAGAATTTCCTTCTCAATCATAGTTTCTTTCTTCTCTGGTGTTGGTGCTGCTTTGGCAGTTTCTTCTTTTGGATCATCAAAGCCCAAAACCATAACTAGCACCATTGCAAGTACAAAGGCAACGAGCAAGCCAATGACAACCCACAAGAATCCAGATCCAAAATAAGTAGGCAATGCCAACAAACTAGGCAGGGAGAAGGATTTTGCAGTCGCTCCGCCGGAAGCGATAATAGCCCCGCCAATACCGCCGGAAATACAAGCATAAATAAATGGCTTTTTCAATTTCAAAGTTACGCCATAAATCGTTGGTTCTGTAATCCCAAAAACAGCCGCCAGTGTAGAGGAACCGGCCAAAGCCTTCATTTGAGTATTTCGGGATTTCAGGAATACGCCCAATGTTGCACCGGCCTGAGAAAGTACAGCTGCTGTAAGCATCGGAAGCATCGTGTCATAACCCAAGGTTGCGATATTGGACAGCATGATAGGAACGAAGCCCCAATGTACACCGAAAATAACAAATACTTGCCAGAACGCCCCGGCAACAGCACCAGCGATCAACGGGCTTAAATTGTATACCCATGTAAAACCGCTTGCCAAGCCTTGGCTGATCATATTGCCTACGGGACCAAAGGCCAAAAACGTCAATGGAACAACGACTAGCAGGGATAGCATCGGTACGATAATATTTTTAACCGATTGATGAATAAAGGAATTAAACCAGCGTTCTACATAAGACTGTACCCACACCGCGAGAATAATCGGGATGACACTGGAGCTGTATTTAATCAGAATGATGGGAATGCCGAGAAAAGCCAGTTTGGCCGGATTGTCCACCGCTGCAATAACATCCGGGTAGACGAGTGCTCCGGCAACTGCGACCGATACAAAGGCATTTGTCTTAAATTTACGTGACGATGTAAAAGCCAGAAATACGGGCAGGAAATAAAATACGCTGTCCGAAGCGGCGTTCAGAATCAGATACGTACCGCTTGTTTTATCAATCCAATGGAGTGACAAAATTAATGCCAGAATCCCTTTAAGTAAACCAGCTCCAGCAAGTGCGCCCAAGAGAGGAGAAAAAATGCTGGAAATGATATCGACGGCTTTACCAAGAAAGTTCGTTTTTTCGGAAGACTCTTCCTTTTTCTCACCTGCATTTTCGGCATCCTGCAAATTCGTTTCTGCCATCATATGTTCGAATACTTGACCTACATTGTTGCCGATAACAACTTGAAACTGGCCGCTGCTTTCAACCACCGTAATGACACCGGGCGTTGCTTCCAATGCAGCTTTGTCTGCTTTTGTACGATCCTTTAATTTAAATCTCAAGCGTGTAGCGCAATGGAATACCGAATTGACATTCTCTTCGCCGCCAACGAGGGTCACTATTTTTTTGGATAGTTCTTTATCACTCATGTTCAGAACTCCTTATAGGTTATTCTTGGTATGGATAGGATTTACCGTTTACAAGGTTAAAAAGATGCGCCGGCGTGCAATTTTTTAACCTTATAAACAAGAAAAACCTAAACTCGTAGCGAAAGGGACACGTCCTCTCCTTAAAGAAGAACGTCCGATTTCGCCATCAGTTTAGGTTTTGCCTGCCTTACCAGTCACAATCCTTATACGATGAAATTATGAAGTTTACTTGCCTGTTACTCCGTGATATTATTTCGCTCCGTCACTCGATGAATATGAATGGTCAGATACACATATTCGTCCTTGCTTAAATATTGGTCGTATGTTTTTTCCAAATACTCATTGATTTTTTGCGCACAGGCGAAAGCTTCGGTATACGTCTGCTTCACCTGGTTGTACAAAAATTCTTCGCCGCTGTGAATGACCTCTTTACGAATCACCCGCATCGCAAAATATTGCAAATGTGTCAAAAATCTCGAATAGCTAAAGGAGGACTCATCCAGCACAATACCGTAATGATACGTAATAATATTCAATATATGCTGAACGATTTCCGTCATTTTTAGCGTAGATTTCATTTCGTTACCGTCGATTCGAGCGTTCACCATATGCAATGCGATAAATCCCGCTTCGTCTTCGCCCAGCTTTACTCCGAGCGTATCTTCAATTTTTTGCAGAGCATCCAGCCCAACCTCAAATTCTTTCTTGTAAAAGCGTTTAATATCGTATAGCATCGCGTTTTGGAGCGCCAGCCCCTTTTCTTGCCGCTGTATGGCAAAATGAATATGATCGGTCAGCGTTAAATAAATATTATCGCTTAATTCTGTATCCAGCACTTGCGTTGCATGGGTCACAATTTCATTAACGACCTCCAGATGGGATACGGGAATATCGTTCAGCAGCTCCGTTAATTTGGCTGTGAACTCGTTTTCATTTAACATGAAGATTTTATCTATTTTATGATCATCGACTTGGTCGCCAGCCACCTTTTTGAAGGAAATGCCTCTTCCCATTACGATGACCTCTTTGCCTTTATCATTTTTAGTCAACAGGACGTTGTTATTGAGCACCTTCTCAATAATCATTGAAGTTCCCCCCCTCCCATCCTTTACCAATAAAAAATGCCCAAGCACAATTCAACACTATTGTTAGCAATAGCACTCAATTGAACTCAGGCATTGCCCGCATCACCGGTCACAATCCTTCGATATAGTGCTATTGTAGCACAAAAAAAAGCGATTTCAACATATTTTATTCTTATTCGACAAAAAACATTACAAACACAGGTCCTTTCGCCTAACCCCTCAGTTAAGCGTTACTCTATGTAGTCGTGCGTTCAATGAGGCTGTATTGCAGGGGGTGCAACTCCATTTGGTAACCTACGAGCTGAGGGGAAAGCATGTAAAAAGCATTTTGTGCCTGAGCTGCAATCGGGTTCTGGATGGTCGTAATGCCCATAGTATGCGCAAGTTCCGTATTATCAAACCCGACAATCGCCAGATCTTCCGGCACGTTCAGCAGTTGTCTACGGGCTTCGCAGATGATACCAACCGCCACATAATCGTTGGAGCATAGAATAGCCTGTGGGAATTCGTCCCGATACTGTAACAAATCACGCACCACCTGTTCACCGTCACGGATGTTATAGATGGAAGAATAATTCCAATGCTGCAATACAGGAAGATTGTGCTGCTCCATAATATACGCATAGGCTCGTTGTCTGCTGTGGGTGTTGATACTGCGTGGGCGGCCAAAGGCATTGGCTATACGAGTATAGCCTTTTTGTATCAAGTGTTTTAGCGCTAGCATATATCCTTCATACTGGTCCATGGCGACGGAGCGAATATCGGTATGATCCATTCGTTGCCATGACACAATCGGGCCATACTTGCAATAAGTGCTTAACAAATCGGTATCATTTACACAGGAAATGATAACTAACGCATCAACTCTTTTTCTTTTCAGATCTTCGAAGGCCAGAAGCTCTTTCTTCTTGTCTTCTCCGGAAGTATAAATAATCGTTTGAAATTCGTACTGGCCCGCCACCTCTACAAAGCTGTTCAGAAATGCGAGAACAATTTCATTAATGGTTGAAGTGATAATGCCAATTTGAAGGGTCTGACCTTTGGATAAGGAAATGGCGTTCCGGTTGGGAACGTAATCCAGCTCCTGCATGATTTTTAAAATTTTGCTTCTCGTTTCCTGGCTCACATGGGGGGAATTATTTAACACTCTGGATACCGTAGCTTTGGAAAAGCCAGCCAGTTTGGCAATTTGATCAAGATTCGACATGATGCTTCTCCTCACATAAGAAAAATACTTGATATGAAACACGTTACAACGCTTAGGATGCTTATGAGGGCATTACGTCCATTTTATATCATCTGTCAATGCATTTCAAAAAAACAGTTCTTATGATGTGGTATTATTCTGGAAATACTTACGATATCGTAAAGCTAAGCTTTAGGCCGTTCTCAGCCTTGAAACGACTTCACAAATTTTTCACTTGTAAAAAGCTGAAAGTTTTCTGTATAATAAAAAACAATTTCATATGTCTGGTTGATGTTTGCGGGAGATGGAACGTAAGTTCCGACCGAAGGGGCAAAACTCTCAGGTGCTTGGACTGATAACAGCAACAAGCGGGACCGTAAACGGACAGAACTCTGGAGAGACCCTTAATTGGGCGCCGAAGGTGCACCGCAGATATCATCTGCTTAAACTCTCAGGCAAAAGGACAGAGACGCGAATAACCTGTGACAGGGTATGCCCTAGGCTTTTTTATGAGCTGTTAGTGGCTGAATTCTGCACAAGATGGTTGTATTTTTTCGTGCCTTTAACCTCTCCAGGAGTCGAATCAGCGGATTTGACTCTTTTTTGTTTTTTAATATGCTGGAGGAGCGGGTTGAAATGAATTTGGTACATGTATTAGAAACGATTAGCAGTTGGATATGGGGTGCCCCTCTGATCATTCTCGTCATGGGAACAGGTCTGTGGCTGACCATACGTTTGAAAATGTTGCAGGTCTTCCGCCTGCCTCTGGCGATCAAGCTGATCGGCAAGGCCCCGAATGAAGGTAGCGGGGATGTCAGCAGCTTTGCGGCCCTGAGTACGGCGCTGGCGGCTACAGTAGGTACAGGAAGTATTGTCGGCGTCGCGACAGCGATAAAACTGGGCGGACCGGGTGCCCTGTTCTGGATGGTTGTTGCAGCCTTTTTCGGGATGGCGACGAAATATGCGGAAGGTGTGCTTGCGGTAAAATACCGGGTGAAGGATCGGAATGGACAATTTTCCGGCGGCCCGATGTATTATATTGAAAAAGGGCTTGGACGCCGCTTTAAACCACTGGCGATGCTGTTCGCCTTTTCCGGAATGCTGGTGGCGTTGTTCGGGATTGGAACATTTCCGCAGGTCAAAGCGATTGTATCCTCGACCGAAAACAGCTTTGGTGTTCCGCCGATTGTAACGGCATTGATCATTGCTACCCTTACGGGACTCGTTACCATTGGAGGGCTCAAAAGCATTGCCAAGGTATCGACCAAAGTCGTTCCCTTCAAAACAGGCTTGTACGTGCTGATCTGTATGATCGTACTGATTCGGTTCGCCGATCAGATTCCTGCCGCACTCGCGCTTGTGCTGCATTCGGCATTTTCCACGACATCTGCGACGGGTGGATTTGCCGGGGCTACAATTATGCTGGCGATGCGCAGCGGGGTAGCCAGAGGGATTTTTGCCAATGAGGCCGGATTGGGAAGCGCACCGATTGCAGCCGCAGCCGCCAAAACCAAATGGCCTGCGGAGCAGGGGTTGATTTCCATGACAGGTGTCTTTATAGATACGATGATTATTTGCGTGATGACCGGGTTGACGTTGCTGGTTAGCGGCGTATGGAACGGTCCTACCGATGCGGGCTTGATGACGCAGCAAGCTTTCTCCAGCGCATTCCCGCTTGGTGCGGAACTGCTCACAATCATTCTGATTATGTTCGCGTTCACCACCATGCTTGGCTGGAACTACTATGGAGAACGTTGTGTTGAATATTTGCTGGGTGTCAAATGGATTAAGCCGTACCGTTATCTGTTCATTGCACTGGTTGCCGGAGGTGCGTTTATTAAGCTGGATGCGATCTGGTTACTGGCAGATATCTTTAACGCCATGATGGCCTTCCCGAACTTGATTGCACTGCTTGGCTTGTCGGGAATTGTAGTTGCTGAGACCCGTACCTATATGGATTCCCTGTATCCCAACAAGAAAAAGGGAATACTCGCAGGTGCCAGTGCAGGAGCAGCCATAGACATAGAAGAAAAAGGACAAACAGTCAGCTCGTAAAGAAACAACGAAAAGGGAGTGTCCCTCAGCCATTACAGGCTGGGAGGGCACTCCCTTTTTACGTTATAGAGCAGGATGAAGCTGGGGGATGCTCTATAGATATGTGTACTTAGCTTACTTTAGGATTAGCTCAAATTGCCGGGTACAGATTTGGACAGACGGCCAGTTGTAATCGCTGTAGGTCGTACAGCAGGACGAATAATCTTCATGTTATTTCACCTCCTCCGATTGGGATTGCAGCCACAGCGTACGCAAGGTTCGCTTGATCTGCCGTTTTTCATAGGAGCAAGGGCGGTTCCCTGTGCGCATCCGGTACAGGGGGCAATGATTCCCCTGACAGGCAGGTCGGAAAAAGCAGGCTTGGCACTTTGCGTCCGTTTCTTCACCTGAAGTGGTCCACAGTGCCATTTTATCGAGATCCAGCTCCATGCTCCCGTCCCCGTGAATCTGGCCCAACTGATTGTTTTCCTGATCTATGGCGACTGAGCATTTGTACAGCTTTCCGTCTGATCCGACAATCAGGGAATTGGGCTTGGCTGCATAGCATATGGCTCCTGTAGGGAGCAGGATATCCGAGATAAAGGAGCTGACAGTCAATCCCTGTGCAATGGCTGCTTCGTTAAACTCCCATATTTTACGGTCTTTCGTACGGTCGTCGCATACGGACAAATTCAGATCATTTTCGCCCCCCATACAGCCGACAGGCCGGAAAAATACTTTAAATCGGGGATCATCTGCAAACCATTCCGTAAGCTGCGGGATAAAGTCAGTGACGGCCTCCAGGTTACTGTTATCGAAGTTAACGCGCAAATTAATCTCAAACGGTCGTTGTACGTCTTTTAAAGAAAGAAGATTATCGACGATACGACGGAATGTACCGCCTCCGCCATGCAGCCCGCGTCGTGCATCGTGGACTTCCTCGCTGCCGTCGAGCGTAACCATGAATCGTTCCACACGCCAGTCCAACAGCTGCTCAAATCGTTCACGGGACAAATAATAGCCATTCGTCGAAATTTCTGCGCCATAGAGGACACCATGCTGGTCGCAGGAGCGAATAAAGGATTGAGATAGTTGCTCTATAACGTGCGGTGCCAATAATGGCTCACCCCCGTGCCAGCTAATCGTGAGCTGCTGGAGCTTGCCGCTTTGAGCTTGCTGCTGAATATAGGCTTCCAGTCCGGACACAACGTGATTCTTCATCGTCGCTCTCGGGAAGGATTCGTAGCAATAAAAGCAACGGAAGTTGCAGGCTTCGGTAGCGAGCAATACCAGATGCATACTATTCTGCTGCTGCACAGACTGATGTAATTCCTCCGCTTGTTTTAGCTCATCGGTTGCAGCATTGACCAGAAAGCCATGCTGTAGAAGCTGCTCCTGCAAGGAAAGGCTGCTTTCAGGCACAGGGTCATCCGGTCTGGCGTCGAGCAAGGCCACTACCTGCTGATTTTCCTCTGGCCCAAATACCGCGAGGGCTCCTGTATAGCTGTTGAACAGCATAAGCCCGCCATCATCCACTGCGGTTCGCGCATTAAAACGCGAAGGCTTCCATTGCACGTTCTGTGTCATGAATTCGTTACACATCCTTTGTAGTTGTAAATATTGTTCTGTGCTGATTTGTTCACCAGTCCGAAATGACAACTCTACAATGATGCCTTTTAGATGAAGGACTGGCAATGACACTCATCACGTTCCTCCAGCAGCTTAGGCGCAGTTTCAATGACAGTTTGCAGTACGGAAAAGCATATGCGGTCTTGCAAAGGTGTATTTTTGACATTGTGAAAATAGTGTTCAAACACGTGGCTCATCATATGATTTTCTCCAAAAATTAATTTGGTGGGATTCAAGTAAATCTAATCTTTGACCGCTCCGGCGGCAAGATCGGAAATAAACTGGCGGCTAATGAAAAGAAACAAAATGATAAGCGGCAGTACAGCCAGCAGGGTACCGGCAATGACCATCGCATAATCTGTATTGTAAATCCCGTTCAATTGGGACAGCGCAATCTGGAGCGTAAATTTGCGCGCATCGGTTAATACAATTAACGGCCATAAATAATCATTCCATGCTCCTATGAAGGTGAATGCGCCGAGAAAAGCGAACGCAGGACGTAGAATCGGGAGCGCCACATTCCAATACAACCGAAAAAGGCTGCATCCGTCCATCCGCCCTGCATCCAGCAGTTCCGTTGGAATGGATTCCTCCGCATACTGGCGTATCCAGAAGATACCGAAGGCATTCACCATCCCCGGAATGATCAGCGCTTTGAACGTACCTACCCATCCAAAGGTAGCCATCATGACAAAGGAGGGGACAAGCGACAGTTGGGAAGGGACCATCATCGTAGCCAGCAGGATGATGAATAATGCTTTTTTGCCCGGAAAATCAAATTTGGCAAATGCAAAACCGGCCAGTGAATCGAAAAACAGCACCAACAGGGTAACGGAGCTTGCTACAAAAAGCGTATTAAAAAAGGCTCCGGCAAAATCAATCTGCTGCAATACTCTCGTCACATTGCTCCAGAAGTGGCTTCCAAACCACAACTGTGGTGGAAAACGATAGATGTCCGAAGTGGTACGGCTAGCCATGACGATAAGCCAGTAAAAAGGAAACATCGACAGGATCATTCCCGCCAACAGCCCGGTATATAAAATAACGGATTTTACACGTGCCTGCATCATGCTGTAAACCCCCTTCCTGCCGTTATTTTTTGCCTTGTACGAGTTTCCAGTTCACGATGGAGAACAGGGCAATAATGAGGAACATGCCCCATCCGACGGCTGCACCATATCCAAAATAGTTGTTAATGAACGATTCACGATACAGATACAACACAATGGTCATGCCACTCGCTCCGGCACCACCGTCATTACCGACCAGCACCTGCGGCTCGGTGAACAACTGCATTCCGCCAATGGTGGACGTAATCACGGTAAACAGGATGACCGGACGCAGCATGGGAATGGTGATGCGGAAGAAAGCTTGCGCTCCAGTTGCTCCATCTATTTTCGCAGCCTCATACAGCACATGCGGAATACTCTGGAGTCCGGCCAGATAGATGATCGCGTTGTAGCCGGTCCATCTCCATACGACCATGGAGGAAACGGCGATTTGGATTCCCCACGGCACATTAAGCCACTGGATCATAGGCAAGCCCAGAAGTTGCAGCAGGTAATTGAGAAATCCGAAATTATTGGCAAATAAAGCGCCAAAGATGATGGCAACAGCCACAATGGATGTCACGTTCGGCAGAAAAAATCCGACCCGCCACAGGGTACGCATTTTGACAAAAGGTGCATAAAGCAGGAAGGCAATAATCAGCGCAAAAAATAACATCGGAATCGTCGAGTACACCCAGATCACAAAGGTATTGCCCACAGCCTGCCAAAATTCGTTATCTGTCACAAGGTAGCGAAAATTACCCCAGCCGTTATAGGTCATGTCTCCGATGCCATCCCATTTGTGAAACGCCAGATATAATGAAAAACCAATCGGAAACAATCCAAAGATGCCAAACAACAGATAAAACGGCGAGATCGCAGCATAAACGGCACGGTGCTTCCAGATTTCTCTCAGCATATGGTCCACACGCCTTTTTTGAATTTTGTTTTTTACCGCTGTAATTCCCGTTCGATTCGGTCCATCGTTTCCGTCCATAATGCATCGGGATCGGCATTCTGCTTGGCGACATTAGCAAGGCGGCGGGTCACAATGCCGTGGATGACAGGATAACGCTCACCGAAATAGCTGCTTTTGACATTACGTGCGGAGGCGGCAAAGATCAGTCCAGTGGCCTGACCGCCAAAGAAAGGCTCGGGTGTCTCCATGACAGGATCGTCATAGACGCCGGGAGTGGAAGGGAACAACCCGATTTTTTGGTAGGCTTCCAGTTGGTGCTCCGGGTTTTGCAGCCAGGTCAGGACTTCAAAGGCTTCTTTGGGATGTTTGCTGGATTTAAGGATGGAAATAAAAGATCCACCCAAATTGCCGTCCCCTCCAGGGGCACGGGCGACTTTCCACTTGCCCGCAGTATCCGGTGCAGCCTCCATGAGAACCTGCTTCATCCAGACTGCACCTACAAAAGAGGCGACTTTTCCGTTATTGACCGAAGCATTCCATTCAGGGGTCCAGCCATCCGCATTGGCGAGTAGATGCTTCCTGTGAAAAGCCACGGCGGTTTGCCAGCCCAAACGGATATGAGGGGATTGATTGCCGATGTAGCTGCCGTCCGGCTTGAAGTACAGGTTCGTATGTTGGGCAAGTACTTGATTGTAAACGTTTACAATATTGTCGGCTAAAAACGAACGGCTACCGAGCTTTTGCTGAAGCTGTTCTCCGGCGGCCATATAATCGTCCCATGTGCGAATTGTAGCACTGACCTTTTCAGGATCACTGGGCAGACCAGCCTGCGCAAAGAGATCGCTGCGATAAAAGAGGGCGGTGGGGCCTGTATCCATCGGAAAAGCAATCATTTTGCCATCAGGGGTGATGCCCTGATTCCATTTCCACTCCAAATATTGATTCTTGAATTGATCGGCTCCCAATGTCCTCAAATCATAAAAACGATCCGCACTAGGGAACAACTCTACCATCCAGTCGTTCAAAGCTACGATGTCCGGTTCACCGGAACGGGCTGCCAGAGTTGTCTTGAGCTTGGCCTTGAAATCACCGCCGATTTTTTGGGTGTTCAATTCAATGCCGGGAAACTGTTTTTCGGCACGAGCGAGCAATTCATCGTCAATCGAACGGTTCCAGTACCACAATGTAAGCGTTATCTTTTTTTCGTTCGACAAATTAGTTTCAGATGATTGACTTTCAGAGGACAGGGGTCCACTACAACCACTAATCATCGTGAGGAAAGCAAGATATAACACCAGCCATCGCACTGTCTTCACATCATTTCCCTCCTTGCATATCTGAGATGGTCTACCTACTGAACAAGTTGTGAATGGTTTAGCTCCATCATATGAAGCGGTTATTCATTTATATGCATATACCTTAACCAAAAACAAAAAAATTGAAACGAAGCATGTATAGAAATTAAATACTCTAAAGATATTGATCTTACTAATCCGAAGAATGATAAAACAATAAGGCAGATATTATGTCAAAAGGTATCTAAATCGTCAATGCTGAGCAATATCTTGGAAAAATCTAATGATGAATTCGAAGAACGATTTCTCTATATCGGTGTGCAGTTCCCCAGTAGGATAGGACAGATAGATTGTTCGCATACATCGAGGCTCCCTTATTTGAAGCAGCTTGATGTCTTCGGTTACGACGTTCCTCCACAGGATAGAAGGAATAAAGGAGATGCCAAGTCCTGTTTGAATCAACCCTCTTACCGTAGCCGGATCATCACTTTCAAAGACGATGTTCGGTTCAAAAGGGATGTGAGTAAAAAAAAGGTCCGTTGTTTTCCTAAGCGAATTACCAGGTGTAAGGCTGATAAACTTCTCATGCTCTAGATCTTTCAGGAATACGGTGTCCTGAACGCTCAAAGGGTGAGATTTTGGTACGCCAAGCAAAATTTCCTCCTCCAGCAGGATCGCATGCTCGTTGTCCGCCAACTCTTCGGACGTAATCGCAAAATCGTACGCCGGTCCTTTCTTCATCTTCCCAGGGTGCTGGGTCAGGTTGAATCTAATTTGAGGATAGAGATCGCGAAACTTGCCGACAAGGTTGGGCAATAGCATAGAGCCGACGGCGACGTATAACGTGATGACCTCTACCTTTTCGTTCTTCATTTCTTTGACTTCGGATATGCCTTGCTCTAGCGCTGATAGCGACTGGTTCACTCTTTTCAGGAACTTCTTTCCATATTCATTCAGCACGATATGTTTTCCTTCGCGGTCAAATAGCTGCACACCCAATTCCGTCTCCAGGTTTCTAATCATTTTACTTAAGGCAGGCTGTGAGATAAACAACTCGTTCGCGGCACGTGTGACATGCTCATACTTCGAGGTCACTTGAAAATACTTAAGCTGTAAATAATCCATAGTGAAAAAGCTCCTTTATAACCATTAGGTTATCAATCATATGTGAATATATATATTTTACAGGTATTTGCTCACTTATTACAATTGACAATGTAAAGAAAATGAATCCGCTAAAGGTGGTGAGATTCTGAACATCGTTTTTACATTTCCCGGCCAGGGGTCACAGGTTCCTGGAATGCTCCAAGATGTACCCGAGTATGTGAAAAAGGCAACAAGTATCATCGAAACTGAACTGCGTGATGATGAGGAGGCTATGGGCTCAACGGTCTGGATTCAGATTGCACTCTTCGTTAAGGAGACGGCAATAGCCTATCGGTTGATCGAGCAGGGTATCCGGCCCCAATTCGTGGCAGGGCATTCCATTGGTGCATTTCCTGCGGCGGTCATCGCGGGAGTTCTTTCGTTCGAGGATGCGCTTCGGATCGTGTGGCTCCGTGCCCGGTTGATGGAAGAAGCTTTCCCTGAGGGCTATGGACTGGGTGCGATCATCGGACTTACGAAGACTGAGGTTCAACAAGTCGTGGATCTTTCTCATAGCGAGGCGACGCCTGTCTACCTCTCGAATATGAACGCAGAGCAGCAAATCGTCGTATCCGGTTCATTGGAAGGGATAAATAAAGCTTTTATGCATGTGAAGGAGTTTGGGGCCGCTAAGACAGTGCTTCTGAAGGCTCCGATTCCTTCACACTCCCCGCTGATGTCAGAGGTAGCCAATAAGCTATTGCTGAAAATACACACTTTTTCTTTGCGGGACGCTCAAATACCATATTTGGTGAACCATACGGGCAGAAAGACGATAGCCAAGGAAAAAATCGCGGAGGACCTTGCACTAAACGTAGCATATCCCGTTCGGTGGATGGATATGGCGGCTGTCTGCGTCGAATCGGGCGCTGACTGTTTCATCGAGATGCCGCCGGGCCATACTCTTTCCAGACTTGTCAAGCAAGCCCACAAGGATACCCGGCAAATGGCCGTGGACGAGATCGGTCTGGAAGCGACTCAGTATCTGATTAGAAAATGGAAGGAGCAAGAAGAATGAATAAAGTACTGCGATCCTGGTCACAAAAACGTGATAAAAAGCAGGAAAAGTTAGGAAAGGTGGAAAAGTGGCTGGACGGAAAATACATCGACTCCTCCCGAATCGTCGACCTGATGGAGGCGCTAATCGAGCCAGGCGCGAAGGTCGTCCTAGAAGGAGATAATCAGAAGCAAGCGTCCTTCCTTTCCCAAAAGTTGCTGGAAGTCGATCCTGGCAAGGTGCATGATCTGCATATGATTATGTCCAGCATTTCAAGACCCGAACATTTGGATATTTTCGAGAAAGGCATCGCCGGGAAGCTGGACTTCTCCTACAGTGGCTCCCAAAGCCTTCGTGTTGCGCAAATGATTGATGACGGGACGCTTAAGCTCGGTGACATCCATACGTATTTGGAATTGTTCGGACGTCTCTTCATTGACCTTATTCCAGATGTGGTGCTGGTAGCGGCAGACAAATCAGATCGCGAGGGCAATCTGTATACCGGAAACAATACAGAAGAAACTCCGACGATCGTGGAGGCGGCCGCTTTCAAGGATGGGATCGTGATCGTGCAGGTCAACGAAATCGTGGACGAGCTGCCGAGAACCGATATTCCAGCCTCCTGGGTCGACGTCATTGTACAAGCCGACAAACCGTACGCACTGGAAGCACTGTTCACCCGTGATCCGCAGAATATTACTGAACTGCAAATCCTGATGGGCATGATGGCGATCAAGGGCATTTATGGAAAACATCAGGTGCAGTCGCTTAATCACGGCATCGGCTTTAATACTGCGGCGATTGAGCTTCTGCTGCCGACCTATGGTGAGCAGCTCGGCCTGAAAGGGAAGATTGCCAAGCACTGGGCTCTGAATCCGCATCCGACTTTGATTCCGGCGATTGAATCCGGCTGGGTCGAAAGCATTCACAGCTTTGGAGGCGAGGTCGGTATGGAGAGATACATTGCGGCTCGTTCAGATGTGTTCTTCGTCGGCAAGGACGGATCTATGCGCTCCAACCGCGCGATGTGTCAGGTTGCAGGACAATTCGCTGTAGATATGTTTATCGGATCAACGTTACAAATGGACTGCGCGGGCAATTCGTCTACCGTTACTTCCGGCAGACTGTCCGGTTTTGGAGGAGCACCGAATATGGGGCATGATCCTCGGGGACGGCGACATGCGACTCCTGCCTGGCTTGACATGATCGAGCGCCCGGCGGAACTCTCCAAAGGCCGGAAATTGGTCGTGCAGATGGTTGAAACATACGGTGCCAACAAAAAGCCAGTATTTGTGGATTCGCTAGATGCCGTCAAGGTGAAGGATGAATCTGGCCTCGCCATTACGCCGGTCATGATTTACGGGGATGATGTCACCCACGTTCTCACCGAGGAAGGCATCGCATACCTCTACAAGACGGACAGCATAGAGGAGAGAAAGAAGGCGCTCGCGGCAATCGGAGGCGTAACGCCTTTAGGGATGGAAAGCAATGAGAGCGATGTAAGCCTGCTGCGTGACAGAGGGATCGTGGCCTATCCGGAGGATCTTGGGATCATGCGCAGACAAGCCAAACGCTCGCTGCTGGCAGCACAGACGATCAACGACCTCGTAGATTGGTCAGACGGATTGTATGATCCGCCGGCTAAATTCCGGAGCTGGTCTTAAAGCCATGCTCACGATGAAGCATACAGCTTTCGCGGCTTCTCTGGCTGCCAAAGCTGTAAAGGCACTGATGGAAGAGGCTCTTCTTACGCCCAAGCCTGGACTTGTCGATGCCAGAGACAATGGCTCTCATACAGATATGTCCATTGAGCTAATGCTTGTATCCGCGAGAGTATTGGAGGATACGTTTCGGGAAATAGCCATTGTGTCATACCTTCACCCGGTGAACCAGACTTTACGCGAGCAGATAGCTCTAATCGGGCGGGAAGGCGAGCAGGTGATGCTCAGTGCAACGAACGGTATCAATACACATAAGGGTGCCATTTGGGCCCTTGGCCTTTTAACCAGTGCACGGGCAGCCTTTCCAAGGGAACGAGACCCACATCAGATTATGAGCATTGCAGGAAGAATCGCATCGTTCCATGACCGGTATCGCCCGGTGCAGCAGACGAATGGACAATCGGTTAAGAAGAAATACGCGGTAGTGGGGGCAGAGGAAGAAGCGAAGCTAGGCTTTCCGCACATCCGGGACGAAGCTTTGCCTGCTTTGCTGCGCGCCAGGGCTTGTGGGAAGACAGAGGTGGAAGCACGCATAGAAGCTTTATTAGCCTTGATGGAAAGTGTGGATGATACCTGCATCCTGCACCGCGGTCAGTTGTCGGATCTGATGGCGATTCAGAGAATGTCCGCAGCGTTCCTTGCAGCAGACGGATTAAAAACCCAGTCGGGCAGAAAGCTGCTCTACCGCTTGTCCGAGTATTGCAATGTTAGACAACTCTCGCCCGGAGGCAGTGCCGACCTGCTAGCTGCCACATTATTTCTTATCGATTGATACTTTTAATTGGAGGTATTTCTGAAGGATGGAAAAATTACAGTTTCAATACCAGACTACGAAGCCCATCCGTAAGCCGGCACATATCGGTGTTGTTGGTTCGGGGGATTTGGAGATTATTGTAGAGCCTGTGGAAGGCCAGACCACTAACGTTAGCATTTTAACAGGCAGTGAAGGATTTGGACAAGTATGGGAGAATGTTCTGATCCGTTTTTTTAACCGTTATCCGATTATTGCCAATATTACAGTTCATGACTTCGGAGCTACTCCGGGTGTAGTAATGCTCAGATTTACGCAAGTGTTGGAGGTGCTAGATTATGCAGAATAGTTTTGTGGAGCTGAATGGACGCGAGAGAGCCAAAGCGTTGCTAGACGAAGGGACTTTCCGTGAGATGCTTGGGCCGTTGGACAAAATCCAATCCCCCCACCTAGAGCCGCAAGGCATTGTTCCTCAGAGCGATGACGGGATCATTCTGGCTCTTGGCGAAATACACAAACAGAAGGTCTTGATCATTTCGATGGAAGGCGCTTTTCAAGGAGGGGGTATTGGAGAAGTCAGCGGGGCCAAAATTTCCGGAGCACTCGAGCTGGCACTGAAAGAGAATGAGAGAGGGAACAAACTATATCCCATCATGATCTTCGATACAGGGGGCGTTCGGCTACAAGAAGCGAACTACGGGTTGTTGTCGATTTCGGAGATTGCCACCCAAATCGTTGCTCTACGTAAATACGTTCCTGTTATCGGACTGATCCCGGGCCGTGTAGGGGCATTTGGGGGAATGTCCATTACTGCAGAATTGTTTACCACTCTGATTGCTACGAAGAAAGCGCGCCTCGGTCTGAACGGGCCGGAGGTCATTGAGCAGGAAGCAGGGGTTATGGAGTTCGATTCAAGCGACAAAGCCTTAATTTGGAACACAATCGGAGCCAACCAGCGCTTCCAAACCGGATTGATTGACGAAATGGTGGAAGATACGACGGATGCAGTTATCGAAGCGATTGATACTGCGCTCAAGGCACCGGCGAAGCCTGCTAAAACAGAGCAAATCGATTTCTATCTGACCCTGTTAAGCAATCTTGATCCTACAGAAGCTTGGACACCTGAGCGCTATCGCGAATTTTACACGCAGATACAGCCTGTGCAGCAGCCTGTCCCGCTGGCAAAAGAGGGCGCGTCCGACATTTCGGATAGTAGAGGTTATCGCTGGTTCTCCCGCTTGACGGGCATTGCTCACCCAACCAGCGATGTTCCTTCAGTGCTTGCAGCAGACGTGGATAAGAACGGGCAACTGTGCAGATATATCGCCATTGTTCCGAATGCCACCAATCGATTCCCGCGCGTCAGAAAAGGCGAGGTTGGTATGCTTGAAGGCTGGACGGTGGCTCAAATCATTAGGGACGCAATCCGTCAAGATGAGAAAAAGGAAACGAAGCGTCCGATCATTGCCATTATTGATGTACCGAGTCAAGCATATGGCTATAAGGAAGAAATGGTCGGTATCAGCCTTGCCCTCGCTGCAAGTGCAGATGCTTACGCAACCGCTAGATTAGGAGGTCATCCGGTCATCGGTGTGATCGTCGGTAACGCGATTTCCGGGGGCTTCCTTGCGCATGGGCTGCAATCGAATCGTTTAATCGCACTGGATGACAGCAAGGTCAATATTCAGGCCATGTCCAAGGCTTCTGCTGCTCGAATTACCAAGCGGACGATTGCCGAGCTTGATGAGGCTACCAAGAAAGTTCCAGCTATGGCCTACGACGTTCGTAGCTACAGTACTCTGGGGGCATTATATCAGATGCTGAGCGGTATCCATGCAGACGATCCACAGAGCAGCGATGTAGCCATCGTGGAAAAGACCGTTTCCGAGGCTATTGAGAGTACGAAAGGAGCGCCCCGTGACCTTAGCTTCCGATTGCAGACCAAGGAAGCTATGGCGGGCGGGCGGACTGCAACCCGTAGCGTTCGAGATGCACTTTTGGAGCAATGGTAATCAGTCCACATGATCTGATTGAAGTGTCCAATTTGAAATATCTCTCTTTAAATGAAGACAAGGAGTGGGTAACCGCCTCGCTGAGGCGGACCCCCTTTGTGGTCGTTCGCCGAGCTGAGCCGTCGGCGGATGGTTGTATTCCCGTCGGAGTACGCGGACAGGAGCGAAATCAACGGGAAGCTGCATTTCTGGATCCGATGGGGGTGTGCCAGATCGTGTCTCCCTATGCGATAGTGAAACGTCAGATGTGGAACTCCTTGTCTACAGAGAGACGGCAGCAGCCTGTTCTTCAGTTGATGGACTTGTTAGCAGAAATGATGGCGGATTGGCGCTGGGGGCCAGCGGGGAGTGCAGGATTCGAAATAGCGACGGGATACCCTGCTGTGAAGGCAACCAGTGATCTTGATCTCGTAATAGATGGTTCTGAGGCTATTGATTATTCTACAGCTGAAGGTCTCTTGCGCAAGCTGGAGCAGTTGGATGTTCGAATCGATATTCAATTGGAGGTGAAGGGCGGCGCCTACGTCCTGCGCGAAATCCTTGAAAGACGGACCAGCACCGTGGTGCTGCGAACTCCTTCAGGTCCGAGGCTCGTTCGCAATCCTTGGCAATGATGGATGTACTATACCAACGGCAAAAGGGAGGAATGCACGACCATTTGACATATGCCAACATAAGCTCTCAAAGGGGAAGTGCGTATTATGGAAAACACTACAGGCCAAAAAGTTAATATTAATGAAAGCGACATCTTAAAGGTGTTTGCCGTCAGCGGAGCGATCCTGCAAAGCGTTCTGGGCATGGTACTGAAGGATGCCCACACTAACACGGATATGGCTTTACTAGGCTTCATTTATAATTTAGTGAAATTTACCGCGCCAGTCTTTATTTTTGCCATCGTGTATGGAATGGTGATGAATAATCAGCATACCAGGGTATCACATTTTTACAAGGAAAAATTCAGCGAGCTCGTGATTCCTTATTTTCTGTGGGCGTCAGCCAGCTTGCTCTTCTTCCCACACATACAGGTTAATCAACACGTTACTTCGTTTTGGACGCTCATTGAGTCTTATGTGCTCGGTAATTCATCACCGCAGTATTGGTACACGGTGATGATGCTGCAATTTCAATTGCTGATGCCAGTCATTATTTTCGTCTGCTACAAGTACCTGGCTAAGCCTTTGCGGGTCATTCCGCTGCTTATTGTGAGCTTCATGATCTTCGGAGCCTGGGTATGGATGTATTATACCTTTGTATTCCAAGGTCCTTATGCGTCCAGTCTGCTATACCTTGACCGCTTTTTCGTCAGTTATTTTATTTATGCTCTACTAGGCGGAATCGCTTGGGTATATAAGGAACAATTCGACGGGGTGCTTCGACGGATTCAGTTCGTACTCATTCCGGTAATGCTGCTTATTCTCATTTGGACAAATCGCGAATTTTTCAGCTTTGGATTCGAGGATATGTCATTTGGCAATCTGATTTATTTGAAGCCGTCCATGACCTTGTACAGTTTGGTAGTGATTTTCCTGATTTACATGCTGGCAAGGCATTTGATCAGCGTGAATTCCCGTTCACTTCCCTATTACAAATGGTTCTCGACTTACGCGTACCGGGCCTTTACAGCGAACGTATTCATTCTGGTCATCGTGCTGCGCTTGTTCGGTGACTTGATAAGTCAGCTTCCTTTATTTATGGCGCTGCTTTTGGTTTATCTGACGACTGTGGCCTGCTCCTTCGGCGTCGTCTATGCCTTTGCGCAGATAAAGGTAAAGGTATGTCGTGAACGGTTATTCTTAAAACAAAAAAGAGCGCACAGCACTAATCACTAAGATAAGTGCTTAAAGAAAACAATACATGTAACAACGTGTATATGACACCTTAATTTAGGCGTATCCAAGTTATTGGCAGATTGACGGCAATCATAAAGGGTATCTCGATGATTGAAGAGATACCCTTTTACTTACATCAACCGCTGTATTTCATCTTTCAGAATTTCGGATCGCGTACCGAAAATAACCTGTACCGTACCGCTGCCAAGCCTGATGACTCCCGACGCTCCGAGCTGCTTGAGAGCTTGGTCGTTAACCGCTTTGTCGTCTTTGACGACGAGACGCAGCCGTGTGATGCACGCATCGATGCTTTGGATATTGTCTGAACCGCCGAGATAGGTCAGCACCTTGACTGCATGACTGGACTGACTGTCAGATGCGGCACCCGCCTTTTCGCTGGGTACGGATTTGTTAGTGTCAGACAGGAGGCTGTCTTCTGCATCGTCTTCACGTCCAGGAGTTTTTAGGTTGAATTTGAGAATGATGAATCGGAACAGGAAGTAATATACGACAGCAAAGGCAAGCCCGACCGGGATCATTCGCAATGGGTGGGTGGAAAGCTTCATATTGACCAGATAGTCAATGAGTCCTGCTGAAAAAGAAAAGCCGAGCTTGACATCCAGTAGGTACACGAACAGGCCACTCAGACCTGTCAGCAGAGCATGAACGCCGTAAAGCAATGGTGCAATGAACATAAATGAAAATTCGAGGGGCTCGGTAATTCCTGTCAGGAACGATGCCAGCGCAGAACCGATGAAGATGGAAGCGACCGCTTTACGTTTTTCCGGTTTGGCTGTATGAATAAACGCGAGGGCAGCCGCAGGCAGAGCGAACATCATAATGGGGAAGAAGCCGGACATAAACATTCCTGCCGATTTATCGCCTGCGAAGAAACGCGTCAGGTCACCATGAACGACCTCACCTGCCGCATTGGTGTAGTCTCCAATCTGAAACCACGCGATAGAGTTTAGTACATGGTGCAGACCGAGCGGAATCAGCAGCCGATTAGCGATCATGAATACCATCGACCCGATTCCGCCAAAGCCGACAATCCAGTTGCCGAAGGCTGCAATCCCATCTTGTATCGGACTCCAGATCATACCAAGCAGAATGGCCAGAATCATGGTCGTGAAGGCCGTGATCATAGGGACGAAACGTTTGCCCGAGAAGAAACCGAGCCAATCCGGAAGCTGGATGTTGTGATATTTTTTGAACAGGAAGGCAGACCATCCACCGATAAAAATACCACCCAGTACGCCCATGTCCAGCTTGACGTCATCCGGAATGTATGCAAATATGCCCGGTACTGCCGCCAAAATGCGGGTCAGCACCATGTAGGCAATGACTGCCGATAGTGCAGCTACCGCATCCCCGGCCAGGCCTATGGCAACACCGATGGCGAAAATTAACGCCAGGTTGCCAAAGATGGCACCCGCCCCCTCGTTCAGAAAAGGAGTGACATAATGATTCAGAAATCCACCCACTCCGGGACCAAGCGGTATATCCGTTTCATAGTTAATCAGAGCCAATCCTTGCAAAATCCCTGCGGCGGGTAGTGTGGCTACTGGAAGCATTAACGATTTGCCGATTTTTTGCAGAAATTTCAGCATAACATTCTTCCCTTCTTCGTCGAGGTTGGGAGCGTCGTATCCATCCTGAAATCCTTATTTTCGCCCATTTTTTTACATCATAAATCGGGGAATCTGACATGGTCAACGATTATTTTAGGATATGAAAAACGTAAATCCGCAGTTGACATCGCTTACATGCTTATATAATATCAAATTTAAGTTAATAATCGTGACGGAGACAAGAGAGCCACGCAGACATCCCATGCAAGAGCACAGGGGCGGTTTGTGATGGCTTTTCTTTTTTTGTGCGCGGTGAAAGCGATTGAAAATCGGTTGATCTATTGAGGAGGTAGGTTGTATGTCGCCATACGCAGCCGAATTCATAGGGACGATGATCCTTATTGCTCTAGGTGGCGGAGTGTGCGCAGGGGTGTCCCTGAAAAAATCATTTGCCCATGGCTCTGGCTGGATAGTGATCGGATTCGGGTGGGGGCTCGCGGTCGCCGTTGCGGTATATGCGGTTGGTCGGATCAGCGGAGCACACTTAAATCCGGCGGTGACGCTGGCGCTTGCATTTCAGGGAGCTTTTCCGTGGAGGGATGTTCCGGGCTATATTGCAGCTCAGCTTCTTGGGGCCATGGCGGGTGCCGTGATTGTGGTTTTGCATTATTTGCCCCACTGGAAAGAGACGGAGGACACAGCAACCAAACTCAGTGTATTTGCTACAGGACCGGCTATTGATCATCCGTTCGCCAACGTGCTTAGTGAAATGATAGGTACTTTCATCTTTGTTCTTGCTTTGCAGTCATTCGGTGCCAACTCTTTCACTGAGGGACTGAATCCACTCATTGTGGGTTTTCTGGTTGTCAGCATCGGCTTGTCCCTCGGCGGGACGACAGGTTATGCTATTAATCCGGCTAGAGATTTGGGCCCGCGTCTTGTGCACTGGTTGCTTCCGATTCCCGGTAAAGGCACATCTAACTGGAAATATGCCTGGGTGCCCATTGTAGGTCCGTTGCTGGGGGGCTCTTTCGGAGGATTGTTTTACCAGACCGTATTTAAAGGGAATATGACTCCAGCTTTCTGGATTGTGCTGGGTATGATTGTAGTAGTGCTTATGGTTACCTTTCGTTTCAGTCGTACTTATAAAAGTGATAAAGCTAATAAAATAACAGCATAAAATGAGCGGATTACAGGGGGAGAGATCAACGATGGAAAAATATATTTTGTCACTGGATCAGGGAACGACAAGCTCAAGAGCGATTTTGTTTAACAGTAAAGGGGATGTGGTGTACTCGGCTCAGCGAGAGTTCCCGCAATACTTTCCTCATCCCGGCTGGGTAGAACAGAATGCGAATGAAATCTGGAGCTCCATTCTTGGGGTCATTGCATCCTGCCTATCTGAATCCGGTGTAAAAGCGAACCAAATTGCCGCTATCGGCATTACCAATCAGCGTGAGTCGGTAGCCGTGTGGGACAAAAATACAGGACTGCCTGTGTATAACGTACTTGTATGGCAGTCGCGCCAAACCTCCGAGATCTGCGAAGAACTGAAGCAGCAAGGGCATGAGGAGCTATTCCACAGTAAAACAGGGCTGTTGATTGACCCGTATTTCTCAGGCACAAAAGTGAAGTGGATACTGGATCATGTAGAAGGTGCGCGCGAACAGGCGGGACGAGGCGACTTACTGTTCGGTACGATTGATTCGTGGCTGATCTGGAAGCTGTCCGGCGGCAAGGCGCATGTGACCGACTATTCCAACGCAGCCAGAACACTGATGTATAACATTTATGAGCTAAAGTGGGACGAAGAACTGCTGGACATTCTCGGTGTGCCAAAAAACATGCTGCCTGAGGTACGGCCTTCTTCCGAGGTATATGCGCATACGGTAGATTATCATTTCTTTGGTCAAAATATACCGATTGCAGGCGCAGCGGGTGACCAGCAGGCGGCTCTATTTGGTCAGGCTTGTTACGAAAAAGGGATGATCAAGAATACTTACGGCACAGGTTGCTTCATGCTGATGAACACGGGCGATCAACCCGTTGAGTCCAAGCACGGACTTATTACGACCATCGCTTGGGGGCTGGAGGAAGGCAAGGTGCAATATGCGCTGGAGGGGAGTGTCTTTGTAGCGGGTTCGGCGATTCAGTGGCTTCGTGACGGTCTGCGCATGTTCCGTGAAGCCAAAGACAGTGAAGCCTATGCAGCCCGCGTTCCCTCTTCGGAAGGGGTGTATCTGGTACCAGCTTTTGTCGGCTTGGGCAGTCCATACTGGGATAGCGAGGTGCGTGGAGCGATGTTTGGCCTGACACGTGGCACGACAAAGGAGCATTTTATCCGCGCAACACTGGAGGCACTTGCTTACCAGACAAAAGACGTACTTGCCGCGATGGAAATTGACTCCGGTATTGCCGTGAAGACGTTGCGGGTGGATGGAGGAGCCGTGCTGAACAATTTTCTGATGCAATTCCAGAGCGATATTCTGGATGCCACAGTAGAACGGCCTGTGATCCATGAGACGACGGCACTCGGAGCCGCATGTCTGGCAGGTTTGGCGATTGGATATTGGAAGAGCATGGATGAGCTGCGCAAGCGTGTGAGGGTGGAGCGGTCTTTTGACCCCGCTATGGATGAAGAAACGCGCAGCAGTTTGTATGAGGGCTGGAAAAAGGCCGTGAATGCGACGATGGCCTACAAATGAGTGTTGTAACCGTGAAAAAGAAGGCTGCTCTTTGCAGAGCGGCCTTTGTCATAGTGTGAAGAGAAATTATGCTGAAATATCTTGCAATTCTAGTATAACGGGACAGTGATCGCTGCCTGTAATATGGCAATCAATCTTCGCATCTGACAACAACGGGCGAAGTCTGTCCGAGACGAGAAGGTAGTCGATTCGCCAGCCGATATTCCGTTCTCTCACCTTCGGCATGTAGGACCACCAGGAATAAACATCCGTTCGGTCGGGATAAAAGTGTCTAAAAGTATCTATAAATCCAGCGCTCAGCAACTGCGACATTCTGTCACGTTCCTCAGGCGTAAATCCGGCATTTCCGTGGTTGGCTTTCGCATTTTTTAGGTCAATTTCCTGATGAGCCACGTTCAAATCGCCGCAAACAATGACAGGCTTCAATGTATCCAACTGTTGCAGATAGCTGCGGAATCGGTCTTCCCATTCCAGTCTGTAAGGCAGTCTGGACAAATCCCGTTTGGTATTCGGAGTGTACACATTGACCAGATAGAACTTCTCAAATTCCAGAGTAATGGTTCTACCTTCCGGCTCTTCATTTTCCTCCAGGCCATAATGTACGGAAAGCGGTTTGATTTTGGTGAAAATAGCGGTGCCAGAATATCCTTTTTTCTCGGCATAATTCCAATACTGCGTGTATTCCTCCATGTTCTCCATGACAATTTGTCCGTCTTGAAGCTTGGTTTCCTGCACGCAAAATATATCGGCATCTGTTTCTTTTACATAGGTATAAAATCCTTTGGTCACACAAGCTCTTAAACCATTGACATTCCATGATATGATTTTCATTTATTAATTCTCCCTTGCCGTACCAAACATGTAAGCATACTGCTTTATTTCTGTGGCACTTCGTTTAGTTCATACTCGGCGGAAAATATTTAACATTAGATGATAGCATTCTCAGCGTTTTTTTGAAGTGGAGACGAACTTTTCTACATTAGAATAGAATATATTTTTTTGTACGGGGTTGTAAAACGAAAAAAAGCTCCCTTACGGAAGCTTCTCACGATAACGTCCCAGGAGGGATTCGAACCCCCGACCGACGGCTTAGAAGGCCGTTGCTCTATCCAGCTGAGCTACTGGGACATAAAATTCAAGCGAAGATTAATATATCACATGGATAAAAAAGATTCAAGCTTTATTTCGCATATATCCGGTATTCAGGCTTTCTTTAGCATAAAAATCAAAGTAGCTATCGTTTTTTTTGCCTCATAAAAGGGTATGTTAGAATACAGGTGAATATGTGGAAGACGAGAGGTTGGACTTCGGCCGCTGTTTCTCATATAATCTACAAATACTTTAGCTTGCGGTGGAGAGGGGGTGCCTTGAATAAAGGACTCCAAGGTGACGACAAAAGAAAATAATATTGTTTTGTTTCCGAAGACACTGGATTACTATCAAATTCAACTCACTGTAATGCTTGAAAACGAACGTTACGGAGAGGCGATGGAGATGCTGCGTTTTTTGATGCAATGCCAGGGACAGGAACAGAAGCAATACGAAGAGTGGGATGCCCTTTCACAATGGCTGGAAGCCGCTTTTCCACAATATGCCGACAGAGGGGCGGAAACGGACGCTACGGAAGAAGATGAGGTCAGTGAAGCAGAGCTGGCCCGCCGAAATGCGCGCTTCAAGCAGGAGCAGGATGCAGGCTACGGTAACAAGTTGCTACGTATGGCTATGGATGAACCGTTGTCGGAACAGACGATTTTAGCGCTGGAACAACTGTCTTATCTGGATCTGCCGGAAATCGACGATGCGCTGCTTAAATGGATTAAGGAACGGGAAATCCACCCTCTGCTTCAATTTCGTGTTTTGCAGACACTACGACGACGCGGAATGGAAGGGACGATCGAAATCAGCCGGGGAGATGAGAAGGCAGAAATCGAGATTGAGTCTATTCCGTTGCGGCCGGATGAATTTCCTGAACCGATTATGCGTATTCTGGAGCGAGTGGCCGATCAGACTGAAGTGCATGAGCCTACGCTGTTCTATTTTGCGCAGGAGCTATGGTCGCAGTTTGTGATGGCGGTGTACGGTACGAAAGATTACAGGTCAATGCTGGTGGAGGAGGACGGGATGCCGGATATTTGGGCGGCAGCACTCCATCAGACGGTATCGGAGAGTTTGAGCGGCAACAAGGATGAGGAAGAAACCCGTGCTATATATGGCATTACCGATGCATTGCGCTTCCGTTTTGAGCAGGTATATCGGTCGATGCGTCTATTCGTAGCGGCGGGAATGAACACTCCATAACGGTCGGAAACGTTTACCTGTGAAGCATTCAAGGAGCTGCCCTTGAAAAAGATAGTAATGTTAGATATACTATAGTGGTTATTTTGTGTGCGTTGATCGTATGAAAACTAAGTGAAGATTTTGTTGGAGGGGAAAGCATAAAATGAAAGCAACTTGGGAGAAAATAGAGAAGAACCTTGGGGTTCTTGAAGTTGAGGTTGACGCGGATCGTGTAGCCGCTGCACTCGACAAAGCTTTTAATAAAGTGGCTAAACAAGTAAGTGTACCAGGATTCCGTAAAGGTAAAGTACCACGTCCTATTTTTGAAAAGCGTTATGGTATTGAAAGCTTGTATCAGGATGCAATTGACTTCCTGCTGCCAGAAGCCTACAGCCAAGCTGTAGAAAAAACGGATATTTTCCCGGTAGACAGCCCTGACGTTGAAATTGATCAATTCGCTAAAGGCGAATCCTTCAAATTCAAAGCCAAGGTTACTGTTAAGCCTGAAGTGACTTTGGGTGAATACAAAGGTGTAGAAGTGCCTGTAAGCAAACTCGAAGTAACCGACGAAGAACTGGCTCAAGAGCTGGAGCGTTTGCAACAACGTCATGCCGAGCTGGTTGTCGTTGATGAAGATGCTGCACAATCCGGCGATACGGCTATTATCGACTTTGACGGTTCCGTGGATGGCGTTCCATTCGAAGGCGGACAAGCTGAGAAGTATTCTCTGGAGCTGGGCTCCAATACGTTCATTCCTGGCTTTGAAGAGCAAGTGATCGGTTTGCACACAGGCGATTCCAAGGACGTTGAAGTAACGTTCCCTGAGAACTACCATTCTGCTGATCTCGCTGGCAAACAAGCAGTCTTCAAAGTGAAGGTTCATGAACTGAAACGCAAAGTTCTTCCTGAGCTGGATGATGAATTTGCTAAAGACGTAAGCGAATTTGACACATTGGCTGAATTCAAGGAAGACTTGAAAAAGCAACTGCTGGAGCGTAAGGAAAACGAAGCTAAAGCTGCCCGTGAGGGTGCGGTAGTGGAGAAGGTTGCTGAGAACGCAACAATCGACATTCCTGAAGCGATGATCAAAAGTGAAGTGCAAAACATGGTTCGCGATTTCGACAACCGTCTGCGCAGCCAAGGCATGAATCTTGAAATGTTCCTCGGATTCTCCGGCCAAAGCCAGGAAGATCTGGAAGCGCAAATGAAAGTGGATGCTGAGAAGCGTGTACGCAACAACCTCGTGCTGGAGCAAGTGGCAAAAGCGGAAAACATCGAAGTTTCCGAAGCGGAAATTGATGAAGAGCTGAAAAACATGGCTGAAGCTTACAAACGTTCGGTTGAAGAAATTCGCGGTATTCTGGAAGGTAACGGCTCGTTCGCAAACCTGAAAGAAGAGATTTCACTGCGCAAAACGATTGCTTTGTTGTTGGAAAACAGCAAAGAAGTTGAAGCGCCAGCTGAAGTTGCCGAGTAATTCAAACGATAAAATATACGGGGTATGCCGAACAGGCTGCAACGTAGCAATTAGATAGGGATAAGGCACGTAGTGAAAGTTACGTGCCTTATTTTCACCTTGGGCAATCCATATTTTAGTCGTTTATGGAAAGTGCTGTGAGTTGCGCTTTGTTGGTTCTACATAAGTCACTGCTGTACATTTGCACATACATACGAAACATGGTTAAATATGAGAAGGTCTCGGCTAAGTACGTTGTATAACAGCTCGCACTGCATATATGAGCGGATGTAAATATGACACGAGACTCTGAACATGTTAAAATATTTTGTAAGGTGTTCCCGTTTCATGCTTGCTGCTTTCGTTTTAATGGGACTTAAGGAAGTGGATGAATACTGGTGTTCATTTTAATAAAGAAAAGAGGTTGGTCGTGATGAGTCTCGTCCCTATGGTTGTGGAACAAACGAATCGAGGAGAACGATCTTACGATATTTACTCGCGGTTGCTTAAGGATCGCATCATTTTCCTGAGTGGCCCGATTGATGACGATGTCGCCAATCTCGTCATTGCACAGCTATTGTTCCTTTCTGCGGAAGATCCGGAGAAGGATATTAATTTGTACATTAACTCGCCGGGCGGTTCTGTAACTGCGGGCATGGGTATATATGATACAATGCAATTCATTAAGCCGGATGTATCGACGATCTGTGTAGGCATGGCTGCCAGTATGGGCTCTTTGCTGCTCACAGCAGGTGCTCCAGGCAAGAGATATGCGCTTACCAACAGCGAAGTCATGATCCATCAGCCGTTGGGTGGCATTCAGGGGCAAGCCTCCGATATGCTGATCCATGCGGACTGGATTCTCAAAACGCGTGCCAAGCTGAATCAAATCTATGTAGAGCGTACGGGTCAGCCCCTCGAAAAAATCGAACGTGATACTGACCGGGATTTCTTCATGGAAGCGGAAGAGGCAAGAGCATACGGTATCATTGACCAGGTGCTGTCTAGACCGATTAA
Source organism: Paenibacillus maysiensis (assembly GCF_000520815.1). Taxonomy (GTDB): domain Bacteria; phylum Bacillota; class Bacilli; order Paenibacillales; family Paenibacillaceae; genus Paenibacillus; species Paenibacillus maysiensis. The sequence goes on along the minus strand of NZ_ASRY01000189.1, from coordinate 9,736 downwards.
TCTGTAAAGGGGTGGCTCTATGTTTAAATTTAATGATGAAAAAGGACAACTGAAATGTTCCTTTTGCGGTAAATCTCAGGATCAGGTTCGTAAGCTAGTTGCCGGACCAGGCGTATATATATGTGACGAATGCATTGAGTTGTGCACGGAAATCGTGGAAGAAGAACTGGGTCATGAGGAAGAAGTAGATCTGAAAGACATTCCGAAACCAATGCAAATCCGTGACATTCTCGATCAATATGTAATTGGTCAGGATCAAGCGAAAAAATCATTGTCCGTAGCGGTGTATAACCACTACAAACGTATTAATACGCAAAACAAAATTGATGATGTGGAACTGCAAAAAAGTAACATTTTGATGCTTGGACCTACAGGTTCAGGTAAAACGTTGCTTGCGCAAACCATGGCTAAAATTTTGAACGTTCCTTTTGCCATCGCAGATGCTACTTCCCTTACGGAAGCGGGTTATGTGGGCGAAGACGTTGAAAACATTTTGCTGAAATTGATTCAAGCTGCCGATTATGATGTGGAAAAAGCTGAACGCGGCATTATCTACATCGACGAAATTGATAAAGTAGCCCGCAAATCCGAAAACCCGTCCATTACACGTGATGTATCGGGTGAAGGTGTACAGCAGGCATTGCTTAAAATTTTGGAAGGCACGGTTGCTTCTGTACCTCCACAAGGTGGTCGTAAGCATCCTCATCAAGAGTTCATTCAAATTGATACCACGAACATCCTGTTCATTTGCGGCGGTGCCTTTGACGGTCTGGAGCAAATGATCAAACGTCGTGTTGGCAAGAAAGTCATCGGCTTTAATGCGACTACAGATCAAAAGGATTTGAAACCGGGTGAATATACTTCTATGGTATTGCCTGAAGATCTTTTGAAATTCGGTCTGATTCCGGAGTTTGTAGGACGTTTGCCGGTTATTTCTACGCTGGAGCCGCTTGATGAGAACACATTGGTTCGTATTTTGTCTGAGCCGAAAAATGCGTTAGTCAAGCAGTATCAGAAGATGCTTGAACTGGATAATGTTACTTTGGAGTTTAAGCAAGATGCTCTGGAAGCCATTGCCCGTGAAGCTATCAAGCGTAACACGGGTGCCCGTGGTCTTCGTGCGATCATTGAAGGCATTATGCTGGATGTGATGTATGAGGTTCCTTCCCGTGATGATATCACGACTTGCGTCATCAATGAGCAAGTTGTAAAAGATAAAATCGCACCGGAACTCGGTGGTACAGATAAGGATAAAAAACAAGAAGAGAGCGCCTAAGGATTGATACTTCGCGATCTCTAAAACATGAGAAGCCGGATCTCCACTTCACTAAACCCATATGAGGTTTTATGGGGTGGAGGTTTGGCGTTAATGGGAGAGAAAAGTACATGTTCTTAAGACAAGACACACGTCCCGTTAAAGTCGGGAATCTGACGATTGGCGGCAGCAATGAAGTCATCATCCAAAGCATGTGTACAACCAAAACAGCAGATGTGGAAGCTACCGTCGCTGAAATTCTCCGTTTGGAAGAGGCGGGTTGCCAACTTGTACGGGTCACCGTCAACAATGAGGAAGCTGCGGCTGCCATTAAGGAAATTAAAAAACAGATCCATATTCCGCTCGTAGCGGATATTCATTTTAATCACAAGCTGGCTCTGCTGGCGATTGAAAACGGAATTGACAAGGTTCGTATCAATCCCGGCAACATTGGTCGTCGTGAAAAAGTGGAAGCTGTTGTTAAGGCATGCAAGGAAAAGGGAATTCCGATTCGGATTGGTGTGAATGCCGGGTCATTGGAACAGCATTTGCTGGATAAGTACGGCTATCCTACGCCAGAAGCGATGGTAGAAAGCGCACTGTATCATATCGGTATACTGGAAGAGCTTGATTTTCACGATATTATCGTGTCGCTGAAAGCATCTGACGTGCCTATGGCGATTGCTGCTTATACGAAGGCAGCCGAAATCATCAGATATCCGCTACATTTGGGTATTACCGAAGCGGGTACGCTCTTTACCGGAACCGTTAAGAGTGCAGCGGGAATGGGTGCCTTGCTGGCAGCGGGCATTGGCTCGACCATGCGTATTTCGCTGAGTGCCGATCCAGTGGAAGAAGTGAAGGTTGCGCGGGAACTGCTCAAAACCTTTGGGCTGATCACGAATGCTGCGACTTTGATTTCCTGTCCGACTTGTGGACGTCTGGATATTGATCTGTTCTCAATTGCCAACGAAGTCGAGGACTATATTGCGAAAATCAAGGTGCCGATTAAAGTGTCGGTACTGGGTTGCGCGGTGAACGGCCCGGGGGAAGCCAAGGAAGCCGACATCGGGATTGCCGGAGCGCGCGGGGAAGGACTTCTGTTCCGTTACGGAAAAATGATTCGCAAAGTTCCCGAGGCTGACATGGTTGACGAATTGAAAAAAGAAATTGACATCATCGTCAAGGCGTATGAAGAGACGGGTAAAATTCCGGGTCGCGAGGAACGTCATACAGCCGAGAAGGTATAGGCAAAATCGATTCCCATAAAGAGGCATAATCATATTCTATTGCCATCATTTAAACGCCGTGGAGGGCAGCTCTGCTACAGAACTGTTCTTCACGGTGTTTTTGTATTTTCTCTCTGATCTTTTGGAAGACTGCCGTTTAGCTATTGAGGAAAAGGAAATACTGTTTTTCATAGACGGCATTTTAGCGGCATTTTTCAAAATGCTGAGATGAGAAACGGAGGAAATACGATGGACTTTACTATGATTTTGTTGTTGGTGCAAATGTTTTTTGGGATTGTCATCGGTCTGTATTTCTGGAACCTTTTGCGGAGTCAGAAGACGAACCGCAGCGCAGTGGACCGGGAATCCCGCAAGGAACTGGATAAACTGCGCAAACTGCGTTCCATTTCATTAACCAAACCGCTGGCTGAACGCACTCGTCCCGCCACATTACAGGATATTGTCGGTCAGAAGGACGGACTGCGTGCGCTCAAGGCAGCGTTATGCAGTGCGAACCCCCAGCATGTTATTATTTATGGCCCACCAGGAGTGGGCAAGACGGCTGCTGCGCGCGTGGTGCTGGAAGAGGCTAAGAAAAACCTATCCTCCCCGTTCAAGGGAGACGCCAAATTCACGGAGATTGATGCGACGACTGCCCGTTTTGACGAGCGGGGTATTGCAGACCCGTTGATTGGTTCGGTGCATGATCCGATTTATCAGGGTGCTGGAGCGATGGGGGTGGCGGGTATTCCGCAGCCCAAGCCCGGAGCTGTAACGAAGGCACATGGTGGCATGCTGTTCATTGATGAAATTGGCGAGCTGCACCCTACACAGATGAATAAGTTGTTGAAAGTATTGGAGGATCGTAAAGTATTTTTGGAGAGCGCATACTACAACTCGGAGGATTCGAATACTCCTGCTTATATCCATGATATTTTTCAAAATGGTTTGCCTGCCGATTTCCGTTTGGTAGGTGCGACGACCCGTTCGCCGCATGAGCTGCCGCCTGCCATTCGTTCCCGGTGCATGGAAATTTTTTTCCGTGCTCTCCAGCCGCAGGAAATTGCTCGTATTGCTGAGGATGCCGTCCACAAGCTGGGCTTCGGTCCTTGCCCGGAGGCGGTTGAAGTAGTACAGCGTTACGCCACAAATGGCCGGGAGGCCGTCAATATGATTCAGCTTGCTGCTGGATTGGCACTTACGGAGAAACGGGAACGTCTAAACGCTTCGGATGTGGAATGGGTAGCAGGCAGCAGCCAAATTCAACCGCGTCCTGACCGGAAAATACCAGGTATTTCACAAATCGGATTTGTTAATGGTTTGGCCGTATATGGCCCGAATATGGGCATGCTGCTGGAGATTGAGGTTACAGCAGTTCCGGTTCCTGCGGGAAAGGGAACCTATAATATTACGGGTGTGGTTGATGAGGAAGAGATTGGCGGTGGCTCCCGTACGCTACGGCGTAAAAGTATGGCCAAAGGCTCTGTAGAAAATGTATTGACCGTTTTGCGTACACTCGGTTTATCGCCGCCGAATTACGATTTGCATATTAATTTCCCCGGAGGAACACCGGTAGATGGCCCGTCGGCAGGCATTGCAATGGCAACAGCTATTGCTTCCGCAATGCGGGGAATTCCGGTGGATCACGAAATTGCGATGACCGGAGAGGTTAGCATTCACGGGCGTGTTAAACCGATTGGCGGCGTATTAGCCAAGGTTGAGGCTGCTTTTCAGGCAGGGGCTAAAAAGGTGATCATTCCGCAGGACAACTGGCAGTCTCTTTTTGACAGCATTGAAGGCTTGAAAGTTATTCCGGTGCAGTCGGTTACGGAAGTATTCCGGCACGTATTTGGAGAGGAATTGACGCCAGATTTACCTGTGCACGCGCCAATTGAGACTTTTCGCCCATCCCAATCTTCCCTGTTACAGGCCGATGGGACGCATAACGGGACGATATCGGACACAGGATCTTGCTAATGAACTACCCTTTCATTGGTTTTTTCATAAAACATTTGATAAAATATGAAAGATAACAACGTGAAGGATTGTAAAATCCGGAACCTGAGAATCACTGGAGGTGCGAAAGCGATGGGACCCAACAAGACAAAAGGTCGTCGTTTTCCTTTGCTGCCTTTAAGAGGACTTCTGGTCTACCCGAGCATGGTTCTGCATCTCGATGTGGGCCGGGAAAAATCGGTCAAGGCTTTGGAAAAAGCGATGGTTGAAGATAATTTGATTCTCCTGTGTTCTCAATCAGAAGTGAATATTGAAGAACCCGCACAAGAGGATATTTTTCGAGTCGGCACGGTGGCCAAAGTGCGCCAGATGCTCAAGCTTCCCAACGGAACGATTCGGGTGCTGGTGGAAGGGCTGGAACGTGCCGAGATTATTCAATATACGGACAATGAGGAATATTACGAGGTACTGGCAAAGGAGCTGCATGAGGCAGAAAACGTGCACCCCGAGACGGATGCGCTCATGCGTACTGTTTTGACCCAGTTCGAGCATTATATCAACTTGTCCAAAAAGGTAACTCCTGAAACTCTCGCAGCGGTATCCGACATTGAGGAGCCCGGACGGCTGGCTGACGTGATTACAAGCCATCTTACGCTCAAAATTAAGGAAAAGCAGGATATTCTGGAGACGATCGACGTAACTCAACGTCTGGAGAAGCTTCTGGATATTTTGAATAACGAGCGTGAGGTACTGGAGCTGGAACGTAAAATTAACCAGCGCGTGAAGAAACAGATGGAGAAAACGCAGAAGGAGTATTACCTGCGTGAGCAAATGAAGGCGATCCAGAAAGAGCTTGGCGAGAAGGAAGGTCGCGCAGGAGAAGTAGAAGAACTGCGCAATCAGTTAAGTGAGCTGGAGCTGCCCGCTCATGTGAAGGAGAAGGTCGAGAAGGAAATCGACCGTCTGGAGAAGATGCCTGCAAGCTCTGCCGAGGGCGGAGTGATCCGTAATTACGTCGATTGGCTGTTAAGCTTGCCATGGAACAAGTTTACGGATGATGATCTGGATATCGTCAAGGCTGAAGAGATACTGAATGATGATCACTATGGACTGGATAAGCCGAAGGAACGGGTGCTGGAGTATCTTGCTGTACGCAAGCTGGTGAAGACCATTAAGGGGCCAATTCTGTGTCTCGTAGGTCCACCGGGGGTGGGCAAGACCTCACTGGCTCGTTCCATCGCGAAGTCCATGGGGAGAGAATTTGTCCGCATCTCGCTCGGGGGCGTGCGGGATGAAGCGGAAATTCGCGGTCATCGCCGGACTTATGTAGGCGCGATGCCAGGTCGCATCATTCAGGGAATGAAGACGGCTGGAACGTCTAATCCGGTCTTTTTGCTGGATGAGATTGATAAAATGGCTTCGGATTTTCGTGGTGACCCTTCGGCGGCACTGCTGGAGGTGCTTGATCCCGAACAGAACAATACGTTCAGTGACCATTTTGTCGAGCTGCCCTTCGATTTGTCCAATGTGATGTTCGTGACGACAGCCAATGCTGCGCACAACATCCCGCGTCCGCTGATGGACCGGATGGAGACATTGTATATTCCGGGTTACACCGAGCTGGAAAAGCTCGAAATCGCCAATCGTTATCTACTGCCCAAGCAGAAGAGAGAGCACGGCTTGAAAGAGGAGCAACTGGACATCGGGGAGGATACGCTGCTGCGTGTCATCCGTGAATATACCCGTGAATCCGGCGTGCGGAATCTCGAACAGCAAATGGCTTCTCTATGCCGCAAGGCTGCGAAGTCAGTGGTATCCGGTGGAGAAGGCCCGATTCAAATTACACCGGACAATCTGAAGGATTATTTAGGCGTCGCCAAATTCCGTTACGGTGTAGCGGAGCTGGAAGACCAGATTGGTACGGTTACAGGCTTGGCGTGGACAGAGGTCGGCGGTGAAACGCTGATGATTGAAGTGACGGTCGTACCCGGCAGCGGTAAGCTGATTCTTACAGGTAAGCTGGGAGACGTTATGAAGGAATCCGCGCAGGCTGCATTTAGCTACACTCGCTCCAAAGCGGTTGAGCTGGGCATTGCTACGGACTTTTATGAGAAAAATGATATTCATATCCACATTCCGGAGGGAGCGATTCCGAAGGATGGACCATCGGCGGGAATTACCATTGCTACAGCATTGATTTCAGCTCTGACCAACCGTCATGTATCCAAGGATGTGGCTATGACGGGGGAAATTACCCTGCGCGGCCGTGTGCTGCCGATTGGTGGATTAAAAGAGAAGTCGCTGGCAGCCCACCGGGCAGGCTATAAAAAAATTCTGCTTCCCAAGGATAATGAACGGGATTTAAAGGATATTCCCGACAGTATCAGGCAGGATGTTGAATTTGTTCCCGTTGCCCATATGGATCAGGTGCTAAAGCATGCTTTGGTTGAGCAGGCAAGGGTACATTAGAGAGGAATTAAGGACACAATGAAAGTAACAAAAGCAGAATTTATTATTAGCGCGGTTGGCCCCGATCAGTTCCCTGTGGACGCTTTGCCGGAGATTGCTCTGGCAGGGCGTTCCAATGTAGGGAAGTCGTCACTGATTAATCGATTGATTAGTCGTAAAAACTTGGCGCGCACCAGCTCTACACCGGGGAAAACACAGCAGCTCAATTATTACCGGATTAATGATGATCTCTATTTCGTCGATTTTCCGGGTTATGGCTACGCAAAGGTATCCAAAACGTCTCGCAAAGCCTGGGGACAAATGATTGAGTCGTATTTGCTGGAACGGGAGCCGCTCAAGCTGGTGCTTCAAATGGTCGATTTGCGCCATCCGCCATCCAAGGATGATATTATGATGCATGACTGGCTGCGCCATCATGGGCTTCCGGTATGCGTTGTAGGCACGAAGGCAGATAAAATCCCCAAAACACGGCGGGAAAAGCATTATAAAGTAATCAAGCAGGAACTCGGAATACTTCCCGGGGGTTTGTTTATCCCCTTTTCATCTGAAGAAGGCATGGGTAAGGACGAGCTATGGTCGGTCATCTCCAGCTATATTGAGAATGACGAAGACGAGGAGCAACCGGAAATCTAAGAAGAAGGACGTTCATGGAGAGCACTTTATCGGAAAAGACATATGCGAAGAAGCTGGTTCGTGGGTTGGAAGAACTTCAGGTAGAGACACCGGAGTGCAAGCACACAGAATGAGTATAAATTGTTTTCAATGGAGCCATTTGCGCGTCCCATATGATAACCATGGATTTAATCCATGGTTATTTGCTTTGAAAATGGCTCAAATTATATCAAACGATACAGATGTATTGGATGTTCGAGTTTGCCATCCAATTTTCATAAACAATTCATAAAACAGCCGGAGGAGATTCGGACTTCTGTGATATAATTAACATAGTTTATGATAACAGTGGTTATTCTTATTACAGTTTAGGCAGGTGAATTTGCAATGCACATCGTCGTTGTTGGGTTGAATTATCGTACGGCGCCTGTGGAAGTCAGAGAGCGTTTTACATTTGCAGAACAAGATTTGCCAAAAGCGCTGGAACAACTCAAACTCACCAAAAGTGTGTTGGAGGGCGTAATTGTCGCAACCTGCAATCGGACTGAAATATATGTCGTGGTGGACCGCCTTCACATGTGCGGTTATTTTATACGCAGTTTTATGGAGCAATGGTTCGGCATTCCTCGCGATCAATTTACACAGCATCTATATATATATGAGGACGAGCAGGCGATCCGGCATTTGTTCCGTGTGACTTGTGGTCTGGATTCTATGGTAATCGGGGAAACACAAATTTTGGGACAGGTGAAAAACGCTTTTCTTCAGGCTCAATCCCAGAAAATTACAGCAACGTGGTTTAATATGCTGTTTAAGCAGGCCGTCACATTGGGCAAGCGTGCCCATTCGGAGACGTCCATTGGAGAAAGCGCCGTATCCGTCAGCTATGCAGCAGTTGAGCTGGGTAAACGGATTTTCGGGATGTTTACCGATAAGAAGGTGCTGATTCTCGGCGCGGGTAAAATGAGCGAGCTTACCGTTAAGCATTTGTATAGCGGGGGAGCAGCCGAGGTCATTGTGGCGAACCGGACTTTATCCAGAGCGGAAGATTTGGCTTCCAAGTTTCACGGAACGCCGGTCACGATGGAGGGAGGTATGAACCGGTTGGCGGATGTGGACATTGTCATTAGCTCCACAGGTGCACAAGGATATATTCTGGATCGCGAGCGGGTTGAAGCGAGTATGAAACGTCGTCGGTCCCGTCCTTTATTTATGATTGATATTGCGGTTCCACGTGATTTGGACCCGGCTATTGGTGAATTGCAGAATGTTTTTCTCTACGATATTGATGATCTGGAAGGCATCGTGGAGAGCAATTTGGAAATGCGTCGCACCGAGGCTGCCAAAATTGAGCACATGATCGAAGGAGAACTTGGCGAGTTTTATCAATGGTTAAAAACGATGGGAGTGCGTCCGGTGATTCGTGCTTTACAGGAAAAAGCAGAGTCCGTGCATCAGGATACGCTCGAAAGCTTGTTCAACAAGCTTCCCGAGTTGGATGAACGACAACGCAAAGTGATTAGCCGCTTGACGAAGAGCATGCTGAACCAGATGATGCATGATCCGATCAATTCGGTGAAGGAACTGGCTGTCCAAAAGCAGGGGGATGAGGCGCTTGAACTGTTTAGCCACATTTTTGCTCTGGAGGATCGTTTGGAGGACGCCGCTCAGAAAGTAGATAAAAGCGATGCATCCGCGTTAATGAAACCGGAGGCCGGTATTCATGAAAAATCTGGTCAGGCCCAAGCCTCGCCAGCGTCGTTTGCGCCGGCTGGCCTGTAAAGGCGGGTGAGTGGACGTGACTTTAGGCACGCTTATATATGATTCGATGATTTACGTTTTTGCCCTGAGCCTTCTGTTTGTATTCTCGGATGGCATTCGCCGTAATGCGAGTGCCAAACGGACAGGTACAGGGCTTCTTGCTGTCGTGCTTGTGCTCCAGCTTGTATATATGGGGATAAGAACCTGGAACGAAGGACATCTTCCTATTTTCGTAACCTACGATTTTTTATTTCTGTTTTCATTTATTTTGGTCCTGATTTCTTTAATTCTCTCACGCTATCAGCGGTCGGAATTTGCGGTATTGCTGCTTAACATTATTAGCTTTGCGGTTCTTGTGCTCAATAATATATGGATGGAGCCCACCGATAATCCGCTTGGAAATTGGCATACGGTGCATGGGCTGCTTCTCATCCATATCGCTTTGGCTAATCTT
>NZ_ASRY01000188.1 GCF_000520815.1 Paenibacillus maysiensis | reverse complement strand
GCTGATCAGGAGAAGGAAGCAGAACGCCGGCTTGAGGTGCGCAAGCACATGGCTGACCTGCTCGGAATGGATGCGGTGCTTGTGATACCGACGACTACCGGAGCAGCCCCGAAGCTGGGGCTGGCCGGGCCGCTCATTGAAGAACGAAGAGTGCGAACGATGCGTTTGACCTGCATTGCTGGCTTGTCGGGACTGCCACAGCTTACGATCCCCGCTGCCGAGATACTGGGCTGCCCGGTCGGTATTTCCCTCATCGCTGGCCCGGGACAGGATCGGCGTCTGCTGGAATGGGCTACATCCCTTGTTCCGGCAGTATAAGGATAAGATTATCACTCGATATATAAGAACATTAAGCTACGCGAAAAGAACATCAAAGCTGCAGGAGAAAGGGTGTCTGTTATGTTTCAACGATATGAAGGAACGACATGGGAGGAGCGCTTTTTGCCCCGTCTGACAAGCAAACAGGTCAAAGAACTGCCAAAGGAGAAGGCGCTGGTTATTCTGCCGGTCGGAGCTGTGGAGCAGCATGGGCCCCATCTGCCTATATATACGGACACTCTGATTGGGGAGGCGACATTAACACAAACGCTGGAGCGGGTGCGGCCAGATAAGGAGATATGGCTGCTGCCTCCGGTCTCGTATGGCAAAAGCAATGAGCATATCGGACTGCCGGGCACGATCTCCTTGTCTGCGGGTACGCTACATGCCATAATGCTGGACATTGCAGAAAGTCTGAAGGCCAGCGGTTTTCGCAAGCTACTGCTGTTTAATACGCATGGCGGCAACGTGGATTTGCTGAATACCGTATCACGGGAAATCCGGATTAGAACGGGGATGATGGTTTTCTATCTCAGTCCCAGTAGTCTGAATGTGGCGGAGGACCTCCTATCTCCCGAGGAACTGGAATACGGGATTCACGGAGGCGATTATGAGACTTCTCTGGTCATGTCCATTAAACCGGACTGGGTGCAGAAAGAGTTACTTATCAAAGAGCTCCCCGATATGTCCTCTTACCGTTTTCTTACATTAGAAGGGAAAATCCGCTTCGCCTGGAAGATGGCTGATATATCAGCTACCGGAATGGCCGGGGATGCTACGATGGCCACGCCTGAGAAGGGCAGGATCATTCAGGACAGAATTACGGCAATTCTGTCGGAGGCGCTGGAGGAGCTGTGTGATTTTGAAATCACCGATGTCCGCGGGACTGAGACGGCTCAGCAGCCGGCAGGAAACCGCCCGTGAAGCTCGTCAGTCTTAAACACGGCGATGGGGAACGGGCCGCGATTGAGCATGAAGGCCGATTTTTCCTACTGGAGGAGATCAATAGGGCGGAAGGAAGCGCATGGGGAACCTCCGTCATGGAGATATTGCAGCAGGGTCAGCTGGAGGAGCTTGTCCAGTGGTATCAGAAGCACGGGGACGGAGCATGGTCATCGAGCCCTTTCATACCAGCGGAGGAGGCGATACCAGCCCCTCTCTTCCGCCACCCCCGCAAAATATGGGGAATTGGCATGAATTATGTACAGAAAGCAATCGATCTCGCATCCACTCCACCAGAGCTTGAGCCGGTCTGCTTCATGAAGCCGGACTCAAGCCTGATCGGGCCGGAAGAGTATATCCGGCTGCCGGCTCAATCGGTGAATGTGACATCAGAAGCGGAGCTTGGCATTATTATTGGCCGAAGCTGCAAAAATGTGCCGGAAGAACGCGTGCGGGACGTCATCGCTGGCTTTGCCGTAACCCTGGATATGACAAGCCAGGACATTCACGCACGGAATCCCAGATTTCTGCAACGATCCAAGGTATTCGACACATTTTTCAGTCTCGGACCACAGCTAATAACACCTGACGAAATAAGCGATCTGCAGAGCCTAGCTGTTGAAACCGTGTTGAACGATGAGGTTATTCATAGCAATACCGTGTCTCGCATGATTTATCATCCATGGTTCATTGTCTCGTATTTTTCACAGATGATGACCCTCTATCCAGGCGATGTGATCATGACGGGCACACCGGGGTCCGTCCAGATTCGGCACGGAGATGTTGCCGAATGCAGAATCAGCGGCTTTACGACGCTTCGTAATCCGGTAGCGGATGCAGACTACAACTATCAGTAATTTTCCTTGGGGAGTGGTAATGAGATGAACAAGTACAGACAAAAGAGATTTGCTGTTTTACTGGTAGCAATGCTTTCCTTGTCAACATTGCTGGCTGCTTGCGGCAATCAGCAAACTGCTCAGAATGCCGCTGCCGAGACATCGGGTTCCACAGGAAAAAGCGGGGGACTCACGGCAGTCACACAGGTGACGAACTGGTTTGCACAGGCGGAGCATGGCGGTCTGTATGCGGCAAAGGAACAGGGGTATTACAAAGAGGCTGGTCTGGATATGACCATCCAGGGAGGAGGGCCGCAGGTGTCTCCCACACAGATCGTGGCTTCCGGCAAAGCACAGTTCGGACTCACCACGGCGGATCAACTGCTGGTGGCCCGTGAACAGGGAATCCCTTTGGTAGCGATTGCGACGATTTTCCAGAAAAGCCCGCAGGGACTTATGGTTCATGCCAATCAGAATATTTCCTCCCTTGCCGATTTGAACAACCGTACCGTTTACGTGGGGGCAGGCTCGGTGTTCTGGGATTATGTAAAGAGCAAATATCAATTGGATAATGTGAAGGAAATGGCTTATACCGGTTCTCTGGCTCCTTTTATACCCGATGAAACGGCTGCTATTCAGGGATATGTAACCAGTGAGCCGTACGAGATGAAGAAGCAAAATGTGGACGTTAAATTCCTGCTGCTGGCAGATGCCGGTTATAATCCGTATTCCAATGTGCTGTTCACGACAGAGCAGTATATTCAGGACCATCCCGATCTTGTGCGTGCCTATGTCGAGGCTTCGATGAAGGGCTGGAATTATTACAAGACCAATTATGATAGCGTGAATGATGTCATTTTAAAGGAAAACCCAGATTTTACGAAAGAAAAGCTGAACTATGCGGCGGAAGCGCTCATCCCGTTCGTATATGAAGGTGATGCGGCGGAACATGGTGTCGGTTATATGAAAGAAGAGCGCTGGGCGGAGCTGGGACAGCAGTTGATGAAGATTGGAGCATTGAAAAAAGAGCCCGATGTCAGCAAGGCATTCACGGATAAGTTCCTGCTGCATTCTTAGGAGGAAGGGCCTTTAGCGGGCTGAATGAAAACATATGGGAGGGGAACCGAATGAATGAACATTGGACAGCCATTCTGAAAGAACGCATCGATCCTGAGCTGTTGCAGTGGGAGGAGCTAGCAATTTCCAAATATTCGATGGATTATCATCACTTCTCCCCTGTGCTGACCAGTCAGCTGCAGGGCAAGGTCGCCGAGTGCATCGCCAGTCCACGTACCGAGGAAGAGTTTGATACTCTGTTATCCATTGCCGCGGAGCTGGGGGTTCCACTAACCGTCAGGGGGAACGGCACTGGCAACTATGGCCAATGTGTCCCGGTCACAGGCGGAATCGTGCTGAATCTGGCGAAGTACAACAAGGTGCTAGAAACGGGAGAAGGCATAATGCGGGTTCAGGCTGGAGCAAGGCTAGGCAAAATGGAATCCACTGCCCGCAAGGCGGGCTATGAGCTGCGAACAATGCCTTCTACCTTTCAAACTGCGACGATCGGCGGTTTTTTGAGCGGTGGTTTTGGTGGCATCGGTTCGATCCGTTGGGGAACCATCTGGGACGGTCTGGTACGTTCCCTGAAAATCAAGACTGTCGAGGTTCAGCCCCGTACCATTGAGCTCCAAGGAGAAGAGGTGCTGCCTTACCTGCATACCTACGGTACGATTGGCATTCTGTCCGAGGTGGAAATCAATCTGGCCCCGCGGGTGGAATGGATGCAGTGGGCAGTAACCTTTGACAGCTTTGAACAAGCTTTTCGCTTCGGGCAGTTGGTTGCTGAAGATACGTCTCTTGTAAAGAGGCTCATTTCTATTCATGAATGGCCGATTTCATCCTATTTTGTACCTCTCGATATTCCCGAAGGGCGTACCGCTGTATTGCTTGAAATGGATACGGCCTGTGAATCGCGGCTGGAGCGTGCCATAGCGGAAAACGGTGGGTTACCGTCTACAAAGGTCTCCGCCGAGCAGTATCATAAAGGCGTCGGTGTATCCGACTTTACATGGAACCATACAACCTTGTGGGCGCGCAAGGCAGACCCGGGCTTGACCTACCTGCAACTGAATTTTGATCCTGCCCATGCCCTTGAGCAAATCTCGGCTATGAAAAAGGAATATCCGGAAGTGATGAATCATATAGAATTTGCCCGGCAAAGCGGAAATTTGCTAATTTCCGGCCTGCCGCTGGTTCCCTTCACAACGGAGGAACGCCTGAATCAATTGATGGAGTGTTACGAGGAAAACGGGGTTGTAGTCAATAATCCGCATACCTGGGATTTGAAGGAAGGTGGACGATCATATGCCCACGAACGTTTGTGGGAGATCAAACACCACAACGACCCGAAGGGAATCCTGAATCAGGAGAAATTAAAGCGTCCGGCAGTCAGTGGCATCTGATTAACGGGTGATGGGATATTTTCCACACAGCAGCAGCTAGCGTACCATACGGATTTTTATAGTAAATCCGGATCTACAGCAAAGGAGCGAGTCGCATGAAATTTGGAAATGTGGTCATCCGCCGCAAGGTTCCTTGCACGATGCGTGACGGTGTGACGTTGTATTCAGATATATACATGCCTGATGAGACAGGAAAATATCCCGTGCTGCTGATGCGCCAGCCCTACGGCCGGTCGATTGCCTCTACCGTTACGCATGCCCATCCCGTCTGGTATGCCAGTAAGGGATACATCGTGGTAATCCAGGATGTCAGGGGACGGGGAGAGTCGGAAGGCGAATTTGATCCGTTTGTACAGGAAGCTGAGGACGGCTTTGATACCATAGAATGGGCAGCAGTTTTGCCCGGCTCGACCGGGAAGGTAGGCATGTACGGTTTCTCTTATCAAGGGCTCACACAATGGGCTGCGGCTTCCCTTCACCCGCCCGCGCTCAGGGCGATTGCGCCGAGCATGTGCCCGGCAGACATGTACCACGGCTTATTTTACCCACATGGCTCCTTCGCGCTTGGCAATCATCTGCCGTGGGCTTTCCAGCTTGCTCGTGATACGGCGCAAAGGGCGGGTGACTTCAAGACGGCCGAGCAATGCTCACGGTTTATGCGCAGCCCCGAGGAGATGCTGTGGAAGATGCCGCTGAATGAAAGACATCCGATTCTGGAGCAATACTTTCCTGCATTTTATGATTGGATCGATCGTATAGAGTACGATGAGTACTGGGAGCAGATGAACTGGATCGACGAGATCGTC
>NZ_ASRY01000187.1 GCF_000520815.1 Paenibacillus maysiensis | reverse complement strand
TCCACACTTTGGTGCAATAAATTTTCATAGTAGTTGAACATTACATATTTAACTATTTATAAAGTTTTTCAAATCATTTTCTATAAAGTGATTTGGTTTCCATCCTTTTATTAGCTTATCTACTAAAAATGTATCTACCGCACTCAATGAAATTCCTAATAAAGTGCCAGCTCCTGAACCACCTACTGTATCAATAAGTAAACCTGCACCTGTAAACAGCCCAAACCTGATTGTTTTAGATGGTAATTTCTCAGCCCAAGTATTTGCATTATTAGCATTAAAGTATTCCTGTATTAAATTAGCTTCTGGGGGTAAATCACCAATAAACTCCTTGAATTTTCTACTATTTTCATATATAGATATATACTCTGAAAAAGTCTTTTCTCCGGAATTCAAAACTCCTCTAACATTTCCAGTTTTCAGTACAAAATTATTAAATGTTTCTATACTATTACTTCCACTAACGATTTTGTTATAAAGGGAATCAAATCTGTTCGCAATTAAGATAGAAGATGATGGACTTAATTGGAAATCCGATGAGTACTTTGACCATACTTCAAAGCTAGAAAAAGTCGAAAAATAACTTCCTAGAAATGAGAGAGGGTCAATTATTTCTTTACTAATATTATGTTCTAATTCATATCTTTTTGAAAGAGCATCATCTTCTATGACGTGTAATTTTAACTTAATATCTTTTGGAAGTTTCTTTAGAAGTAAAGGATTGGTCTTTATAAGGAAATTTTCTAAGTAATTTATGATTTGTTCTTCAGATTCCATTTCTTCTGCATACTTTTTTGTTGTTTCAAAATAAATACCATCTTTACTCATTAATCTGTAAAGTCTTCTTGCCAAAGGTAAGTCTGTAAAATGCCCATTAGGACTATTCAACCCGCCTTTTTCCCACAAGTAATCTAAGTATGGGTCTACATCATCTTCATCCATTGAGGTAAACATTATTTCTGTTTTATCATCGTGGTGGAAAGTTCTAGTAACTGGTACAACCCAGAAATACACTAATTCAATATTTTCTTTATGTTCTTCTAAAAATGAAATAAATTCAGCGGGATGGACTTGTGAAAACAAACGATTTAACAGATTCTCATTGACTATTATTTTTACCTTATCATAAAAAATTGCTTTCTCTGCTATTGTCCCTAAATCGCAATCACTAGAAACACATATACTTTCAAACATTGCACCAACCTCCATATAATCACCATGGTATAATCTACCATCTACTAATCTGCTGCATTAATTCAAGTACATTTCTTCACAATCCATATAGTAATTTTAACATACAGACTCAATAATAAATCACTCCCCCCTTATGAGGGATCAATATTTTTTACAAGGCTACAACCATACTAGTTATTGAAGTCTCATGGTTAACCTATCTGTCCGTTAGCTTAATGATTCATCGTCAGTCTAATACTTTATTTTTATCAAACATCTGCAAGCTACAGCTTGCGGCTGACCGATGCGGAAATATTAAAAATATTAGCTTGCGTCAAGTAAACGGATAATGAAAAAACTCTATGTGAATGGTTTGACCATTTGCATAGAGTTTTTTTGGAATTTTGCGTTTAACAGCGGTCCTAGGACGCGCAACCACTGTCAAAGGAAGTGGTTTTCAGGTGAGTAGCTTTTGAGATTGAAATAACATCTTCATTTCTTCGAGGGATTCTTCCATTCCACGAATTACCCATTCATTCGCAAGGTCCCAAATTCCTTCCGCTGTAAAAGCATTTTTATAAATAATAGAAAGATCATCCGTTTGTTGTACTTTACTACATTCATTAATGTGTTGCATTAATATATGTGACAGACCAGCTTTGTACATGGCAGAAATTTCGTTGCACATACTGAGGAGGTGTTGAAAAATCTCAACAGTATTCTTTCGTTCCATATTGAACTCCTCTTAATGTAGGTGTACAATTTTTTATTATATAATGTAAGCTCCATCCGATCAAGAAAGCCTTAAGTTGAACTCCATCCTAGCAAATAAAAAATCCCGAACCATTGAGTATGGTAAGGGATTTTCCTTAACTGGGGGAATTCAGGGTCTTTTTTCTAAAGCAAGCTTAATTCCAAAGCCTATAAAAACAAGTCCAGTTACTCTTTGAATAGCACGCTGTACTGAGGGTCTTTCCATCCAGGAACGAATGTAGCCAATTAAAGTCACATAGCTTAGTGACCATATAATAGTTACAACTGTATAAGTAAGCCCCATAATAAGGAATTGTATAATGTAGTATTTAAAAATTGTGGAAAAAACGTCATGAACAATATAGCCACTTTAGGATTGAGCAGGTCTGTCAAAAAACCTTGTAGATATGGAGATTTATTCTTATATCTCGATTTCCGATCCTCACCGGAAGATTCTTTGTTCTTTCTAGGGCGTGTCTTCAAACTCAAGCAAGCCAAATCATAATGGCTGCCAAGGCAAAAAAAGACTTGAATGTACACGCTAATTTATCATAACGAGTCGCTAAACGACGATAATTTTTTACTTTATTAAAGAAGCATTCCACCAAATGACGCTCCTTGTAGACATCCCGATCATATGTTGGGATCACTCGGCGATTTTTCTTTCCGGGAATCACCGGTACGGCCTGTTGTACCTTCAAAAAGGTCCGAATGACATTCGTATCATACGCTCGGTCAGCTAAAACTTGCTTCCGGGTCAGTTTCATGCTTTTAAGGATGTTGAAACCTTGGACGGAGTCATGTGCTTCGCCTCCGGTCAAGTCGAAGCGAAGTGGATTCCCTAATGCGTCAACTACCGCATGAATTTTCGTGCTTAATCCACCTCGGGAACGTCCGATCGCTTGCTTGCTTTGCCCCCTTTTGCGCCTGATCCATGCTTGTGAACTCGCACAATCGTGGCGTCAATCATCACGCTTTCCTCGTCAGGATCTAGGGAAACATGCTTTAACACTTCATCCCAAATACCCGCTTTCTGCCAGCGTCGAAAGCGGGTGTAGACGGATTTCCAATTGGGGAAGTGGTCTGGTAGATCACACCAAGGGGCACCTGAACGAGCCACCCATAGCATCGCGTTTAATATGATTCGATTGTCCACTGCGGGACGTCCTCCTTGTGGTTTTCGTTCAGGTGGAAACAAATCTTGATTAGCAGCCATTGCCTCTCGCGAATTTCGTATCGTGTATTCATTTAATATAATTAACCTATGTATTACCATTTAATCAGTTTGAAGACACGCCCTAGTTATATACTAATAATACTTTAAAAGGTGGAATATTAATTGACTGTGTATCACTCTTTAGAATATTACTTAAGGATAGGCTACTTACCTATTTTAGATAGATATCAATTAAAAGATATCAATTCTGAATATGGTTGTTTTATTGGTTTAGACGTGTGCCTTCCACTTTATGAAGTATTGAAGATGGATGCTCAAAGTTTAGAAGTTACGTGGAATAGGGTTAATACTTATGTTACTAATGCATTTGGAATTATTACTGATGAGTATGGTGAAGAACTTGAAATTGAAGGGGCAGGAAAATTAAGGGATGTTGACAGAGAGATTATTCATGAGATTAAGTATCAATTAAAAACACCTCCTGCTGCTTGCTATCCTATTTATTTTATATCTGTTGGTGATGATCAGGATGAAGAAATAGTATATATCGGAAAGACTTCTTCAAAAACTCATCGTTTCTTAAGTGGCCATAGTACAGCACTAAAACTTCATGCACCTGTGTATGAGGGGCTTTCTAAACATATATATTTTGGGACAGTTGTCTTCTTAGATGATGGAAAAAATTATATGCCTTTAGAATTTATACAACCAATTGAGGATGCTAAAAGCCTTTTGAGTAGTTTAGAAGCTGGTTTAATCTATGAGCTAAAACCTGAATTAAATACAACGTACAGAAATAAGAACTATGCACGTTTTGATATGTTAGTAAATATCGAAAACCATTCAAGTAGATCAAATTTTTTAAAAAATGAACAAGTTCTTATTCAAACTTATTTTTCTTAAAATACTAGGTTGCTAAATTGTAAACTTTAGCTTCATCGAACAACCTTGCACCAAGTCTTGGAGCGGTAATCGCTTGGAGTCATATGTTTGAGATAAATGAAGGAAAAAGCGAGAACGTATAGAAAACTATACCTGTTCAGCTGATAACGTATCTTCCAAAACAAGCGTTTTTTATAGAATTGTACAGCAATTTGAGAAATCGGGGTAGCTTCTTTATAGGAGGAGATTTGAGTTATAGTACTAATTTAGATCGTGATAAAAATGGAGTTACAAGCGAGAAATAATAATCTATAAAACAACTCTCGAAAAGAGTTGATTTTAATTCTAAAGGTTCATTTTGAGGAAATCAGGATAATGAGTTGGATATACTTTATGATTTCCTCTTAATTAATTGTTTACTTATAATGCCCGTCAATTATCATGGATCTCTCCAGGCCTGCCCGGCGTGATGTCAGAGGAGGCTCTTGCGATTACGGCATCCGCTGTATTACACAATATCACCTGCATATCTTATACCAAACAAAAGCCCGGCGTTCCGGGCTTTATGTAGGCATATGTAACGAGAAAATACAAGTGTGCCTACATAAAGCAACTGGTCACCTAAAGTTGAAAGGTATTTTAATCCTGTCTTACAAATTGGGGGGGCAGTCGTGATTTCATCGGATAAATCAGGGGCTTATTCCAATGTCTATTCTAAGAGGTGCACTTCAGGTGATCGGCTGTTGTTTATGTCCTGCGTTTCACTTATAATGCCCCCCAATTTTTAAAGATCTTTCCAAAGCCTGCCCAGCCTGCATCAAGGAGGAGGCTCTTATGATTGACGCGCTGCCATAACGATCCTTGATGCTGTCCGTGACTTTCTCTAAAGAACGTGCTCGCTCCTGATCTTCAAAAAAGGAAAGCTGATACGTCTCCGCGTTCGTCAAACCGCTCAGGCTGACGCCCAGGCGTCTCACTGGCATATGGTCCCAGAATTTATAGAAGATCTCCTTTACGGCTTTGTAAATTTTATTCGTATTGTTGGTTGGATCGGACAGCTTCATCTGGCGCGAAAATCCGGTCGGCGCCTCATAAGGGCTGCACATGCAGCCGACAGTAACAACAGACCCCATATATCCTTTGCGTCGACTGTCCCGGCACACCTCTTCTGTGAGCTCCAGCAGGATGGTCTCGATCTCGTGCGGCTCCTGATAGTCCTTAGGCAAGGTCATCATATGGCCGACAGACTTCTGAGGGGTACTGAACGTATACGGAGCGACGGGGCTGTCGTCCAGGCCGTTGGCGGTTCTCCACATTACTTCAGCCTGAATGTCGGACTGCTTGCCGAAATGGGCGCGGAATTTGCGCTTCAGCTCCGGCAGCGGTGTTCTGGCGATATCCCCTATAGTGGTCATCCCGAGCCGTGCGAAATGGGCCGTCATGCGCGAGCCCACGCCAAACATTTTATTCACCGGCTGCGACCATAGCAACTGCTCGACATCTGTCTTGAGAAGTGTAAAAATGCCATTCTTGTTCTTTTTGGCCCATATATCGGTTGCAATTTTGGCAAGAATTTTGTTTGAACTAATCCCAATCCTAACCCAGACTCCGGTCTGCAAAAGAACCTTTTCTTGGATTTCCTTTGCAATATCTAAAGGGTCACCAAATATTTTTAAACTTTTAGAAATATCTAAAAACTGTTCATCTATACTAAATACCTCGACCAGATCGGTGTACTCCTTGTATATATCCGTAATTGCCAAGGAGACATCGATATAATATTTCATACGGGGACGGACAATTACAAGTTCAGGACACTTCTTGAGAGCTTCACCGAGCCGTTCTGCTGTAGACACCCCGAAACTTTTTGCTATAGGACATGCGGCCAAGATAATCCCGGATCTGCGTGCCGGATCTCCAGCCACTACAAGTGGTTTATTTTTATACTCCGAGTGGGAAGCTTTTTCTACGCTGGCATAAAAGGACTGGCAATCTGCTAGAAAAATTGCCCGCTCATTTATATTAGTCATACTGTATCCTCCAATAAGCTAATATGTATTCTTGTATTATTATAAACCGAACATACATTCTGTAGACAAGGTAATTGTTGGGGCTTAAATTTAGAAGAGAAAAAAGGTAACAGCATAAGGGGATGCCAAATATGTCTTTGCTGTTTTCAAGAGCTTGGATTCAGTAATTTCCAAGTTGTTTGAATGAATTATTAAGGCTAGTTCTTCATATAACATCAATATTCAAACAAGTGAGATGTTAATTGTTTAGATTAAAAAGACGATATTATTTGGTATAACATAATCAGCAAATCTGAATTTATTCAATAAGATAAAGACCTATATTTATCCCAGTGATATTAAAGGGGGGGATAGGGTTCTTATTGAACCAAGCTATTCGTCAGTTCTAATGTACCGTTTGCATGCAACGACAAAAGTTACTTGGAGCAGCTTAACTAAGGAAACGAAATTACAGAAATTTATTGAAACAGAATTTGAGTTAGTAAATTGTAAGTACATTCCGAATATTTAAGTGTCTTGATTTTCTATACCTTGGGGGTTGAGCAATGAAGCTAGTTGATGTTGAAGTTAGAAATTATCGAATGCTCTACGATCTAACGATAAAGAACAGTGTCCGCATTGATAAACAAACCACAGTAATTGTAGGGAAAAATAATTCAGGGAAAACTTCTTTTACACATATTTTCGAGCTTTTTCTCAAATCTGGGAAATTTGAATGGTCTGATTTTTCCTCTGCATGTCACTTGGAATTCAAAAAAATATTTAATGAGTATCTTTCGTCTAAGAATCAAGGGAAAGAAAAAGAGTTTGCAGAAATCAATTGTAAAGATGTTCCATCAATACAAATGATGTTAACGATTGAGTATAGTGACCAAGATAACTGGAGTAATATTAGACCTCTATTAACTTCCCTAGATGCCTCCAATCAGGTTCAGATTTTATTCTCTTATGCGTTGGAACAAGCCGACGCTTTCTTCGAGCATGTGTACAAAGAGCATATCAAAGATCCAGAGAAAGATATTATTGAATATATAAGCCACCTGCACCATTTGTACTATAAATATACAATCCGTCCGTATGCCGAGGATGTCCAAACTTCCACCGTAAGTCTTCAAGATATAAAAAAAATTATTGGTACAGCTTTTATCGCTGCGCAAAGAGAAGTTGACGACGGGAATTCAAAAGGAAATTCTAAGCTATCCAACGTATTTCAGAGAGAATATAAAAATCGGTCATTGAAGTCTACAGAAATCAACAAAGAAGAAAGGGAAATGGATAATTTAAATAAAGAGGTTTCCAAGGCTAACAGCGAGATCGACGAGAAGCTGGATGCTTTCTTTAATGAATTTATTAGTTCTTACGCCGCGTTTGGTTATCCGAATATAGAAGATTCAACACTTATTCTAAAGTCTAATATGTCTATCACCAATGTATTCCAGGGCATTAAGCTATTCTATAAAGATAACGATCACTTGCTACCAGAGAAATACAATGGGCTCGGATACAGTAATTTAATCTACATTATTTCAGAAATACTTAGTTTTAAGTCATCAATTCAAGAAAACGGAACTGATTTAAATTTAATCTTTATTGAAGAGCCTGAGGCTCATATGCATCCACAGTTACAAAGTATTCTTATTCAACGAGTCAATGCTTTCTTGGAGGCAAACCAGATTCAAGCACAAGTTATTATTACCACACACTCCTCGCATATAGTTTCCAATTCGAACTTTGAAAGTATTCGTTATTTTTTGAGGAATAATAGACATGTTGTTGTAAAAGATATGATGAAATTTTCTGTAAAAGATAAAGACACAATAAAAGACGAAGAAGATACTGAATATGATATTGATACGCTTCAATTTTTAAAGAGATATATTACTTTGGTTAAATGCGATATGTTTTTCGCTGATAAAGTTATAATGATTGAAGGGCTCTGCGAGCGATTGCTCATGCCCATGTTTCTTGAGAAAGTGGATGTCATAATAAAATCTTCGCAATTACCTCTCAAAATTCTATCTGAACAATATATATCAGTAATAGAAGTTAGTGGTGCATATATGCATAAATTTAAAGAGTTTATTGAATTCTTAGAGGTGAAAACCCTTATCATCACGGATATAGATTGTTGCATGCGTACAGAGGTAAAGAAAGAGGGCATCACACAATACAATCAAGATGGATCAATAAAAACAAGACTTAAAAAATGTGAAGTTCAAGAGAATAAACTAGCAGATCTGGTAACAACCAACCCAACGTTAAAGGAGTGGTTGCCAGGTTTTGTCTCAATCAAAGAGTTGCTTGATATGGAACAAAATAAAAAACAGCAAGGAAACGTTGCGGTTTCATATCAGAATAATGTACTTATAACAGAAAATAAAGTTAAGTGCGGTCGAACGTTTGAAGAAGCCTTTCTGATTGATAATGCATTGTTTATTTTTCAAAATAAAGATCGATTAAGCAGTATTTCTAAGTTTATTCGCCACTTTACTGATGGACAAGCTATATTGGATAATTCCTATTCTATTTATGAGCATATAGATGAAAGGGATAAGAAATCTAATTTTGCATTTGATTTAATGTATTTGAAGGATTGGAATGTTCCATCATATATTAAGGAGGGACTTCTTTGGTTAGCGATGTAGTGGAGCAAGTGTGCTCCTGTATTGATAAGGGAGAAAGTTTTATCATCGAAGCAGGCGCAGGAAGCGGTAAAACATGGACTTTAGTGCAGGCTCTACATTACATTATACAAAAAAAAGAAATCGAGTATCGGAAACGAAATAAAAAAATAGCTTGTATTACGTACACCAACGTGGCTAAGGAAGAAATCATAAGCAGAATAAATGGGAATGAAATGGTTGAGGTTAAAACCATTCATGATTTTCTTTGGGGAATGATAGAGCCTTTTCAAAAAGAGCTTAAGCGCGAGTTTATCGCTTATCTTGAGACCAAACTTCAAAAAAATAAAGAAGTCATGGAAACTTCTAGTGAAAAAACCCAGAAGTATAAGAATGCTAAAGCAGATAGTGAAAAACAGATAGAGCGTATCGAATCATTGCATAAGTTTCATGACAAAATACAATACAAAGATAATGCTAATTATAGAAAGGGAATTATTTCACATGATGTTATGCTTCAATTAAGTATTCAAATTTTGGAAAAGAATTCGATGATAAAGAAAATTGTTCAAGACGCTTATCCAATCATCTTTATAGATGAATATCAAGATACTAAAGAGGTTGTAGCAAAAGTTTTTCTAGAAGATATTAAACCTCATACCTCTATATTGTTCGGACTGTTTGGGGATTATTATCAACAAATATACAATGGATCAATAGGGAAAATAGATCACGTGCAATATGAATTTAAGCCAATCATAAAACGTGAAAATTATAGGTCATCAGCAGAAGTTATAAGTATTCTAAATAAATTGAGAAAAGATAATTTGGAGCAAGAACCATCCGGCGATAACAAGAACGGGAGGTGTCTCTTTTATTATATTAATGATAGGCAACTTGACGTAGAACTCTTTAATAAAGAACAGTTAAGAAGTGATCTTTCTATTAGCTCATCGGATGAACTGAAGAAATTATTTTTGGTGACCAAAGCGATCGCTAAGAAAAACAATTATTTGGAGTTACATGAGCTGTATGATGAAGAAGAAACTATAAGATATAAAATTGGTCAGATTAAATTAGGTTTTATTGATAAGCTTCGAAAAGAAACTCGTGAAGATCAAGAACTCTCAAGACTTATTTTTGAAATGCTCCCGAAAGATGTTCAAGAGTCTATTGATAAGGGTAGCCTTAAAAGCACTGATGAGAAGTTTATTAAGGAATTTAACACTAGTATAGTGAAGAACAAAAACTTTCATAAGCTGGAACTATTTAAGGAAGTTGTGAAGCAGTTTGAGGACGATATGAAAATTGAAATCATTAATCGTCGATTATTAGAGATAAGCTTCCCTGGATTGTTTTCTAAATATGGTCTTGCAGACAGAAGGGCCAAAAACAAAGATATGCTGCTTAAAAATTCTACAAACAGAGATTGTATCTTTGCAAATTTTTTATTTGATATTGAAGAACTAATTGAATTATTCCAACAAAACAAGATTCAACTTTTTTTGAAAAAAACATCCTTTGAGCTGAATAACACTCAGGACAAGGTAATATTATACGATCTTATGCAACGATTGATTGAAATTGCAGATATTGAAAAGGTTTCTGTTATATTTGATTTTGTTAACAAGAATCGTCTTCTTGTATATTCAAAGAAATTAGAAGAATACATTAAAAATGATTTAATGAAAGATTCATTCTTTTACGATTTGATGGATCTGGAATATGGCCAATTCCGGCGTTTGTATTATACCGTTAAAGAAACATCACCTTTTTCCACAAATCATGGAACAAAAGGTGCTGAGTTTAACAATGTAGTATGCTTTATTGACGATAATGATTGGAGTTCTTATAGTTTGGACAAATACCTTGAAGGAATGGATATTATAGGGGATGTCAATACGAATAATTTTGATATTCAAACTCGAACAAGGAATTTGTTCTACGTCATTTGTTCACGTGCAAAATACAATCTGGCTATTGTCGTTTTATCTGAACTGTCAAAGAGCAGTATTCGGGAAGCGAAATTGTTATTTGGAGAAGAAAATTTCATAAGCACATACGACCAGAAAAAAATGGTATCCCTTTTTCCATAAAAAAATTTTCAATTTCTGCCCCATTAGCCCTATTGATAAGGGAGCTACCTATAAAAGCTCAATGGATAACCATCATGGTAGTATTTCTGGAAAACATTCAGCAAAACACTAAAAACCACTGATCATGAAGTGACCCCATAAAGTTAGACAGGTTATATCATTGGCAACTTGTTGGGCATGAGTTCGGTACTGTACCGGACTCATGCCTTTTAGTTTTGCCTTAATTCGCTTGTTATTGTAATAATCGATGTATATTGATAACTCTTGTTTAAAATGTGCGATACTTTCGAATTCCATTAAATACAGAAATTCAGATTTCATGATGCCGAAAAAGTTCTCGATGACGGGATTGTCGTAGCAGTTACCTTTTGGATTGTCAACAGTAAATCAAACAACTTTTTTAAGGGCTGCAAGGCGATACTGAATAGGCGTCATATAGCCTAAAGTTCCATGAATGCGATGTTTGTTAAACCAGTTGACATAATCATATAATTCCAGTTCCAGATGACGAAGGCTCTGAAAGTTCATCTGGTTCACGAACTCTGTTTTCATGATTTTATAAGTGGCTTCGGCCACGGCATTGTCATATGGACAGCCTTTCTTACTCAGTGATCGACCGATTTCAAATGTCTCTAAAAGCTCATCCATCTTTTGATTTTTAAACTCGCTCCCACGGTCGGTATGAAACCACTGAATCTGACTCAGATCGCCTTTCACGGTCGCAAAGGCGCGGGAAACCAGTGCTGCATCCTTATGGGGACCAACACTATGGCCAATAATTTCTCGATTGAACAGATCGAGGAGCACACAAATATAGTGCCACTCGTTCCGGACTTTGACATAGGTTAGATCACTGACCACCACACGTTTGCTTTCCGTTTGATTGAACTCGCGGTTCAGTATATTAGCTGGAGCCGCTTCATTACAAGCGGTTTTATGGGGCTTATATTGTGCCACCGTGTAGGTG
>NZ_ASRY01000186.1 GCF_000520815.1 Paenibacillus maysiensis | reverse complement strand
CGGCTGGAGCGCCTGCTCGGACGCATCCAGCGTATACTTGCGCTGATACCCGCGCGGCGTCACGATCAGACCGTCATACACCATCGTCGAAGAATTGCCGATGATGACGGTCGTCAGCATACCGATATCATGGTTCAGCATATCTTCCAGCGTCGTCACTACGACTTGCTGACGGTCACGGTAAGCACTCTTGACCAGCCCGACCGGAGTCTGCGGATCACGGTAGCGCAGCAAAACAGACTGCGTCTCAACAATCTGGCGTGTACGCCGACCACTGCGCGGATTGTACAGTGCAATGACAAAATCCGCTGAAGCTGCCGCTTCTACACGCTTCACAATCGTTTCCCAGGGGGTCAAATGGTCACTCAGACTGATCGTGCATGCATCATGCATGACGGGCGCACCCAACAGCGAAGCACAGGACTGAATCGCCGATATTCCCGGCACCACTTCTACCTCAACCCCGTCCTCACGACGCCAGCCCTTTTGCATCAGCACTTCGTACACTAGCCCGGCCATCCCATATACGCCTGCGTCTCCACTGGAAATGACGGCTACCTTCTTGCCCATCTCCGCCTGTCGAACCGCCTCCTGCGCACGGCTCACTTCCTCCGTCATCCCTGTGCGAACAATCTCCTGCCCATTCAACAACGGACGGATCAGATCTACATAGGTGTTGTAACCGATAATGACCTCACTCTCGGCCAGCGCATCCAGCGCCCGTTTGGTGATATGTTCCATATCCCCCGGCCCGAATCCAATCACGAGCAATTTTCCTAATCGGCTCATCGTTATCCTCCTTCTTAAATTCAGGCTATGTTTTCCACACTTCTATCTATTCGACTTGTATATGGACATCCTGTAACTCAAAAAAACCCATCCTCCCCGGATGGGTTTCCTATGTACACATCGTATCATCAGACGGACACAGCATAAGAAGACAGACACTTCTTGTCTCCCGCCATCGTGCCGTTGCTTTCCATCTGCCTGTTCACGCTTGAACGCTTCTGCACGTTCAGATCCACGCAAACCTGTAACCAACATGGAAAAAGCAACGTGCGCCTGATTTCCTGATTTCGTACACCCGTCCTCTCCGCGAAGGTTAACGGTGCATACAGATCAAGGTAGGTCTCCTGGCTCGGCATCAACAGATTTTTTCGCCTTCCCCGGTTTCTCACGAGTGACGTCTGAAAAAATCCTCTTCCTTACAGTGGCGGGACCGCTCGGGACTTGCACCCGATTCCCTGTTACCCTTTGCTATCACAAAGGCACCTTGTCTGTCCGCTATTTGATTATGGGTCTTATCATAACCTTGCCTCAATCAGTTGCGCAAGCATGAAAAACGCTTTATTTCAAGTTTTCCGCCTTGTTTTTTAGCATATGCAGCAATTCGTCCGGGTCCGCAGAGATACTCAGCAGCGCTGGATGGTCAACTCCGGTAAATCCCTCCCGCACACTATGACGCACCATTTCCGCCAACGGGTCAAAATATCTGTTCACATTCAGCAGCCCGATAGGCTTGCGATGAATGCCGATTTGCCCCCAACATAGTACCTCGAATAGCTCCTCAAATGTTCCCAATCCGCCCGGAAGGGCAATGAATGCGTCAGCCTTTTCGCTCATCACCGCTTTGCGTTCATGCATGCTCGCCACCTCAATAAATTCGGTAACTCCCCGGTGAATGATCTCTGCATCGAATAACAGGGTCGGCATAATCCCGGTGACCTGACCGCCCCCTGCCAGCATCGCATCCGCGACCTCGCCCATCAGCCCCTTGCTGGAGCCTCCATAGATCAGACGAACATGATGTCGGGCCATAGCCTCTCCAAGCTTGCCTGCCTCCTGAAGATATACCGATGAATGTCCGGGTCTGGACCCGGCAAAGACACAAATGGAATTCATAACGTCTCAGCTCCTGTTCTGGTATCCCGCATCGAGGCTTTTTCATTATATTAAATAAATATTTTCGCTATAACAAAAACTTCTGTCGATGCATGTCCAACAAAAAAAGATAAAGACCCTGTAGGCCCTTATCTTCATTTTACCCTTTATCGCAAGGATATGGGGTAGTTTTCAGTTCACTACTTCCAGACCGCAGCCGTGAGCCGAAGCGCTATGCTCAAAATATCTTCCCAGCTCCACCATCATCGCGCCCATTCGTTCCTCCACCGGAAACACGATCCGCTCAATCCCTTCCTCCAAAATGGACTGCGCCGTCACCTTGCCTACCGACACAGCGATCACATCCTGGCGAAAAGCTTCCAGCACGTCTTCCATCTGCTTCTGTTCCCTCGCATATTGAGCCAAAAAGCGGATTTGTGGACCGCTGGTGAACGTAACTGCATCCACATTGCGGTTCAGGATATCCTGTAGCAATGCTTGCAAATTTGCCTCCTCCGGCGGAATATGCTTATAGGGAAGCACCTGCCGAGTAACTGCGCCTTGCTCGTCCAGCCACTTCACCAGCCGGGGGGCTGGATCACCATGTAGCTGCAACAGCACTTCCTTCCCCTTCAGATCGTACGGAGCAAAGGCCTGCGTCAACCCGATCAAGCTTCCGTCCTCGTCCCGTACAGCGGGCGTAAAGCCACGCTTTTTGAGTCCATTGACCGTTTTGTAGCCCCGCGCTGCAATGTTCGAGGAATGTAATAGCTCCAAAATCTGTTCTGCTACTTCCATATCCTCCGCCATATCAAACAGCGCGTCCAGCCCCATGCCTGTCGTGAAAATGTTCCAGTCTGGCGGCTGCTTCACCCACGATACAATAGCATTACGCAGCTCGATATCGTCCAGAAAAACCGTACCCTGGGCCGGACGTAGCACCGGCTCGCCCCCCATTTTTGTAACCAGCAGCGCCATTTCGTCTGCTTTACGGGGACCAGCAAGGGCGACTCTCTTGCCTGCCATGCGTTGGGCCATCCTGTTTCCCCCCTTGTAGAAGTCATACTCCTTTCTACCAAGTATACAATCAAGGAGCTAAAAGACAAATAAGAATTGCTTTTCCGATGGATATAGTAAGCTTATAATTCGACTTGTCTTTCTCCACTTCCCTGCTGGCTCTCCTGTTTCCTCTTATCCTGCTCACCACCAGATGGCTCAGCACCGTCATTTTTCTCTTTACGTTTGGGCCTAATCACCAGCCATAGCACAAAAGGCATAAGCACAAAGAAAATAATCATGACCATGGTCCATTCCCGGCTAAAGTCATAGATTTGGACAACGTTGGAGAACAGCATAAAGGAACAGACATAACCCAACAAACCGATTGGCCATACAATCAAACTCCCCCAGGCAGGAGTAAACATACGCTTTACAGTCAAACTGATAACGTATAGCTCGAACCCTACCTTTGTAAGCAGGGTTGGCACAGTAAGAGCGACTATAAACAAATCGAACCGATCCAGAAAATCCGTTAGCTGCAACTGACGCACCAGTTCATAGGAAGGATAAAACAGCCGTGACAAAATGGGAATCCCGGTTACCAGCTCTGTCAGCATCACAATCATGATCATAAAAATGGTCCCTATCAGATGTCCAAGCCATGCACTGCGGGGATTATAATTTCTCCCGGAAATCACAAAGGGCAACATCATGATGTCCGCCATATAACCCAACATGCGCCAGCTTCCTTTGGCAACTCCACCTACATCCGGATGTAAAAATGGTCTCAGCACCGAAAAATCCATATTACGCCCGAAAAATAGTAGCAAGGTCAACAGGGTCAGGATCAACACTGGCGCGAAAATTTCCCCCATATTTACAATAGTGCTAATTCCCCCTTTAGCCATAAACACTAAAGTTAGCAGCAGAATCAGGGAAATCACGACAATCGGGGTCAGCGGTAAAAGCGCAATCTCCACAAAATCCGTAATAATTCTCAAATCCCGCGCAAAAATGATCAGGAACAGGATGAGATACACCAAGAGCAGCATACGCCCCAGCACGGGATGAGAGCTCACCACGGCCTGAAGCAGATCCTGATCGGGAAAACGCTGACTGAGCTTCAGCATCGCCCAGATCGGCAGGCATAACACGATGGCTGCAACCGCACAGGTCCAATAGGCATGCTGATGCGCATAATCTGCTGCCTGCGCCGGAGCATGTACAATGGTAATACTGACCTCCAGCAATACACCAAGCAGCACGATTTGTCTGGTTGTGAACTGTTTCATGCAGGTACATCTCCTTTTGCCCACAGGCATCTTGCACTCGTTACAACAAAGGGGGCAGCCACATATCAATAAACCGGGTCAGCCATGTAGCCACATAGACTTTACTGTTTGTCGATGTTCCGTAGATCCAGATGCCGATGCTAAGAGCGTACAATACACGTGAGATCCAGCGGTTGACAGCAGGTGCGGCGTTCAGGCTTTTACGGTCAATCAGATACATGAAGATGATCGCCAGCACCAAGGGCAGCAGAAACACTTTATTCATTCTGGAGTTGCTCCTTCTTGATTCCGAATGGCTTGGTAACTGCACCGATATTTTCTATATGCACCACCGGATTTATGGTGACTTCCACCTTGGGGTACAACTGATCCCAGCGAGGTTTAATCCGTTCCCATTCATTCGGAAGGCTCGTAATGATCACCCGGCCCAAACCAAGCACATCAGAATGATATTTTTGTTGAATAACCCGGACAACCTCTCCCAAATCCTCCTTGATCTTACGTTCTACCTGCTGCTCCAGCCACTTCAAGTTTGCTTCGTTGGAAATATCGAAAGTCGTCTCATTCTCCTTTACATTTCCGTTACAGTTCAGTTGAATGTTCATCCGGATATCATCCCCATGAACATAGGGTTTGATATGAACGCTGTTTTCGATGAGATGCACGGACAGATAACCACTTCCCTTGGGAGGGGTTATAAATACTTCCGTATCCTTGGCCTGGTCCATACCCAGCAGCAAAAACCGACTTAGATGGTTATCTATAATGCCGGTTACTCTGTCCTTACGAAATACAGCCAGCCCATCAACCTGAATATTCGTCTTTTTGTCCTTCAAGTTAGAGGGGCCGTTCTTCACCAGGGACATCACTGGCACAGCAGGGTCAATGCCCTCCAGCAGAATAGAATTCATCAGCAGCTTGATAGAACGGGGCTTTTTCATATAGGAGTAGTTCAGCTCGCGCACCATTTCTGCCGGATATTGCTCAATCGGTGCATCCGCCTGAAGCACATCCAGCGCCGATCCCTTCGTGATGACCACCAGAGAAGACAGACGGTTCTGCGGAAGACGCGCCAATACATCCATCATATTGCTGACCCCTTCCCGTGCCAGTTCTTCGCTAAACAACAGCACCCGGCGATGAGAATAATTCAGCGTTCGTGATACGCCCCGCTGTTCCTCGGTACTTGCGCCCCGAAAGCTGGGGCCTGTTCTGGACTCCAGATAGTAGGATTTGGTTCCGCTTGTCCCTCCTCCGCCTCCTGTGCTTCCCGAGGAGCCGAGCTGTCCAGGGAGCGCAATCTGCATCGTTACCCGGTATTGATCGCCTTCCTTATCCAGCCCGGTTCCCATCACAAAGGCCACATCGTTCACCTCACGACGATCCCAGCATCCCCCCAAAAGAACAGAACAGAGCAACAGACAGCTGATCACAGCCGCTTTACGTATTTTCCCTGCATCAGACCCTCGGGGCTTCATCACCATCCCTCCTCGGTTGTCGGCGATCCATTCATCTTTTCTTTCGCCCGCTTGTTGTTGCCTTTCCCAATCAACGAAGGGCGTTTGGTCATTTTCCACCAAGGCGCACGAACGACGATATCCTTTTGATCCATATGTTTGTACGGGCTATATCCGCTCATATAAGGCACGCCAAACGACGTTAGGTTGGTTAAATGCGTAGCAATCAGCGTTGTCGCGATTGCGATTCCAAACAATCCGAACGCCCCCGCCATCAGCATGATCGGAAACCTCAGCAGACGAACCGTAATCGCAAAGTTAAAACGCGGAATGGTAAACGAAGCAATACCTGTGAGCGACACGATAATGACCATCGGCGCCGATACAATCCCCGCCTGTACGGATGCCTGCCCGATGACGAGCGCGCCGAGGATACTGACAGCCTGACCGACCGTTTTGGGGAGACGAATCCCCGCTTCTCGCAACGCCTCAAAGGAAACCTCCATCATCAATGCTTCCACCAAGGCGGGGAAAGGAATGGATTCACGTGCTGCGGCAATGCTCAAAATGAGTGTCGTCGGCAGCATGTCATGGTGATAGGTCGTGACCGCTACATATAATGCAGGCAGGAAAAGAGCCAGGAGGAGAAAAAGATAACGAATCCAGCGCACCATATTACTGATAAAAAAGCGCTCGTAATAGTCTTCGCTGGCCTGAAGCATCTGCCACATCGTCACTGGCCCAATCAGGGCAAAAGGTGTCCCATCCACAAAAATGGCAAAATGTCCCTCCAGCAATTGCGCAGTGACGGTATCCGGCCGTTCCGTATATTCCATTTGCGGAAACGGCGAAAACGGATGATCTTCAATCAGTTCCTCGATATATCCAGTCTCCAGTAAACCATCAATTTCGATATCGCTGAGCCTTTTTTTAACATCCTCCACCAGCTTCGGATCTATAATGCCTTCAATATAGGTAAGCACTACGCTTGTCTTAGTCTCTGTACCGAGCGTCATGCTGTACATTTTGAGCATCGGCGTCTTTAGCT
Source organism: Paenibacillus maysiensis (assembly GCF_000520815.1). Classification (GTDB taxonomy): domain Bacteria; phylum Bacillota; class Bacilli; order Paenibacillales; family Paenibacillaceae; genus Paenibacillus; species Paenibacillus maysiensis. The sequence goes on along the minus strand of NZ_ASRY01000186.1, from coordinate 58,597 downwards.
TGAAACGTAGCAGCGCCGTATTAACGCGAATCGTTTCCGTGAAACCTTCACGTGGACCACGAATAACCGACTCGGTCTGCGGCTCCTCTACTCCACGACGCACGCCTCCCTTGGCGCTGAAAATATAAGCACGGGGCGTACCCTCCACGAACAGAGCTGCATTGGCATCCAATATGGCTTCCGCTACCTTATTCCATTGATCCATCGTTTTGGTCTGGGACATGGAAATACGAGTTTCATCCAGCGGCTCCAATTGGCCGTTCACTTCAGGGTCCTTGAGCATCATGCCCAAAATGACGGGCCGCAGGATATGATCCTGCAAGTCTTCTGATTTCACCGTGCCTTCCAAATAAGCCAACAGCCCCTTGCGGTCAGGGGAAATCATCAGCTCGCGATAAACAACATCCGAGCAATCCTTGAAAATATCGCGCAATGCGGTCAAATTGTCTTCCAGACTGCTACGCAACGGCTGTTCCAGCCACGGCGGTTCAGGCAGGCCCTTGAGAACACGGGAATCTCGCGCCTTGCGGTCCGGGGCCGGAACCGCTCTTCGGCTCCACGGCAATCTCGGCAACTTGGGAAAGCGTCCTTTCTTCATCGTTATTTCCCCCTTTACGAATGAGCCGGATAGGTAATATAACATGTAGGATGTACCAGCCCGCACAGGATTATGTATCCAACGGGCTCAGCATGTTGAACAGATGACAAAAAGACCCTGCACTTATGCAGAGTCTCCGAAAACTATCGTTATAAAAAGGGGAATTAATAGTGATTAATCTCCCCAATATTCATCTGGGCGGTACTCAATCTCAGAACTGGCTTCGAACGTAAGCTCACCTGTTTGATCATCGTATTGTACACTTTCCGGGGTGACGTAATACCAATGCTTCACAACGGCTCCGTTCTCCGGCGTTACAAAACGGAATACATTCAGCTCTCCGCTATAACGCACAATCACTTCCGCCGCCTCACGCGGCAGCTCTAGAAGCATGAAGCGAAACACGCCGTCCGCCGATTCCAAACGGCAATTCAAAGTCTGCTTGCGGCTGTCAGCAAAGCTGCGACCCGTGACGGCATGCTTGATCAGCCATGTTTCCTGCTGCGCCATTGCGCCCACCTCCTTTTAGGGTAAATCAATCAGCATATAAAAGACAGGCTCCTGTGCCTCCAGCGACAGCTTCGGCTCCTGCTCAATGCGGGCCGAATCGCGCCCGTTCAGCATATGTTCACCGTTCACACGCAGCGAGCCTTCGATAACAAACAGGAACACGCGTCGCCCTTCGGACTGTGTGAATTCCACACGCTCTCCGGGCTGAAGCTTGCTTAAATAAATCGTCAAATCCTGATTAATCGCAGCTATTTCACCATCCGTACCCGGAACACGCTTCCCGGCAACAACAGGCAGAAGCTGACCATGCAAACGATCCGGGTTGAACGCAGTAGCTTCATACGACGGTTCCAGCCCTCTCGTAAGCGGGCCAAACCACAATTGAAGTAAACTGACATCGTTCGTTTTCGAAGCGTTGTGCTCCGTATGGATGATCCCGTGGCCCGCGGACATCCGCTGGATACCTCCAAAATTCGTTACCGCCACATGCCCACGGTTGTCCTCATGACGCAGCTCGCCGTACAGCACGATGGAGACAATCTCCATATCACTGTGCGGGTGCGCCCCAAAGCCTCTTCCCGGTGCGATCACGTCGTCATTAAAGACACGCATGGGACCAAACGCTGTATTGTTCTCATCCTGATATTCCGCGAATGAAAAGCTGTGACTGCCCCGCAGCCATCCCTTATCGAAGCTGAATCGGGAAGCAGCCGGATATATTGTGAACATAGTAGCCCTCCTTCAGGAAGAAAAATGAGATCAAATCTTTTTTTCATTGTACCCGAGCGCCAACGATAAAGCTATGCCTCTGTCTGAGCGATAATTTCATCCATAAAAGACTGCAAGGTACTGGTCACATAGGCTTCCTTACGACGGATAAATACCGTTGTCACTTCGTTGTACGGCTCAGGCATTGCATGACAATGCACCAGACCCTGGGCAGCCAGCCCGCTGATCGAGGATTCAGGAAAAACCGTCATTCCAATGCCAGCCGCCACACTGCCGATAATCGTCTCGAATGTTCCAAACTCCATAATCTGCTTGGGAATAATGCCCTCCATCTTGAGCCAAGTTTCCAGCCGCCCACGGTAGCCGCAGCCCTTTTTATATAAAAGGAGCGGACGGGTCGTTACATCCTCAACGGAAAAGTCATCTCCTTGGGAAACAAGGACCAGCTTTTCCTGAAACACATCCAACTGTTCAATGAGGGGGTGCTTCACCGGTCCGGTCACAAAGGCTCCATCCAGCCTCATCTCCGCAACCTCCTGTACCAGGTGCTCCGTAACCCCTGCCTTGAGGGACAACTCGACATCTGGGTACTTGCTATAGTAAGCATGTAAAATCGCCGGGAGAGCGATCACCGTCTCCACGATCCCTATCTCCAGCACCCCCGAAGGCGCTGAGGTACTCTGAAATGCATGTTTCATTTCCTCGAATTGCGACAAAATGCTTTTCGTATATTGCAGCAGACGCTTGCCCTCTGCGTTGAGGATCATGCCCCGCTTATGTCTATAAAATAAAGGCGTTTGCAGCTCCTTTTCCAGTAGCTTGATTCTGGCCGTTACATTGGACTGGACATAGCTAAGCTCGGCTGCCGCCTTGCTGACACTGCCATGAGCAGCCACTGTCTGGAAAATGTTTAAGTCGTTCAGATCCACTACCGCTCCCCCTTATCGTGAAGGGCAAGGCTATCAAAATTGACGTGCCTTGTCACTTATTATCATTTTAAATGATGATAACGTTTATTTTCAATCATTTTACCAACAGATCCCTATCCATTATGATTTGTCTATAAGATATGTCCGCTGAGGCCGGCAAGGAGGAGCTTTTTTTCACCATGAACAGACAAATCATGACCGGATCTTTATTATGCCTGATCGCCAGTATGTCCTGGGGAGCCATGTTTCCGGTTTCGCACATTGCATTGCAACAAGTTAATCCGCTGTACTTTTCATTTTTACGTTATTTCTCGGTTACGCTCATATTAATTGTCCTGCTGTGGCTCAAGGAGGGACGGGCTGCATTTCGCTTTGAGGGCAAGGGCAAGACGTTGCTGTTCTTCGGTACGATGGGATTTACCATCTACAACATGGCCGTTTTCCAGGGACAGCACGCGATGGGTGCAGCAGGTACCCTTGTAGCTTCTATTATGGAAGTGCTGATGCCGATGATTTCGATTGCGATGATATGGGTCATGACCCGTAAAATGCCGCCAAAATACACACTGATCAGTATGATGATTGCACTGGCTGGAGCTGTACTCGTGATTACGAACGGAAAATGGACCTTCTTCACACTCGCCGGACAGCATTTGCTGCCGCTGCTGCTCATTTTCGCAGGGGTGATTGGATGGGTCGTGTATTCCATGGGAGGCAGCCATTTTGCAGGATGGTCTACCCTTCGCTACTCTACCTTAACCTGCCTGCTCGGAACTCTGGTTTCCTTCGTAGTCGTTGCAACCGCCTCCGCCTTCAACTGGGTTGCGGTACCGGACTGGCAGCATGTATGGTCGGTCAAATACGAAATGAGCTTTATGATCCTGCTTCCCGGACTGGCAGCCTTGCTGAGCTGGAATGCCGGAATCCGAATGCTGTCACCACTAAACGGAATTTTATTTATTAACTTTGTACCGATTACCACGCTGGTGCTTATGTATTTCCAAGGCTATACCATCAGCCACTTTGAGCTGTACGGGACATTACTGGTTATTTTCGCGCTGCTGCTCAACAATATGTATCAGAGAAGTTCTCTACGCACTTCCGACAGCCCGCGCCGCATGCGTTTTCGGCTGGATCGTCGCAAGTCATTCCAAAGATAATTTTTATACCTTCAATAAGAAGTTGTGGCAAAAAGCATGCAAAAAAAGCGCCTGGACATGAGATAGACTCATGTATCCGGGCGCTTTTTTGGTTTTATTGATCTTTTCCTTCCACTTGGAAACGTCCGACCAGCTCGCGCAGTTCCTCTGCCATTTGGCTCAGGTCCGCTGAGGAAGAAGCAATTTCCTCAATAGAAGCGAGCTGCTGCTCAGCGGCGGCTGAGATCGACTCGGTGTTGCCCGCTGCCTCGTTCGAAATATGGGAAATGTCGCTCATAATGCCTACGACACCCGCTGCTCCCCGAGCCATCTCCTGTGTCACTCCGGTAATATCATTGATATGCTCCATTGCTCGTTCCACGGCACGGCTAATTTCTGCAAAGGATTGCTCCGACGTGCATACCGAATCAATTCCTTCCGTAACCCGTGTCCGTGCTTGATGCATAGCCGTCAAAGCATGGTTCATATCCACCTGCATCGCATCAATCCGCCGCGAAATCAAGGTAGCCGATTTGGCCGATTCCTCGGCCAGCTTACGTACCTCTGTCGCAACCACAGCAAACCCTTTCCCATGATCCCCGGCGCGTGCCGCCTCAATGGACGCGTTCAGTGCCAGCAGATTCGTCTGTTTGGCAATACCGGATATAACACTGATAATATTCACTATTTCACCGGAGCGCTCGCTAAGAGAATCCATCGCTTGTCCGAGATCATTAACCGTCTCGTCAATGTCATGCATCTTCTGTACAGCTTGCGTAGCTGCCTTGCTACCCTCTTGAGCTGACTTAGCATTTCGCTTCACATTCTCAGATACGCCCATCATACGCTCGGATACGTTCTCAGCCTGCCGGGCAAATTCTTCCATACGCCCGGAGCCATATTCTACACTCTGGACCTGGCGTTCGCTGCCTACGGCTACATCCTGAATAGCAATGGTGACATGCTCGATAGCTTTGGTCGTCTGATCTGCACCCGCAGCCAGCTCCTCCGCCGAGGAACTTACCCGATCTGTTGTTTCGTGTACGCTTCGAATCATCGTGCGTAAACTGTCCACCATCGTTTGAAAATGGGAAGATAACTCGCCAACCTCATCTGTTTTTCCGGTTTCCAGATCTCCGGTCAAATCCCCTTCACTGATCCGCTCTGCCGATTTTTGCAATCTGCGGATCGGTACCAGAACCGAACGGGTGATCAGGAAAATAGCAATAAGTGCAATCACCAACGAGGCTGCCAGCACGAAAATGGTTACATAACGCATGGCAGCGGTGGCATCGCTAATCTCGGATTGATAGAAGGTACCTGCAATTTTCCAGCCGGTATGCTCATTCGTTACATAGGTCAAATATTTTTCACGATCTTGATACATATAGTTAAAGTTCCCGCTCGGTGCAGTATACATTGTATTGATAAAACTTTCCTGAGAAGATGAACCCGGTTTAGCCGTAGGGTGGACTACAAATTTCTTCGTATGATCTAAAATGGTAATATACCCATGCTGACCCACTTTGATAGAGGCCAGTTTACGTACACTTTCCAGATTTAGAGAGATCCCGATAACCCCGGACTGGTCGGAAAGCGTCTGAGATACCACCACAACAGGAATACCCGATGAATTGATAATAACAGGGGTGATCGCTACCTTACCGGGTTGCTTCATCGCTTCGATGTACCATGGTCGTTTGCGAGGATCAAATGTCCCTTCGTCCTCCTTGGGCACCCCCCGGATCATCAGCCCCTGCGGTGTTCCAACAAAAATATCATTCGCATCTTCGTGCAAGCCTTTGTATTGGATCAGCTTGGGCTGAATCAAAGGGCTGTTTCGATCATCAATCATCGAGCCGTCCAGACGCTCCGCCAAATAACTCACATCTTTAATTTTACTGACGATTGCATATTCAATAATCGAGTTAGCCGTGGCTACCCCCTGATTTGCACTGCTGTGGAGCTGTTTTTCCATAGCATTATATGATGATTTATAGGCCGCAATGGAAATACTTAAGCTCGGAATTAGCAAAACAAGCAAAAAACCTAAACTTAGCTTGTTCCTGAGTGTCCATATAGTCTTTCTCTTTCGCGTTGTTTCCATGTGTTTTTCCCCTTTGCTCAAAAAGCGATATATTTGAATTACACTCAATGGAAACTATATCGGTTAAAGTAAGCAAATGATTTACAGGAAATTTTCACAAACAAGCAAAATAAAAACCGCACCCTATGCGACTAAGGGTGCGGTTGTATGATTATTTAGACCTGTACGCTACTACTTTCAGGCTTTTTACGGCTAAACAACTGATCTAGCGAAAGAAAACGTGCGCCGCCCAACGCTTGCTGAAGACTGGCGAACAGAACCAAAAGATCAAATTCAATAGAACCAAAAGGTTGTCCTTTTTTAGCAGTTAACAGAACACCAATCATGACGATCGTCAATGCTGCTCCGGCGATTCTTGTTCCGATACCCAGAACCAGTGCAATACCTCCAACCAGCTCAACTGTAGCGACCACAGGGGCCAACCAGCCGGGAAGCCCGATACTTTGGAAGAAACCCGAGGTTCCGTCTAATCCCTGAAATTTTTGTGACCCGTGAACAATGAAAATGACCCCTGTAAAAATGCGTACCAGCAACAATCCAACATTCGTAAGTGTTTGATTCATAAACTCATCTCCCTCTAAGGTTGTAGTATGATTATGCAATAAACTACACGCTGTAGTGTATTACATATGAAGAAACGGTAGCGCAGAGCGCGCCACCCGCCAGGACATATCTTGCCAGAACTAGACTATAGCCAGTCCAAACATAAGCGTCAGCATCACAAGTACATAACCGGAAAACATAATCGAACGCCAGGGCAGTTGGATTACCAGCTCTTGCTGAGGGTCCAGAATACGTGAGATCCGATAATTAATGGACGTTTCTGCAAAAGAGGAACAAGCGGCGGAATTCACCAGATGGGCATTGGCGGGGGTCATACTAAGAAGTTTGAGCAATGCACTTCCAATTCCCATCGGTGAACCTGTGCGGTTAATTGCTTCATTGTCAGCCAAAATTTCGCGAGCTGTCTTGTAAAGCTTTGTAATATGACGCAGCACAGGCAAGTAAAACAGCAATGTAGCACACATTTGCAGCAGCCAGGTCTTCAACGGATCATAATGCTTCATATGATACGCCTCATGATATACAACTGCCTCCTCCTCATTCCTGTCCAGTACAGACAGCAATGCGGAGGACAGCACAATGCGCGGCTTCCATAAGCCCATGGTGAATGCGGCAGGCTTCGCGTAACTAATGACCCAAATCCGGTCAGCTCCAAGATCACGATATCGTGCAACCAGAGCCTCCGTAAGCATGGAATCACGCATCCGGCGCAGTCTGCGGAAAGCCGCCCTTGTGGCCATACACTGTCGTATCGCTTCTACCCCGGCAATCCCGAACGTGAGAAAGACGAGTCCACTGAGCGCATCCACCATGTAGCCAATTCCGTAGTTCTGCAACAGACTTCTACAAATCTGAAACACGTTAAAATCCAATTTCCAGCCGAAAATATGCTGCCCGGCGTACATACCCATCTGTATAAGGGCGAAACCCGAAATAAAGGCGCCTGCTGTAAACAGTAATTTAGAACGTGTTTTCCACATCGTCTATATATCCTTTTTCCATTGTTTAATTTTTTGTTCCAGACGTTCGATCAGCATCGGATCGGCCACCTCCAGAGCATCAATCATATGATTTACAGCGAGTGGACCGAATTCATCCACCAGTTCGTGGCTTAACTCCTTGGACTGTTCATCCCTGAATTCTTCCCTGCTCAAAACCGGTCGATACAAAGACGTTCTCCCGCGTATACTCTTGCTCAGTATTCCCTTTTCCACCAGACGGTTCATCACGGTCATTACCGTATTGAAATTAAAGTCCCGATCCCCCTCCAACGCGGTCTGCACTTCTTTGATGCTCCGATCCGAAGTGGACCATAAAATATCCATAATTTTGGCTTCCAGAGGTCCGAAAAAACGGTTGAGTCCGGTTTCGCCAGTTTTAAAATTCAGTCGTTTCATAAGAAGCACCTCGCACTACCGATTGTAGTGTATATATCCTGATAAAGTCAACCGTCACACCTAATGTCAGTTTCTTCAAAGGGACTTATATACATCCGCCGAATGTCTCCATCCGGCGGCAATTCATAGCCTGATCAGCTTCCGTTCAATCCGCTAATCTGTAGCCTACACCTCTTACCGTTGCTATATATTCAGGCTCCGCAGGCCGGTCGCCCAGCTTCTTGCGCAAGCTTTTGACATGCACATCTACGACATTGCTGCCGCCTACAAAATCCGTCTCCCAGATATCATGCATCATCTGCTCACGAGAGATGACTTTGCCTTGAGCATCAAGCAGCTTCAACAGCAAATCATATTCCGTTTTGGTCAGATTCAATTGATTCTCTTCTTTATATACTAACATTTTATCACGGTCAATCCAGATGTCCTTGAACACCGTGCGACGGCTTCCTTGCGCTGCCTGACGGGAAGCTGCCGGATGTCGTACAATCATCCGTTCAATATCATGCACCATATGATTGGAAGCCAGCGGCCATACTAGAACTTCTTCCGAAGGAAGCAGCTCATGCGCACGTACAGCCATCCGATCCTGAATCACATATATGACGGGTATGTCTTTCATCTGTTCTGCCTCAAGACGATTGCGGATATCCAGTAATTCACTCCGTGTATCGGTAGCGGTCAAATCGTAAATCAGCAGATCGCTTCCCAGATGACGTTGTACTTCAGGCTCCCAGCGGTGGAACACCATCACATCAAAGCACGCGTCTGACAGCGTACGCACCAAGCCGTGAACTACACCTGGAACCGAGCTGATCAGAACGATGCGACGCGTCGTTGGACAGTACAACGGCTCATTGGAAGGAACCGCCTGGAACGCAGGGACAGAAGGAGCTGACAGCATGGAGGTCCAGATGCCCTTCACCCGTCTCGGCATATCTGCCGCTTTGAGCTGATTCGTTACCTGATTCGCTTGCTTTGGCATGCCTTACACACTCCTCCGAATACGACATGGGCATGGGCAATAGTGTACCCCGTTTCATGCGCAACCGTCTCAATCCAATCATGTGGAACCTCGCTCATCACTTCATCTACCTGTCCACACACCTGACAGATAATATGCTGGTGGTCGTCCATCCGTCCATCATAACGGCTGGCGGCCTCCCCCAGCTTTAATTCACGGATTAATTCCTTATCCGTCAAATAACGCAGTGAATTATAGACCGTTCCATAGGCAAGATTATATCCGCGCTCCATCAACCGGTTCATAACGTCAGCCGCAGTGGGATGATCGTGGGCCTCACGGACCACATCGTACACTGCTTGGCGCTGCGAAGTTAAATTCAAAGTTCTCATACCGCATCTCCCTTAACGAACGCAGATTATATTTATTCTCAACTTATAATCACAACAAAAATTAATTTAGAATAAGTATAAATCCTAATTCATTTCAAGTCAATGGAATCGGATAAATTGAGCCACTTTGCAACACAATGTATACAAGATATACGTTCAACTCATACACACGAGGGGGATATTTGATGAAAATACTCTGGATATTCACACTCTTTATGGTACTCATTCTCGGAACCAATCTGCTAGTGAATTGGCTATTCGGTATTCATAATCCATGGGAGCCTATGTTATTGGCTTTTCGCACCACACGACCATCCGAATATATCGTCTTGGCAGGAATGCTACTGCTGCTCTTGGTTACCGTAGGTAAAAAGCAAATTGGATACACATTTCGCTTTCTTTTCTCTCGATGGTCACGATTTCTGAGTGTTCCGGCCTCCACCTCTGCTTCCATACAAAAGAGCAACAAGGCCAAAGAGGTAACAACAAATAACGGGGCAAATAAATGATACTGACGTGTCGTTCAACATTAAAATAGTGTCTTATGAAGCATTCCCTTTTCCTTTACTGCTACCTTTTTTTCGGAATCCTGACACGATAAGCAGCAAAAGAGGAAATATCACTGAAAATGTCGGAAACATCCACTCAAGCACAAACTGACCTATGGCAATATGCTCTTGATAGCTTTGGGCCATTAGCAAGGAGGAGGTAAGCATAATCAGTCCAAATGGCAACAACAATCTGTCGGGAGGAATACGCAGTACATCGCTTCCTGCTTTAACCGCCGCATAAAAGAAAATAAAAATTTTAAAAAAGTCGACAATGATAACGGTCATAACGCCCATCACATCCAGCCTGTCGATAAAATCCGTTATTTCCACCTTGCCGATCATCGTGAGCAGCGGGTATGTTGCTCGCTGGAACAAATCTTCTCCTAGAACCAGCACATTTATCAACGCAATCAAGGAAAAGGCTATGCCTCCCAGCAGCACAGAAGTAATACCCACAACATTGGCACGATAATCTTTTTTTAACGAAGGAAGAATCATCGTAAACGTAACCATCTCGCCGAACGGGAGCATAATGCCTTCGGTATAAACCGCCTTCCATATTCCCCCCCAGCCATGCTGAGCTATGGGCATCATATTCTTCCAGTTTATAGAGTCGGATAACGAGAGCAAGATAGTTGTAGTCAAGCCCAGCAATAGTAGAAAGGACAACAGCCAAATCGCTGTCCGTCCAGCGGCCTCAATTCCCAAATACATTACGTACATCACTACCCCTATGATCAGGGCGCTTATTACAGCCAACGGTGTACGAAAAAGAGTCGTATCAGAAATCAGAATACCGGCATCTCTCAAATCACGCGTCCCGCCGTACAGAAAGAACAAAATATACAGGAAAGCAAGTACACTTCCTACTTTTCTACCCGTAATCACCTTGATGTACTGGGTCAGCAGCATGTCAGGGAAACGCCGATGAAGAGTGCCGTAGCAAAAGAAAAGAAGAGCACCGAAGCCCGTAGACAATAAGATAGCTAGCCATGCATCCTTACCCGCATCCCTCCCAGGAATAGAAATCACCGTGGTTCCTAATTCAAACAGTAACATTAAGGAGATCATCTCCATTGCATCTATCACTTGCTCCTTCTTCACAGTGTCCTCACCTTCCTTAATTCACTAATCCGTATCGCTCCTCGAATGGCGTTCTATCAGCGTCTGCGATTGCTTTATTACCGAAGTTACATGAACACGAACAGCACTCTCTGCAAAATGTCGGCTCCACTGAGAAGAAAGCTTCTCCCATTGTGTAGGGTGACTCATTTCCAGTTCATGCCCAAATCCGAGAACATCGCTGTGTATTCGCTGAACGTCCCTGATAACCGATTCCATAATCTTCCTGGTTTCCCTCGACCATTGATATTGCAAATATTTCATCACCTGTGGATTTTTCATGTCAATTGCACTCTCGACCTCGTCTATGGAACCCGTCTGTTCTAGATCAACTATAAATACAGGCTTACCTCGTTCCATCAGACTGTGTATTCGCGTCCGCGAAAATACAGTGGTGATACCGATAACTCCACTTTCCTTGCCGTAATCCAGCACCATTTCGGATCCTGTTATCTTGTTATTCACCATGGACAAACCAACGGCTTTAGCATCGTCCAACCAATAGATGAGACGATCCTTTCGAAACACTCCCATCCCCTTAATGTGAACCATAGCTTCTGGAATAATGGTCTCCAATTTAGACTTGCGGGCTTGTTCCAAATCACCATCTACTTCTACACCGGTAATGACAGGCCCTCCGCCCTTATTGGACATGCCGCGAATAACATCATCCAGATTCACTGAGTAATGACCTGCGTACATACGTTGGGATCTTTCTAATTTTCCTGAGATATCTCTAGCCGGAATGCGGCCCATCGCGGTCATGGATGCCAATACATCCTTTCCAGTTTTACCGCGGGCCACCATCATTTTCATCGTTGATCGGGTTTCTACATACCTCTCCATAAAATCAAGGGTACGCCCGATTCCATGGCGGGCCAGCTTCTCTCCAAGAACAACAAGCCTCACATGGGAGAGGGAAATATCCCGCGGGATCTTCTGCGACGCCCTGCGGATTGCTTGATATATGCTTTTTCCCTTCTGCTGGTATAACACGACAGGGCTATCTCCCCTTCCTTTATTTCCTAAGATTTCACTCGCCACGATAACCTGTAGAGAAACTTCATAACCGGATTCTCCATCCATATCAATGGCTATAGCCGCTACTATCGCTCTCTGATTTAGCTCCACTGAATCCCAGCAACCGGATATAAATGGAATCCATAACAGTCCTACCAAACTCAGAACCCGCATTCTCCACTTGAAGGTTGCTATGCTTCGTTCATTCCCCTTCCCCTGATGCACCCTGAGCGCCCCCCTCCTGCGGTGTAGTTTCATTGGAAGGGGAACTCGCACTTCCATCCTTCATTCGTTTCTGATTCGTAGATATAATACTTTTAGGACGTTCCTGCATCATCCAGAATGGGAGCCGCAATACAGCATCCTTTTGGTTCTCCAGTATAAAGGGACTGAAGGGAGCCATATAGGGCACACCGAAGGAGCGCAGGCTGTTCATGTGAGCAATCAGCGCAATCAGCCCCAATGTTATACCGAACAAGCCCATAAACGCAGCCAGCAACATAAAGGCAAACCGGAACAGTCTTCCGGCAGTCGCCATGTTATATGCCGGAATGGCGTAGCTGGCAATCCCCGTCAGCGCTACTACAATTGTGAGCAGCGGGGTGACGAGTCCAGCCTCCACAGCCGCTTGTCCCAATACAAGCGCACCGATAACGGATACGGTCTGCCCGCCCACACGCGGCATTCGAATACCAGCTTCACGCAAGATCTCAAAGGTGACCTCCAAAATAAACGCCTCCACAAATGCCGGAAAAGGAACAAACTCCCGCTGCGCCATTATGCTGATGAGCAGTGGAGTCGGTATCATTTCATAATGATACGTCGTTAAGGCAATGTAGAGAGATGGTCCCAGGATCAGAATAATAAAGCTGATATACCGGATGAGCCGCACGACGATTACCATGCTGAAACGTTCCGAATAATCTGCAGAGCTCTGAAAAAATTGAGCAAATACCGTAGGCATAACTAGCACAAACGGGGTTCCATCCACAATGAGCGCTACTCGCCCCTCCATAATGTTGCTGCTAATCGTATCGGGTCTTTCCGAGTTATAAATGGTCGGTAAAGGAGTTAGATAATGATCTTGTATCATCTCTTCTATCATGCCGGATTCAAATATCGCATCAATATTGATGGATTTTACCCGTCTGCGAACCTCATCTATGACACTTTGATCTGCAATAGTCTTCATATACAGCATGGCCACATTCGTGAAGGACGTATTTCCCACTTTGAACATCTCTATCGCAAGATCGGAGCTTTTAATCCGTCGGCGTATAAGAGAGATGTTTGTAAACAGTGATTCTACAAATCCTTCTTTCGGTCCGCTGACGACAGTATGTGTGGTGGGCTCAGCGACCGCCCGCGCCTCTCCTCCACGTGTACCGCATGCGATGGCTTTTTCACAGCCTTCCAGTAAAATAATCGTATATCCCGTCAATATTTGCTCCATCATGGAGTTCCAATCATCACATTCCTTCACTTCACCCAGTTCGAGCGCATGACTCTGTATCCGACTGAAAAGCTCTTCTGCACTTTTTGCCTCGGCAGCCACCTCGGCAGATGGACGGCTAAACAATGATTTCATGACGAGTTCATTCACCATATCCGTCTTGACCATACTACTCAAAAATACAATGGCCGCAGGGACGTCTGCCTTCAACCCCAGACTAAAGCGGCGAATCAGGAAGTCCGGGCTGTTGGACGTCAATTCCTTAAATTGCTGCAAGTTGGTTTCCAAATGAGCTTCGATCTTTAAATAACGCGAAGAATTTTTATTATTTTTGTCCGCCCGACTTTTTGTTATGTTTGCGATAGGGATAGCGAATCATGAGCAGACCTCATTTCCAGAGTGGTAGTCATATATTCCACCTATTTTTTCCTGATTATTTCACATTTGGAGTATGCTCAATCCATTCCCATTTATGCATTAAACGCAGGAACGAAACGTTATAAGCCCCGTCAGCGTAATAAATTTCAATAAAGTTCTTCATTTTCAAGCTTAATGACATTTTTTTTGATAAAATGAAGTAATATGCCTCTCGGGAGGGTTAGCATCTTGTTTAGTACGTTTTTTGTAAATACCTGCATCCTTGTCACCTTTCTGTACATAACCGGTCTCATATCGCAAAGATATAAAATATGTCTCCAAAATTCATCATGCAAGGCTCATTGGATCGGTGGCGCTCTATTTGGTGGCTACGGCATTGTAATCATGTACTACTCGATTCCAGTCGGATTTAATACCATTGCCGATCTTCGCCATCTGGCCATTGTAGCTACCGCAACATACATTGGCGGTCCGGCAGCGCTCATAGCTACCCTTTGTTTGTGTGTGGGCAGATTATTGCTGTTTGGTGTAACCAAGCAAGCCATCGTCAGCGCGATTTTCATGATACTTATCGGTCTGGGATGCGCTCTGCTGTCACGTCTGTCCTGGTCACGTTTATTGAAGCTTATAACCATGAATGTTTTTGCCTTGGGGATAATCTTCTGCTCTCTCCTGATCAATTTGGACGATATCTATGATGTTCTGCGCGTTTATCCGCTACAGTTCTTCATTTCCATGGTCGGCGGATGTCTCCTGTATCTCATTGCCGAGTCCATCAACACGTCCAATGAGCTGTTACTTCGTCTGGAGCATACCTCCTTTACAGACCATCTCACGAATCTAAGCAACAGGAGACAGCTTGAATTGTCGTTGGAAGAGAAGCTTCCCCAAGCTCGTCAGCGTCATGAGCATCTATCTGTACTTGTATTGGATATTGATCATTTTAAGGAAGTGAACGATACCTACGGTCATGCGGCCGGGGATGCGGTGCTGCGTCAGCTAGGTCAGATTTTGATGGACAAATGTCGCTCCTCTGATGTGGTAACCCGCAGCGGCGGGGAGGAATTCACCGTACTTCTGCCGAATTGTGCTTTCCAGCAAGCGTTACGCATAGCGAATCAGATCCTTGGCGCGGTAGATCAGTACGAGTTCGTTTTGTCGGACGGGCTTGTACTCAAAATCACGGTCTCTATCGGCGTAACGACCTTTCCCGATACCGGGGGGGATATGTCCGGGGCGGCTCTGCTGGAACAGGCGGATAAAGCACTATACGAAGCTAAAAATACAGGGCGTAATCGGGTCTGCTCCTATCAGGTATAACTCTACAGAAATAGCCGATACAACCCTCTCTCGGAAGAGTCGTATCGGCTATTATCCGTTTTGAAAAAAATGTGTTAATCCCCTTTGGAAGAAGCCTTGGCATCCTTGCCTTCACGATGGCAGCCGCCTACCACCAGCGTGGTACGCTTGGCAAGCGAAGCCAGGGTATGGGATTCCCATACTTCCAGCATCCGGCGTTCGCTTTCGGCTACAATTTCCGATACGGCTGTCGCCAAATCCTCGCAAAAAGGGCTGCTCTGCGGCTCATGCATCATGCCAGGAAAAATGGGATCGCATATTTCAATGGCGTGGTATATATCGGCGAGTGTAATATGATCTGCCGAGCGGGTAAGCACATAGCCCCCCTCGCGGCCTTCGCGTGCCGCAATTAAATCTGCCTGTACAAGTCGCGTCAGCACCCTGCGCACCAAGGTTACTTCGCAGTCAATGGAGCGGGCAATGGAACCGCTGGCACAGAGCTCTCCATGCTTTTCCAAATAGACAAGCGCCTTGACCGCGACTCCAAGCCATTTGGGCGTTGCGGTGCGTAGTCTTTTCTCACTATTCAAATGAAATGACACCCCTAAGCTGTAGAAACTTCGTTGAATGCATTGTACGTGAAGTCAGAAGCAAGTTCAAGCTTGAGGCCGGAATCCGCTGTAATAAAAGCGCCTGCCAGCAATGTATATTCGCCTGATTCAACACAATAGCGATCCCGCGTGACATCCCAAATTGCCCAGTCCTTTACCCGAACCGTAAATGTAATCGTTCGCGTCTCGCCCGGCTCCAGACAAATACGCTGAAATCCGCAAAGCGTCTTCAACGGTCGCTTGACCCGCGAGGCCCCGGACCGTACATATAATTGTACGACCTCTTCTCCGGCAAACCTGCTCTGATTCGTAATGTCCACCCACACATTCAGAGTATCCGTGGCATCAAGTGTAGCAAGAGAGTTGACAGTACCTCCAGTGACAGAGCTATCGTTCGTATCGGGCGCTATCCTTTACGATTCCCATCACATCACCGGCATCACTGACCACAAAGCCGTCCATTCCCCATTCGTCCCTGACAATATCGTTAACACCGTGATACAACGTAGCAGGTGTCCCATTAATCAGGTTGTAAGAGGTCATCATAGACTGGGCTTTGCCTTCTGTAAAAGGCTTTTCGGATGAATCTTCGGATTTTGAAAAAGATATTCTAAATCCATTGTTTCATGACTCATATCCGTCATCTCCTTATCCCAATCAAAATATGATGAAAAGGTGCATGAAAGCGTTTTAATATATCATAACGAAAAAAAGGAGTACCCCGACAATACGAGTGAAGGTATATGATAAATGCATAAAAAAATTGTATATTTTCTTCAATAAATAAAGCAAAAAATAATATTTTTTGGTATAATCAGGATATATATAATTGAAGGAGGAAGAACTTATGAAAAATACCGGAATGACACGGCCTCTGGATCAATTGGGGCGAATCGTGCTTCCCAAGGAAATGCGCACCACGATGGATATCAATATTGGTGATTCGCTCGAATTTTTCGTGAATGAAGAAGGCTTTGTATTAAGGAAATATACAGGTGTAGCCTGCAAATTTTGCGGCGCAGTTGATCATTTGACTTATTTTCGTGATAGCTTTATTTGCGCCGATTGCATTCAGGTATTAAAGACAGAGGAAAATGTACATCCCACCAGCACCGAAGCCATCCAGGCTCAAGAACATAGCAAGCCGGTTCATAACCATACAACCTGGCAGCCCAAACAATCCAGAGTGCAGCAAGGAGAAATGGTAAAAAAGCTCCGAAAGCTGATTCAGGAACATCCCAACCTGCCGCAAAAGATATATGCCGAAATGCTCAATATCTCACAAGGCCGGGTGTCCCAGTTGAAAAAGCTGCTTTAAATGATCCAGTAATTTATTACAACACATACTCAGATCCAATGGATCTGTCCTCATATTGTTTTCCGTCAAATATTCGATCGTCAGGTGTAGAGTAAGGAGCGTATTCGTTAATGTGTTCCTGACTTTCCACCTGGCTTTTTTGTGCTTTCTCCTCCCTATCGACGTGACAATAATCACATACGCTCTATTCATCCGCATATACAATATATAGACTGAAACAATTGGTTTGTACACGATATTGTCAATATATTGTTTTTGGGAGAAAAATATATATTTTACTATATGGAGGGTTTTGCGATGAAGGTGTTGGAGGAACATCAATTATACGACATCGGCGAGCGGGTCATTGGGGCACAAGATTTGGACACGCTACGGGAGAATGCAAATTTGAATGGAGAATCGTTCAGCGGCAAAATGAGCAAGCTCGGCTCCGAGTACGCTAAGTGGTATTCGCGACTGCGTGTGCTTCCGCCTGAACTGACAGACGCTATCGACCACGGATATGTGTATGTTCACGATTTGGACCAATATGCGCTCGGGACTACGAACTGTATCTTTATTCCTTTTGGTCGCTTGTTGCGAGATGGTTTTAATACAGGCAACGGCTCTGTGCGCACACCACAAACTATTATGTCTGCTATGGCACTGGTGGCTATCATATTTCAGTCTCAGCAAAACAGCCAATTTGGAGGCGTTTCTGCCAATAAAATAGACTGGGACCTTGCTCCTTTCGTGGCCCGGTCCTTCCGCAAGCATCTGCGCAAGGGACTCCGTCTGTTCGGAGAAGGAATAGAGCCTGCCCTGCCTGATGACGAATTACATATAGCCAACAGCCTATTACATGAGATCTGCCCTCGTTCATACGCATTCGCACGCGAAGAAACGGAGACGGAAACCCGGCAGGCCGCCGAATCACTTATTCACAACCTGAACACCATGAGCAGTCGGGCAGGCGGACAAATTCCGTTCACATCACTGAATTACGGCATGTGTACTTCTGCTGAGGGGCGGCTTGTTACGCAATCGTTGCTGGAGGCCACTATTCGTGGCTTGGGCAGCGGGGAAACCCCTGTTTTTCCACAGCATATTTTCCAATGCAAAAAAGGGATCAATCAGGCCGAAGGCGATATTAACTATGACTTGTTCCTGCGGGCAGTAGAATGCTCCAGCAAACGTATGTATCCCAATTTTGTCAATGTGGATGCTACCTTCAACCTGCCCTATTACCGCGCAGATGATCCGGATACCATTATTGCGACGATGGGCTGCCGTACCCGCACCATTGCTGACCGTTTTGGCAGAAACCGTCAGAGCGGAAAGGGTAACCTCTCATTCAATACAATTAATCTGGTGCGTCTTGGCATTGAGTACGGCATTTGCACAGGCAAGCGCAAGGCACCTGACCGGGACGGCTTTGATACCAGACTGGAAGAGGTTATGCGCATTGCCGTGGACGGACTGATCCATCGCTATCATATACAGACCAGCCAGCCGGCAAAAGCCTCAGACTTTATGATGCGCGAAGGAGTATGGGAAGGCGGAGAAGAGCTGGAGCCGGATGAAGAGGTGGGAAGCATACTAAAGCACGGTACGCTTTCCATCGGATTCATCGGGTTAGCTGAGTGCATGAAGGCACTGTACGGCAAACACCACGGGGAGGATGACGCTGTATACCGCGAGGCACAACGAGTCATAGCTTCCATGCGTGTCTACTGCGACCGGATGAGTGAATTGCATAACCTTAATATTACGCTGTTCGCTACGCCTGCCGAGGGTCTATCCGGCAAATTCACGTTGCTGGATCAGCGTGATTTCGGAGTCATTCCCGGTGTGAATGATCGTGAATATTACACGAATTCTTTTCACATTCCTGTGTATTACACGCTTCCGGCTGCCCGTAAAATCAGCCTCGAAGCCCCATTTCATAACCTGTGCAACGCTGGCGCGATTTCGTACATTGAGCTGGATGGCAATGCGCGGAATAACCCGGAGGCGTTTCTTAAAATTGTACAATATGCGCTTCATCAAAACATTGGGTACTTCTCCATTAATCATCCCGTAGATCGCTGTCCGGAATGCGGCTATGAGGGCATTATCGGGACAAGCTGTCCCCATTGCGGTGCTGATGAAGAACATACGCATTTTCAGCGCTTGCGCCGGGTAACCGGATATCTGACAGGTGATTATACCGTCCGCTTCAACGCTGCGAAACAGGCTGAGGTACGTGACCGGGTGAAGCATCGGTGAATTTATGCGGCTACATTCCGGAATCTCTGAACGAAGGACACGGCCTGCGCACCGTTGTGTTCATTAGCGGTTGCCGCCATGCCTGCCCCGGCTGCTTCAATCCGGCATCCTGGAGCTTCCGTACAGGCGAACCGTTCACACCGGAGCGGCAGCAGGAGGTTATCCGTGACATCGCCGATAATCCATTGCTGGACGGGTTAACCCTTTGCGGCGGAGACCCCTTTTTCTCGGCAGCGGAATGCTCGCAGTTTGTACGCGACTTCCGCGCAGCCTGCCCTGACCGAACCGTGTGGGCCTATACGGGCTTCGTCTACGAAGAACTGCTTACGGATCAGGCCCGGCGGGAGTTGGCACTGCTGTGCGATGTGATTGTGGACGGTCCTTTTGTAGAACAGCAAAAGGATCTGACCCTTCCCTTCCGAGGCAGCCGCAATCAGCGACTGGTTGATGTGCAGGCCAGCATTCTGGCAGGATCTACCGTTACATTAGCCTGAGGCGATGTTATACTCGCATGAGTTGTTATGCCCTAAGACGAGTCCTTTCCCTATGGGAGGGCTTGTCTTTTTTTGCATCCGTGATGTTCGGTCTGGTGCCGGAACGGTTCAACTATCGTCCTGATCGGTCCTTATTCGTTCGTTGCCCTGTCCAAAGGCTAT
Organism: Paenibacillus maysiensis; assembly: GCF_000520815.1. Lineage (GTDB taxonomy): Bacteria > Bacillota > Bacilli > Paenibacillales > Paenibacillaceae > Paenibacillus > Paenibacillus maysiensis. Next base: position 38,613 of record NZ_ASRY01000186.1, on the reverse strand, counting down.
GATCGTAAGGATTTGGACATTATTCAGGAGGCTTATGAAGCCTTGTCCAAGGCTGCTCCATCCTTAAATATCGTGCTGCAAACCTACTTTGGCAGTCTGGATCATTATGAGCACCTGTCCACGCTCCCGGTACAGGGATTAGGTTTGGATTTTGTACATGATGATGGCGAAAACCTTCAACATGTGCTCCGGCATGGCTTCCCTGCAGGCAAAACGCTGGCCGCTCAAGCTGCCAGAGATTCGTTGACTGTATCCAGCTAATTTCTATACCTATCCCCTTCCTGGACCCTTTTATCCCTGCAAGCCGGAAGGGGATTCTATTCCAAATCATATAATGTATAAGCTCCTTGAATATGCTCGGGTTGTCCCTGCTTCAGATGCACACCCAAGCCATGCTCTCTATCCCATGAACAGCTAAAATTCAAGTACAGCTCATCCTCTTCTATTGAGTCAGGAACCAGTATAGACACGAGCTGTAGCCATTCCAGTAATTGTGCCGAATCCTTCACGTAGGGCGCATATTCATCCGGATTTTCTCCCCACGTGATATAAGCATTCCGGTACTTTTCCACTATACCTGAATAGTAATGATGTATCGCTTCCAGCACATGAGGATGAATGTCGGACCCATGTGCCATATATTGCTCCCATGTCTTTTTTTGATCCTGCTTAGGTTCTCTTATGGCCTGAGCTTCTTCCTCGGAATCGGCGGACACCATAAACTCTATCTCCACCTCTGAGTCCTGTCCGCAAAAATGGAGCTGCATCGCGCCCCGAAGCACGATTTCCTCCGATACATCCCAAGTCTCATCATCCTGATCCAGCTCCATATACCAGCGTTCCCAATTCATTCTTCGCCCCATCCTTTTCATAAGAAATGATCTTCAACTCTATGGAACCTTTTATTTTACAATTTAACATCCTAATGAATGAAATTAAAGCGGGCCCCTTTCCGCAAATTCCCCAGGATTCGGCGTATTTCTAAATAAAAATACTTTTTTCAACAGCATTCCCTATCTTATGACTCTAAAAGCAAAAGAAAACTCCTAAAATGAGCCCGTAGATCTATTTTTAAATTTTTAGTACCTTGCATTAATCAGTACATGATGTTAAATTATACCTGACTACTGATTTATGATTAGTACCTGAACTAATTTATGCTCAAGCACACATTTCTCCCCCATACTCCAAACGACACCTATGAAGCAATGATAACATCCAGGAAGGGAGCACCGCTCATCATGAATGTGAACATCCAATTCAAAAAAGGGGTGCTGGAACTGTGCGTTCTTGTTTTAATTGGGCGCAGGGACCGTTACGGCTACGAACTGGCTCAGGCTGTCTCCCGTCATATCGAAGTAGCCGAAGGAGCTTTATATCCGCTGCTTCGCCGTCTGGTATCAGAGGGATACTGTACAACTTATTTACAGGAATCGACCGAGGGACCCCCGCGTAAATATTATCGGCTGACTGATGCAGGCAGCAATTACACAAGAATACTTACACGGGAATGGAATGAGTTTGTCCATCATGTCGCAAGCCTACTGGAGGAAGGAAATCCCGATGAATAGAAAACAGTTTCTTACAGAGGTGGAGCAACGTCTCTCCCCTCTCCCCGCAGAGGAACGTAATGAGCTGCTTGGTGATTTAAGTCAGCATTTTGACTATGGATTGGTGAATGGAAAAAGCGAAGTCGAAATTGCCAGCGAACTGGGCAACCCCGAGGATATCGCTCGCGAAGCGCTGGATGATCCTAACGCACTCTGGAATACCTCTCCTCCTCCGCTTCGCCAGGGAAGCTTCGCACGCAATCTATTTACTTTCTTGGGGCTGCTATTTCTTAATTTGTTAATTTCCATTCCTGTCTTAGCCTCTTTATGGGCAGTATGGGTTTCATTGGCCGTAGCAGCGGTCAGCTTCATAACGGCCCCCCTTCTAGCTGTCGCAGATTATGCGCTGAACGGCAACTTTTATCCCGCTAAATTCTTTTTTGCCATCACGTTGACCGGGATTGGCTTATTCCTGTTGCCTGGAGTACGCTACCTTCTGAATCTTCTGGTCAGAGGTACAGTTCGATACTCGAAATGGAATCAGACTACCCTGAGGGGAGCTAACGAGTAACATGAATAAAAAATGGTTTATTGCAGCGAGTCTATGTATCATCATCGGTGTGGTCGGGATGATAGCCTACGGTGCTCCATGGAATCAACAAGCGATGCGGGAAATAACAGCTATTGATAAAACATGGACGTTCACACGTGGACAGCTACAGGATCTTAAAGTGAATAGCTCCGATGATGTCTCTATTGTGTTTACTCCCGGTTCCGGCGAGCAGGGCACGATACGCATGAGTGGAGAAGTGCAGACGAAAGTAGCCGACCAGATTCATAATGCCCGAATTGAGAACAGTAAGCTTTTCATTCAATCTGAGCCACCCCTTTCCCTGGCATTCTTCTCTATCTCTCCTGAGCTGAAACAAATGATCACAGTAAAGATGCCCGCTGGTGAAACCCTGAAGGGGCTACAGGCAGATGTACATTCGGGGAACGTAAAACTACAGGATGCTTCCATTCAAAATACAAGCATCACGGCCACTTCAGGCAATGCCGAGATTTCAAATCTCCAAAGTACCCGCTTGGTCGCCAAGTTAACATCCGGCAATTTTACGGCTAGTCAGGTTACAGCAGATATGGAATTACACCTCACTTCAGGGGATGCCAAAATTTACGATTATAGCGGCAATGGTCAAGTTTCCCTGACCTCCGGTAGTACGAATATCGCACAACGTACCGCAGCCAACTTGAAAGTCGATTCACACTCCGGTGATGTGAGGATTAAGCAGGCTCCTGATTTTAAAGGTATTTATAATGTTCGCTCCGATTTCGGAAGCATAGATGCTCCCGAATCCGTTCCCGGTAGTGTCAACGTTATGAAGGTCGAAACGACTTCAGGCAATATTGCTATTTCCAAATAAGCCAACATGACCATGGCAAGAAGTTTTCCACTTCAGATCGCAGCAAAGCAACTTACGTGACCTGGTTGGAGTTGAAATTTGGTTCAGGGAAATTAAATTAGTATAATATAACCATGTGCCTAAGTGCACAACTATGATATGTAGCCATAAGGAGGAGACTGGATGGAACTTAAGAATAAAACAGCCATTATTACAGGCGCTACCAAAGGCATTGGTAAAGCCATTGCTGAGGCCTTGGCCAAGGAAGGCGTCAACCTGGGATTAATCTCACGCACACTACCTGACCTGCAAAAGCTGCAAGATTCGCTGGGGAGTACATACGGCGTGAAGGTGGTTAGCGCTATCGCGGATATATCCGATCGCGCACAAGCCGCTGCGGCTGTAGCCTCGCTGGAGCATGAGCTGGGCGCTGTCGATATTTTGATCAACAATGCAGGAATTGCTACATTCGGCACAGTCGCAGACATGGACCCCGAAGAGTGGGAACGCATGATCCGCGTGAATCTGCTGGGAACCTATTATGTCACACACGCAGTTCTTCCGAGCATGCTTGCTCAGCAGAGCGGCAACATTATTAATGTATCCTCCACAGCAGGGGAACGGGGCTTTGCGACAGGCTCGGCGTATTGCGCCTCGAAGTTTGCTTTGATGGGCTTCACGGAGGCACTGATGCAGGAGGTTCGCAAATCCAACATTCGCGTCACCGCGCTGACTCCAAGCACAGTCAATACGGAACTAGCGGCAAATGCAGGTTTGCCGATTGGCGACGAGGACCGCATGCTTCAGCCACAAGATATGGCCGATCTGACATTGGCGGCATTAAAGCTGCCTTCGCGGGTTCAATTAAAAGTAGCCGGTATTTGGACAACCAACCCACAATAGTTTAACTCGACATCTTAGATTCATTGGGCTGTACCACGCTCCGGCAGACGTCATTGTTCGTCATGCTGGAGCTTCTTTTTTGTTCATAGCTAATACAATTCAAACTGCAGTATACGCGCTTTGTACTTTACAACATACATAACCTACGATTTTTGCACCGATAAGCGCATTTATGAAAGGGGAAATGAATAATGAAAAATACAGGAATGACACGACCATTAGACCATCTGGGGCGCATCGTGCTACCCAAGGAGCTGCGCAATTCTATGAATATCAATATTGGAGATGCCCTTGATTTTTTTATTACACCCGAGGGCCTGATGATCCGTAAATATACAGGGGTATCTTGTTATTTTTGCGGTGCCGTAGATAACCTGAGCTACTTCAGAGATCATCTGATATGCAACGATTGCATTGAGAAACTAAAGAGCGATAATCCCTCCAGTCATTTAGGCGAAAAACGTTCTGCTCAGCCCAAGAAAAGAAGGAATTACAGAAATCAGACTGAACTCCTGCATAAACTAAAACAGCTCATGGAAGAACACCCTAATGTTTCACAAAAAGAATTGGCCGAGATGCTCGAATTGTCTCAGGGACGCGTGTCACAGCTTAAAAAACTTCTGCTTTGAATCGTTCCAATTACCCGCGTTTGATCTCGCCACACAAAAAACGAGCCTATCGGCTCTCGGATCATCATCCTTATGCAATGCCAGACTGCTTCATAACCGGGACCCGATAGGCCAACAAGGACTCGTCAATAACGGCGGAAATAAACGTTTCCTCAATCTCCGGCACCAATCTGAGCGCATAGTTCCATGCGTTTTCTTCAATTTGCAGCGCAAGCCGTTGTCGAGTCCCTAACCCGCTCTCCTGCTCCAAAGCATCGGAAAGATCAAGCAGCTCAGAATCAGCAGCGTGCCCAATCTCATGCGCTAGCACAACCGTAAAGTACTCCTCGACTCGTTCGGCGCTACCGAACATCTGTATACATTGTGTTTCAATCGTGTCCGTATACATCGTAATGGCGTGAGCATTTATGGCATATTTGCCCCCAATCAGCCGCCCGCCGGGAAACCGTTTCTCCAGCTTGACCGTCATACCATCTATATCAGCCCGTTGCAAAAGCTCAGCGACGATGCGCTCTGCCTGATTTCTTTCCAACTCCGTTTCGCTCCTCAAACTTATGATATGAAAAAGCTGAATATACTCTGATCATATAAAATAATGAATGTGTTTATGTATTGCAGAGTAAGATATTATACCTTTTAAAAAAGGAGGGCAACATGCAAGAACAATATTACGTAGGCTGGGGAACCCTTGCCCTGATTAACGCCGGTCTGGCACAGGCCAAAAACCGGAGCGGGCTAAACTGGTTTTTGCTCTCATTATTGATTGGGCCACTGGCTACCCTGTTTATCGTTGCATGGGATAAGCTGGAACCCGATTCCGATGCTTAAAGCTTTCCATGATCAAGAATGAAAAGGGCAGCCTTGGGGCTTCATCGGCATATACGGCTTCTCTTGTACTCCAAAATTGGGCTTTACAAGCCGATTATCGTAGGAACTGTGAAAAATATGCGTGGTCGCCGGAGATAACGGTGGGATCAGCCATGTCCAATCGCCTGTGAGCGCACGCCCCACCTGGGCTTCCCGTTCCTCAAACAGCCGGAATTGTGCAGCTGCCGTATGGTGATCGACAATGCTGACTCCCGCTTTTTTAAAAGAATAGAGCGCCGCACTGTTCAGCTCCACCAGCGCCCGATCACGCCATAATGTCGTTTCGCTGGTAGTATCCAGCCCCATCAGCTCAGCTACCTGCGGTAGCATATTATAACGGAAGGTATCGGCAAAATTACGCGCACCAATCTCTGTCCCCATATACCAGCCGTTAAAAGGAGCTGCCGTATAGATAATACCGCCAATTTCCAGCGTCATGTCCGAAATCATAGGCACGGCATACCAGCGCAAACCCAGCGAAGCCAACCCCGGAAGTTCCGGGTGTTCAATAGGTACCTCATATACCAGATATTTGGGAATATCAAACAGCTCGGGAGGCTGTCCACCTGCTTCCACAACCAGCGGCAATACATCAAAGGGAGTCATCGCTCCTTGCCAGCCCATGCGGCGGCACGCATTTGTGAATTCAACCGAGATCGGGTCCCCGATCACCCCTTCAGCGGTCTCATAGCCAGCATATCGAATCAATTGATGGTTCCAAATGCGAATATCCGGTTGGCCCGGCTTGGACGAGCGAAACACGGTAAGCGTCGGCTTGATTTTACCGCCATTTGTGCCTATGCGTATATGCTCACCTAACTCATGGACGACTTCTGCCATACTCGAAGCCTCGCGGGCATCCCTTACCAGAAGCTTGTCCCAAAACAAACGACCGATACAACGATTGCTGTTACGCCAAGCCATCTGTGCCCCATGCTCCAGCTCATCATAGGTATGATCATACGTTCCTGTAGTTTCAATGTCATGACGAATATCAAGAAGCCGGGCCTCCGCTTCTTCACAGCTTCGGCCCAGCTCCTCATAGCATGTATATATAAACTGTTCTGCTTCACGCAAAAGCTGTTGCTTTACTTCCATACGTATACCCCATCCCGGCAGCTCTCTATACTTATGAGCCCGTTTCTTTCACGCCTATCCGTCATTATACTCCAGTGGCGGTCTGGAACCAACGGGATGAGTGTCTTGTTCACCTGATCTTCATATCCGTGGGAATCCCTCCCAGAAGCTTATCCCAAATATGCGCTAAGCATCCAGATATGTTTATCCATCGTTTCTCTCAGACCATTAAGAAGATCCTCTGTCGCTTTGTCATGTGCCGCATCCGCTGCTTCCATGCCGTTAGTCAGCTCAGTCGTGATGGTTTTGAAATCCGCAACCACGGATTTCACCATATCGTCGGCTGTCTGCTCACCTGCGGATTCCTGAATGGCTGACAGTTGCAAGTGCTCCTTCAAGGTAGCAGCCGGACGGCCGCCAATAGCCAGCAAACGTTCAGCAATAGTGTCCAGATTAGCTGTCGCTTCATTATAAAGCTCCTCAAATTTAGCATGCAATGTGAAGAAGTGAGGTCCTTTTACGTACCAGTGGAAATAATGCAGCTTCGTGTACAACACCGACCAGGTAGCTACCTGACGGTTCAAAGCCTTATGCAATTCTTGAATAGCCTCTTGTGTAGGTTGAACGTTCGTGTGATTTAATGTACTCATGTGTAATTCCCCTCTCATGATCATCAATAGTATAGTTGGAGTGAAGCCTTGAATCCCGTTGACATTAGTGTTTGGTTAACCTGTACATCTCATGCGTGATTCCAATAAATACTTAGTAATTAATTTAGACTTAATCTAAATCCTGTTTTAATTATAACACTAGCTCAGTTATTTGCAAGAGCTTATTAGGCCTTAATCATGAAGATTACGTGAAGTATCAAATCCTTCAAAAAAGAGCCGACCCGCAAGAGGATCGGCTCTACTATTATTCTTTTATCTCCAAAGGGTCCACAATCAAGGGTACAATCTTGCCTGCGTTTACATCAATCAGGCCGTGATCCGTAATTTTCAAAGCCGGGCTGACAGGTAAAGAATGAGTGCTCAGCGACATGATTGGATTGTAATGGCGATAGCCAAGCGACAGCAAGGCAGAACGCAGCTCCTTCACATGGGCCGCTACCATTTCCAGCGGTCCTTCTGTTAAAATCCCGCCTACGGTTAACGGCAGATGGGACAGCACCTTTCCATTTTCAACCACACAAAATCCGCCTTGGCTAGAAAGAACCGTATTCGCGGCCAATACCATATCCCGCTTGTTATGCCCCACGACCAGCAAGTTATGATTATCGTGCGAATACGTGGTTGCTACCGCCCCGCGCTTAATCGTGTCTCCCCCGATCAAACCGTAGGCCCGGTTACCGTTCTTGCCATACCGCTCAAAAGTAGCGATAAGCCCGTGTTCACTCTGTTCCCACATCAGCTCACCATTCGCCACTTGCTCAGGTGCAATTCGTTCGCTCGTAAAGGTCGATCCGTCCTTGACCATCATAATACGACATTGATGTGTGCCATCCGCTACATCCAGCTCTACAGTAAAATCCTGCTCCGTGAGCGGATTGAGCTTCACACTTTGGTAAAAATGAGGTGGAAAACTGCAGCTTAACGACTCTTGATGATACTCCTCAAATTTATCGAATACCTTTTGCCCATCCTTGTACACCCGTTCTACTTCAAAATGGTTCAGGTCGGACAACAATACAAAATCAGCTATTTTCCCCGGCGCTATCGTGCCCCGGTCGTGCATACGCATCCGTGTCGCAGGCGTGAACGTAGCTGCATAGATCGCATCCTCAGGCTTCATGCCCATCCCGATTGCTTTGCTTACAATATGGTTCAGATGCCCACACTCTACGAAGGAATCCGGCATCACATCGTCCGTTACAAAGCAAAAATGCTGCGCCACGTCTTCCTGAATCAAATACTCCATCACTTCAGGGGTCATGGATTTTTCCTGAATCTCGATGAACATCCCCGCAGCCATACGCGCCTTCATGCCTTCAATGCTTTGGTGTGTATGATCCGAGCCAATTCCCGCGTAGACCAACTGATGCAGGTCCAGATCAAGCAACTGCGGCGTATGCCCTTCAATGATCAGCTCCGGGTAATGCTCACGAACATGGCGTAAAATGCGATTGGTCTTGCTCTCCGGGTCACGAATCACATCCACATAGTTCATAATTTCACCCAGGCAGATCATCTCACCGGTTTGCAACAGTGTTTCAATCTCAGGAATATCAATATCCCCACCCGAGGTCTCCAGGGGTGTTGCCGGGACCGAGCTTGGAATGCCATAGAACATATCAGCTACGCACCCCTTGCTGGCCGTCATCATTTCCTGAATGCCTTCCAATCCGAAAACATTCGCCATTTCGTGCGGTTCCGGTACAATCGTCGTTACCCCATTACGAATGAGCCCATAGGAAAAGGTTGCCGGTGTCACCATTGTACTCTCGATATGCAGATGAATGTCGATCAGGCCGGGAATCATATATTTCCCGTGTCCTTCCACAATTTCATTCACTTCAAACGACTCTAGGCCACGCTGACCGATATACATAAACTTGCCGTCAAGTATAGCAACATTGCCTTCCTCGAACGTCTTGTAATAGCTGTTATACACCTTAACTTGTAAAATCATTTTGTCTGCACGCATGATGTATCTCCTTCGTCGAACCCGCTGATTATTGGACCAGCACCATTTTATCTGTCGGAAAATGCAGGGTAACCCGTTGACCACTGAGGTAAGGCGTGTCCATCTCCTGATTGGCGGTGAAGCTTCCTTTCGCCGTTTCTATCACATACTGATAGCTACGTCCCAGGTAAGTGCTCACTTTAATGATGCCGGGAAGCTCATTTTCCCCAGTCTCATTGCCTGCTGTGCGGATAACCAAATCATCCGGACGAATAGCCCCTTGACGGGCACCCGGCTGGACTGTACCCTGATTACGGGCCACACTGAACGAAAGATCGCTTGTACTCAGACGAATTCGTTCCCCCTCCTCAGCACGCTCGTCAAAAGACAGGAAATTATTGAATCCAATAAAACGGGCGACAAATTCGGTAGTTGGATATTTAAAAATGGTCGATGGTGCATCTAATTGCTCTATGTTCCCCTTATTCATAATCGCAACCTGGTCAGAAATCGAAAAACATTCCTCCTGATCATGCGATACGTATACGGTGGTAATCCCCAATTCCTGTTGAATACGGCGAATTTCCACACGCATATTCACACGCAGGTTCGCATCCAAGTTGCTCAGCGGTTCATCAAATAACAGCAGGTCGGGTTCAATCACAAGTGCCCGCGCAATCGCGACACGCTGACGCTGACCACCTGACAGTTCGCCGGGGAAGCGCTTTTCAAAGCCCTCCAGACTGACCGTATCTAGCATAGCCATAACACGGCGTTTTACATCATCTTCCTTCACCTTGCGCAACCGCAGGCCAAAGGCAACATTATCAAAAACGGACAAATGCGGGAAAAGCGCATAGCTTTGGAATACAAAACCGAAATTCCGTTTGTTCACCGGAACCCGTGTGTAATCCTTATCGCCAAACAAAAACGTTCCTTGTTTAGCTTCGAGAAATCCTGCAATCAGACGAAGCGTGGTCGTTTTGCCACATCCACTCGGTCCGAGCAACGAGAGCAATTGTCCCCGTTCGAGCTGCAAATCGAAATCCTGCAAGATCAGTTGGTTGTCATAAGCGACCGATACGCGATCCAGAGTAAGCAGTGCCATATGGTTAAGCCTCCATTACCTTTTAGTGAAGTAAGACAATCCCATCAGTCGTTCAATCAAGAACATCAGAATACCGGTCAATATCATCAGCATTACCGAAATCGCTGCAATCGTCGGATCAAAATAATTTTCGACGTAGGTCAGCATTTGAATAGGCAGGGTACTGAATCCCGGTCCTGTCATAAAGACGGAAATGTCGACATTGTTGAATGATTCCAGAAAGGCAATCAGGATAGCCGCAATAATACCTGAACGGATGTTGGGCAGAACCACCTTGAAAAAGGTTTCCAGCCGTCCGGCTCCCAAGCTGAGCGCTGCTTCCTCAATCGCAAAATCAAAGTTGGACAAGCTGGACGCAATGACCCGGATAATGAACGGCAGCATAATCACCGTATGCCCGATCAACAGTCCTGCGTATACCGGTAAATGGTAAACAATGATCAGATATCGCAGCAGCGTAAAGCCTAGCACAATACCCGGTATGAGCAGCGGGGAAAGGAACAAAGCATTCAGCGCATCCTTCCCGTTGAACGAAAAACGACTAAGCGCATAAGCGGCAGGCATACCGATCAGCAGCGCCAAGATGTTACCCAGCAAAGAGACAACAATTGACGTTTTGAACGTGGACATAAATAGGTCCACTTCAAAAATATTTTGATACCAATGCAAGGAAAAGCCCTGCGGAGGGAATTTTAATACCGTGCCCGGCTCGAAAGAAGTGACCGATATGATCAACAGCGGACCGAGCAGAAAGATGAAGACCAGCAGGCTAAAGAAGCCTAGTCCGTAATGTTTCTCCCGCATATCCACCTACCCCTTCGGATTGAGTTTATGGGCCGCCTTATTTAAGAGACCGACCACGATAAATGTAATAACAATCATAATTGTTGCAATAACAGAAGCTAAAAACCAGTCGTTTAGCGTCATCGCATTTTGATACAAAAATGTAGCAATGACGCGCTGTTTCCCTCCAAGTAGTGCTGGTGTCGTATAAGCCGTCAGGCTACCCACGAAAACGAGAATGCTTCCGATAATCAGACCCGGTACAGACAGCGGAAACACAATTTTACGGAATGCACTGAAACGTGATGCACCGAGACTCTGAGCAGCATGAACAAGATCGCCGTCGATATTTTCGAGTACACCAATCAGTGAAATAATCATCAGCGGTAAAAACAAATGAACGAGACCAATAATCATCGCAGCCGGGGTGTACAAAATATTCAGCGGCTCATCCACGAGTCCTAAACCGATGAGCACGTTATTTAACAGCCCCTTGCGACCCAGAATGACCATCCAGCTAAATGACCGTACCACCGGACTGGTCAGCAAGGGAAAGATAGCCAAGGCCAGCAAAATCCCTTTACGTCGCGGGGCCTTTTGCGAAATATAATAAGCTGTCGGGAAGCCGAGCAGTACGCATACGAGCGTCGTAACGACACTGACTTCCAGCGTAGTCAGCAATATTTTCAGAAAATAAGGGTCCTTGAAGAAATGGAGATAGCCTTCTAGGGTGAATGAGCTGTTCTGTACGAAGGTCGAGCCGATCGTCAACACAATCGGAATGACCATGAACACCACCAGAAAGAGCAGACCTGGCAGCAGCAGCCAATACAAGTATGTTTTCTTCATGGGTAGCTCCTTGCGGTTATCAAAATGTTATTCCTTATTCAGCACCTGAATAAATAGCTCCAGAAATGCCTCGCTGTCCACCTGTTCACACACGTTCATGTTTGGACTATGATTGAGACGATTCTGCATATCGCCCACCGTTTGTCCGTCACATATCCGACTGGAGGTTTCCACATCGACATACATGGGCGAAGTTTCTACCAGCCTCGAATTCAGCGCCACGCCTACAGCAAGCGGATCATGAAGCGCACACGCTTTTACCCCGTTGCGTTCCTCATAGCGCTTGGTATAGATGGCGGTGCTGTCGGCCACATACCCGCGAATCGCCGGATCGGTGAGACGGGCAATATGGTCCGCTGTCAGTAGTGCCTTCCGTGTTACATCCAGTCCCACCTGTATCAAACGCCCAAATCCGGCATGAAATACGATCCGCGCCGCTTCCGGGTCAGCATACATGTTATATTCCGCTACAGGCGTAATATTGCCGCATCCGTGAATAACACCGCCCATAAAAATGACCTCATTGACGTATTGCGTCAGCTCCGGACATTTCAGAAGCGCCACCGCCAGATTCGTGAGCGGCCCGGTGCAAACCAGCGTCAGTTCTCCCGGATGAGCCATGACTGTATCAATGATGATGTCCGGCGCAAAGCCTTCAGACGCAGAAATAGCAGGGACAACCCCACTCAATGCGCCGCCAATGCCGTCTTCTCCATGAATACGATGCTCATGCAATCCTTTACGGATCAAGGGAGCATCGGCCCCCCGATAGACCGGAATATCCGGTCTATCCAAAAGGTCGAGGATTTTGCATGTGTTCAATGTAGCCTGTTTAAGCGATACATTACCGCACACGGTAGTAATGGCTGTAACATCCAACTGACCGCTTTTGGCCGCTAATAAAATACCCAAGGCATCATCAATACCTGTATCTACATCTAATATAACTTTTTTCATTATTGGGCAACTTCCCGGTTCCAGCGGTCCGTCCATTCCTTGATATGGTCATTGACGAATTTCATCTCCAGCTTGGTTAGCTTGTTTACCACATCTGCACCATACGTAATTCCTTCTGTGTCCGCACCGGATAGCACCACCTGCGTATTCACCGGAGAATCAACCTTTGCCTTGGCAGACTTTTCTTGAACTTCCTTGCTCAGCTGCCAGTTGATAAATTCCTCAGCCAGTTCTTTTTGGTCGGAGCCTTTAACCACGTTGATCGTGTTCATTACTGCATAAGTCCCTTCACTCGGCGCTACAAATTTGGCTCCAGGCACAGCCGCTTGCAAATCCTTGAAGTACATCTCCATAATCGGTCCGCCCGCGATCTCCTGCTGACTGAACATGTTGACGAACTCGGACGTTTTGCTATAAAACTTAACGATATTCGGACTCAGCTCCTTCAGTTTCCCGAAGGCCTGGTCTTCATTAAACTCTTTACTACCCGCTACCTTGGAGGCTGCATCTACCATCATCGGCCCGGCCGTAGCCGTAATATTCGGCAGAGTCACGTTTCCTTTGAACTCATTGCCCCACAGGTCAGCCCAAGAGGTCACATTCTTTTTCACCAGTTCCGGGTTGTAAGCAATACCGAGGCGCCCAATCGTATAAGCAGGGCCATATTCCTCACCCAGCGGTGCTTTGGCAATATCATAAATTTGATTCAGGTTTGGCACCTTGCTACGATCCAGCTTTTCAAACAAACCCTGTTGAATCCCCTGTTGGGCATAATAATCAGACAGATAAATCAGATCGACGTCCGTGCTTCCTTGACTAATTTTGTTCAACCGTTCTGCGTTATTCCCAATCTCTACTACAATATCAACGTTATGTTCCTTCTCAAAAGGCTCGTACACTTCTTTGTTCAAGAAGTCTTCGGAGAAGCCCCATGTGGAAATGATTAGCTTCTTCTTGCCATCAGCCGAGTTGCTTTTTCCATCTTCCTGACCTCCGGTAGCATTGCTGCCACAACCTGCAAGCACAACAGATGCCAAGGTCAAAACCATGAACCCTTTAAACCATTTTTTCATTTGAAGCTCCCCCTATTTATTCATTCTGCGAACCTGATGACACAAAAAAGAAAAGTACTCTTGTATAAACAAGAATACTTTTCTTCGTAAACAAAGAATAAGTTGATCCCGCTGTGTGTTACAACAGGTTCTCCCCTCAGATAGATCCGAAGCGAAAAGCCGAATATCCAATTGTATTAGGATTATTTCAGTATGATGTTCGTGATTGCCCACTGCGTTGCTGAATCATAGTCGCGCAGTAAAGCTTCAATATCGAGCCCCATATCCTCAATCAGCTTCTCGCGAAGTCTCTTCTTATACAGCATGGACATTCGGAAATCCACTTCCAGCTTCAAGCCGGGGGCTTCCACTTCCAATGCCGCCGAGCGTGGAGAACGCCGATGCTTCGCCACAAAGGTAACAATGTTGTTCTCAACGGTGGCCCGCAGTAGCGTGGTCCCGAAGCCGAACAGTTCCTTTGAAATTTCGTTGTAAATCTGACACATTCGCTTCTTGCCTTCATTACTGTCGAGCAGCGTCATGGACCCACCCTCATCAGCATATTACGTACAATCAATCTTTCAACATGTTAAATTATACATAAATATATGCTAAATAGCAAACAAAATCCCTCATTAAATAGAATATGGTGCGAAAAAGCGAACAATATGTCGAACTTTGTAGAGCTTTAGAATATTTTCACGGATTCTTCCGGCAAATCCCTTGTCGAAGGCTCCAAAGAGCTGGAAGAAAGCAGCAGACTACAAGGGCGTTATCGTCGCCATTCCGAGAGAATAATTTTTTCTTCTACTATATATGTAATTTAAATACGTCATTTGATTCAAGCACATTCAACCTTACCCCGCTGGATTCCCCCCACGGTGTACGGTTTTTTATATTTTTGCAACTAACTGCGGTAGATTGGAACTCCTTCTGAAAAAGAACGATTGAATCCATGCTGTTGGGTGCATCAAAGCAAAATGCAACCATGATTAGCACGACTGGATAGGCAAGTAACGTTAAGTCATAAAAAATATTAAATATAAGTAAAACTTTAGGAGCCCCATCCAGTCGTCGCTAGACCCGTTTACCGTTCTTCACTTTTGGTACTATGCTGAGTTACATGAATAAAAGGATATTCGCCCTTACTTATTTTACGTTTCCATTCTTGAATCATATCTTCTTGGGTAGGCGGTTTCTCATTCACGATTGCTCCTGTAGTTACTTTAGCCATGCGTTTACCCTCTCTTAGTGGTTTTAGTTATTGCGTCTTTATCTTTTCTCCAGTCATTTTGATGTTACCATCCATTTCTACCAAACTCGTTTTACATTTTAAACCGATGGCATCCTTCGCGGTGACCTGTATTGTGTTACCCGCATTGAATACCAAGTTTCCATCAGCCTTAACACGGATGTCCTTTTTACTCCGCAATTCAATTCCATGGTCATCCAGCAGTCGAATCACCACTTCATCGTCATTCCCCGTGATTAAAATTTCATTTTTCTCAAATATAATAGCTTTGCGGTACTTGGTCATAAATATCTTCGTCGACGGGTCCTTAATAAAGTCACCGCCCTTCGATCTCTTTCGGATTGAGTGGGTTACAATGGCGTCTTTTTCTTTAGAGGTCGGAAAGTAGATATCTACAAAATCAAACAGCTCTGGCATGCAGTACCATCCCGTATTCCCTTCCGATGTATAAAATGTAGCCGTTGGAAAAGCACAGGTTTCCTTGACGTTAGGCTTGACCTTATCCATTTCATAAAAGAAAACCTTCACATGATCCTGCTCGATTCCAATGACCTTGGACTTCAATGAGATGCCGCGAATATTCTCGTTTAAAATCAAATCCTGCTTCATTCCATCCGATGTAGTTAGCACATATTCATGCCACAAGGTACTGTGCCGTATAAACGCAACAGATTGCAGGACGTATAAGGTTTTCCCTTTGAATTTGACCTCTGCTCCAATGTGCAGCAGGGCATCTTTGGCCCCTGTCGTTTGCACTTTATAATACAAAAAATTGTCGTCCTTGCTGGCCCCTGGCTTGGTTTTTCTGGTCATCGAGTAGTTATACTGTTTTAGCTCACCTTGATTGACACCATCTGGTAATCCAAAATAAAACTGAGGTTTGTCTCCAATCGGATCAGGTATCAGTCCCCAACCAAGCCTAGACGCTATACGTTTCAGAAACGACCAGTCCGTTTCATCGAATTGCATCGTAAATTCCTGTAAAAGCTGATCTTTTAAGCGACTCGTACAATTGGCTTTAGGATATGATTGGAGTACATGTTCAAGTAATGCCTGTACCTTCATTTTCACATTTTGAAAAGATTGTCTATGAAGCACTTCATCCAGTTGGCTAGTATAGGATAGAGCTTCGACGACCAAATAGGCTACATTGGACACCAGCTTGATTCTGAACTGCGCGACTAATCCTCTAAATAATACAATCTGTTTCTGATCATCATTCAGATAAGAAACAACTAACTTAGCTCCTGCCTCCATATGATCTGTGTACTCTTCTATTTGAGTACCGGTTAGCACGCCCGTCAAAAAGACTTTCACATGCTCATTCATTTTCTGTACAACTTTAACTTTCGGATTTTTAAGAGATAAAACCGTTCCGTTATACTTTATAATTGGATATCCCATGTCTCTGCCCCTTTTTGTCGGTTAGTTTACGTTTATCCGTTGTTTGCTTACGTATTGAATGACATCTTTAATGGTTTGATTATGCCCCTGATCGTTGAGAGCCTGATCCAGTGCAGGCACGGCGGTAAAGGTTTTATTTTTTTTCTGAAAGTATATACCTGCAATGGGAAAAGGATCTGATATACTTGGCCCTGCTCCCGCGTCAACGTAAGCGATAATAATGACGTCTTTTAGCCCATCTTTATTCACGTCCTTAAAAGCTACTGCTGCTAGCCCATCCTCTCCAGACCAGTTATTTCCATAAAATTCAGGGAACGAGTACAGAATATAACCTTGCTCATCTAACAAAAAGAAATAATTCCCTCGGGCTTCCTCGATCATTCCAACAGTCGAAACAAACTTGACATGCCCCCATCCTTCAAAACTGGTTTCAAAGGACTGCTGCTCATCAATGTTAAATTGGTCGGTATCCAATTCCCCCCCGTTAACAACGGTAGCGGACTGATCAACAACAGGGTTTATTTCTTGCCATAATTCCTTATTTTGCTTAATGCCATCTGGAATTTGCGCAAAACGAATCTCATACTCTGCATGGTCCCCTACTGCATGAGCCACGGGTATACTCACTCCCAATGAATCACTTGTAAGATAACTAAACGTATCTAATTCTGACTCCTCGGCTGAACCTTCCGGTACATCTGCGCTTGTTAACCATTGATTTAACTCATCTTGAGTAAAATCACCGATTAAGCCTTTTTGTTCCGGTTGTACAGCTGTAATTTTCCCATTTTTTAAAAGCTCTATAAAAGGTTTCTCGATCTTTACTAGATCACTCAATCTTAATCTTAAAGCCTGCTTCATATCCAAGTTGGTCGTATAGAAAATATGATTAGGATAGGCTGCGTCCTTCACATAACGAACACCCGTATATTGAACACTCAAGAACCGTTCACTTTGTCGTTTAATCTCATAATCAATTTCGAGATGAACTCCAGAATCAGAATCTCCGTATTCATGTAATCCTTTTAAAGCTTCGTTCTTAAGAATTTGGTTTAAAGACTTTTGCTTTTCAGCATCCTTGAGTTTTGTAATTTGAGGATATTTAATAATGATCCCATTTTCCGAATATTTCTCTTGAATGAGTTCGTAGCTTTGCTGTTCAATAAGCGTATGATTTGTTTCTGTTGTTGAAGAATCATTCCCCTTCGTACATCCGTTCAGTACTACACAGGAAATTAGTAATAACAGAACGCAACAAATTCGCCCGTACTTCAAGTAATTCATGCTGGATATCACGCTTTCTACTATTTATCGTTCATCTCTATACTCATAATCTTCCACTTGCCTGACTGTTTTTCCAATGTAAATACAAGTCCTTGGTTTGATTCCTCTTCTTCTGAGCTACTCTTTACCAAAAACGACCGCTGATTACCCTCATAAGCAATCTCTTTTATATCTAGATCTAATCCCGTATAGTTCATAGCGGAGAAATCTATGATATTCTCAAAATCATATTTGGGGTTTGCTGACAAAACAGTGAATTCCTCCATCTCAGGCAAGGGTATGAAGAAGCGTTTCTTAAGATAATGATCCTCCAAATAATTTTGAATAATATCTTTAGGAATCAGGGGATATACAAATTTTTTGTTTTTATTCTCATATAGAACTTTTGATTTTTCTTGCCCAGTCTTATCGAATTTCTGATACGTCATTATTGTATGTTGTTGAGTATCCTGAAAATGGTAATAACTCACATCCTCAAAAACACCATCTTTATTAATATCCTCTAGCTTCCTGCTTCCTTGCCCTGTTGCTTCTGGATAATTGTAATTCAGGTTGTTAATTTGGTTATGGTTCAAAGCAAATATAGAGAATCCTTCGGCCTCATCCACTTCGCTAGTGGAATATACTACGATAAATTTTTGATCTGTTTGATCCAGCTTCATGATTCTCACATCTGTATTTAGATGTACAACTATAACGGGGTCCTCTAATTTATCAATGATGTGATAGCCAACATCCTCCCGGACTACAAATATGTTGTCAATTTCCTCTTTTTCTATTCCAAAAGCAAGCACGTATTCCGGCTTTCCATCACGATCCAAATCTTCTTTTAATATTTTTTGAAGATGCTCATCTTGTGGTTGGATTTTCTTGATAAACTGATCTAATGTGTTAGAATCTGTAGCGCGAGCACTACTTCTTTTATTTGGCTCTAAGCTTTTATTTACTGGAGTAACAATATTGCTATTTCGATCTTGATTTTGATTAGTAGACTCTGATTCCGTCACAGCTTTATGCTCCATCACTTGAACGCCAGGTTCCATAGGTTCAATTGTGTGTTGCTTTTCGTTCGTTTGTTTTTCCACACATCCATTCAATAACAGGCTAATTAACATTGCAAACAATATTATTGTATTCTGTTTTACAAAGTTGATTTCACAAAACTCCCTTCTTACATTACTTATTGCACGTTTATTCGTTGTTTGCTTACGTATTGAAGGACATTTTGAAGCGTTCGATTATGGCCTGTTTGATTAATATTCTTATCCAATTTAGGCAGGGTAGTGTACGTGTTGTCCTTTTTCTGAAAGTAAATCCCCGCGACAGGTAGAGTTTCTATTCCGTGTGCATTAACCCCTGTGATATAATCCGCAATTATGACAATATCCGTACGCCCGTCCTGATTTAAATCTTTAAAGCTTACTGCTTTGATCTTGTCAATCATCTTACCGTTGTTACCATAAAATTCGGGAAACTCGTATAAAATCTTCTTTTCCGCATACTTCTCGCTGTTAGCTTCCAAAAAAAACTTTGCTTGTATCAGATCATTTGTTTCCTCATCTTTTAATGTAGATACAAACCTTACTTTCCCCCACCCATTAAGAGAAGTGATAAAAGATTGTCCTTCTTGAATAGTATATGGTTCCAGATTAGGGTCGGGCTGAGCATCTTCTTCTACATAATCAGCGCTACGTTGCTGTCTTATGGATTTCTCCATGTTATATTCAATGAAAATATTGTCTACTTTCTCTGTTTTAACATCCCAATGAATGCTCAAATGTAGGCTATCTTTGGAGTAGATCAGATTACTATTTTTCACGATACTTGGTTGTCCGTAAAGTTGTAGTACTTTGCCAAGTGTATCACCGACCTTCAAGCCTCTTTTGGTTTTAAACTTGGGATTTTCCAAGCTCACGGCTACTAGATAGCTTTCACCATCCACCAGTTCCTCCCCTTCAAGTTCAATTTTAGATAAAACTACAAAATCAATTTGTGGGTCCACATAGTTAGGATAAGACAAGTTCCACCTTCTGTAAGTCCCGTTCCCACTAATATATCCTCGATTGGAACTATCATATCCCTCACCGTAACCCAACTTATGAATAAGTTCTTTAATGTCTGTTTTTTTATCAATCTTGTGTGACCGATATGAAATTTCAAAGTCCTCGTCCTGAAGGGGCTTCGGATCGGTAGATACAACATTTTTGGTTTCGTCTGTTCTTTTATCTGGATAGTAACCAGTGCTTTCTTGCTTAACTTTAGCAGTAGCTGTTTTCTCATTGTTATAAGTATTGATGTCTGAAAGACTACATGCGGTTACTCCTAAAACCAAAAAAAGCAACATAATGAAATAACCGTAACTTGGCTTGTACACTTCTTTTCCTCTTTTCGAATTTCAGTTTATCGTTTGCCCGTTACCGTCCACTTATAATTCGGATTACCATGACTATCTTGGGCATTTTGGAGTGCCTTGAAAGTAATAGCAGGAAGTTTTATACCTTCTGCGCTAGCTATATTTTGAGCTGTGCTTTTACTAATACTTGATAGATATAAGTCATAATTATCGGACTCTTTATTACTTAGTTTGTCATAAATGGATTTTACATCTTCACCCCATGTACCATGACCTGCATACGGCCCATAATCCACTCTTTTCGAATTCATTCTTACAATCGGAGTTATCCAATTGCAGTATTGATATATATCACCTTTACCTTTAATCCCCTCCAAGTTGTTGTTTTTAACTACAACTTGTCTAAATTCCTCGCCATAGTAAATGTATCCCAACATTTTACCAAATATTAAATTATGTGCCTTCACCAAATCCTTTGCATAATTAGTCTCGACACCATGCTGACCATCGGCTGCTCGATTTGTACTACTCGTATTAAAGCTTCCCGTCCCTTCCTGAATAATAATAGCTAACAAAAGGCGTGGATCAATCTGAATATGATACGTTTCTTGTATACTTTTTGTAGCTTCCCACAAACTGTGCAGCTTTTCCTGATTCCATTTCTGTTTAATAAATTTTTTTGAACGCTTTTTGAAATATTTCTCAGCTTCAGAACTACCGTTATATTGGAATTCAGCAGGTATCCATTTTCCAGCCGGAGTCTTTACGTTCGTTTTTGTAGGTTCATCTTTCGATTCGTTGGTAACGGGTACTTCTGGTGATGCCTTATCAGTGGTATCGATCAGCCCCAACTTCTCTCGTATGGCTCGTCCCGCCTTCTCAGCAGCTAACTTTTCCCTGATATTCCCGCTTGCCTCGGCAGTCATCCAGCGGACGGTTTCTTTTTGCATCTGCTCCTGAGCCCACTTGGGCATCGTTGCCATCTCACGAAGCTTGCTTCGAAGTCCTTCTGCCAGCTTTTGCGCTTTGCGCATACCGACCTCGTCGCCGTTTGCTTGAGCGATATACCAATCCTCTTTGTATTTACGCATCCATGTCTGGGCCCAGTCCGGATAATTCAGTTTTTGTTTTTTCTGTTCTGCCGCCAGATCAAAAGCCTTTGCTTTCCTGTGTGCATTAGCGGTTGTTAAAGCTTTCAACATAGGTGTTGCACCAAACGTTGGCTCTTTCCACTTCATAGGCTATCTCCTTTTTAAGAATGCTTAGAAGAATCGTATCTCCGACATACAGGTATCGTGATATTTGCTTCCTTTATCTACTGCTTCAATCGTTATTTTCACAAATGAAGTATGAACGGCGCCATCAGGAAATTCATTACTTAAAAAATCATTATCCACCATCATGGTCTGCCCATTCGAGAACTCTAGTTTCATTCGCTTAACTCTGTTATTTGCTTGGAAAGCATTAGATGACTTAGCTAAACCATTGATAAGCTCGAAACCCTTCAATTCTTGCACAGAACCAAAATCAATCTTAATCCACTCCCCAATCCCGTCTCCCTTAACCCCTTCACACCAAGCAGTACTTGTATCTCCATCCATGATGTTCCGGGCAGCATAGGAGTTCCCTGCTTGATCTGGAAGTGTAGATGAAGCAATAATTTTCTGTGCCGGGATGCTTTTTCGATATTTCATTAAATCCGTTGTAGTCTGCACCCATTGTGTAGGGGACACGTTATAGCCTATCCTGTGGAATAGATTGGAGTATTTTATAGGCAGACCTGTTTGGATGTCTCGTTGTTGCATTTCACCCTTGGAGTTTAGATAAGCAACTCTGTGGTTATCTAAGGTTAAAACAGGGTTCTCAGAGAATTCTGCCAACATCCTCTTCTTTCCGTCATTTAAATTCAGCACGTACCACTTTTCGTCATCATAGGAACGATAAACTATTTTATTATTATAAAGCCATTGATAAACCTGCATTGCCTTGGTCACTGTGATTCGTTGAACCTCTTTATTCACCATCAGATCAAAAATAAATAGAGTACCATTATCTTCAATACATAATTTTGAACTATCAGGAGAAAACACACTATATCCAATGGATTCTTCCGAACCAGTATAGTTGGAAATAGATAGTTTTTGAGTGACTTTTCCCTGAACATTATATTGAAAAAAATCTCCATTATTGGTGTACACGCATTTACTTAAATCCGGTGATATTACGACGTATTCCCTATCAGGTATATTAAATTCATACAACTTTTTATATGTGGATAAGTCATAAATAAAAATGGCACTGTAATCTATCATATGTGTATATCTGCTCAGAGCTATAGTCCTGCCGTCACTAGAAAATCGTATTATTTCCAGCTCACTTCTAGGGAAATCTTCTTTCTCACTTGCGTACAACCGATCAATAATGTCGTCTAAATCAATATAGTTATTGCCTGTAGGATCATCCATATCAGCGAGATATTCCATAGGCATGTTTCCATTTTCCGCTTCAAAAAGCAACCAATTTACAACCCTTTTTGTTAGGGGAAGCTTCTTGGACGGAGAGACAGAAGCATGAGTTTCATTCCGCTCCTGTACTTTTTGGCCCTCATTCGATTGTATACAGCCGCATAGCATGGAAAAGATTAAGACGAATAACGTAATTTTAGTTATCAACACCACAGTTTTTTTTCCTTTTCTACTGCTCATCACAATAACTTCAGCTCACCTATACAAGTATTTGGGAAGTCCGTGCCTTTTTTCACTTCTAGAATGGTAATTTTAATGAAAGATGTTCGTATGGGTTCATCTAATTTGAAGCGTGTGTCATTGTTCTCAAGCACTATAGATTGTCTATCCGAAAAATCAAGTTTCATTTTTTGGATTGTATTCACGTCTAAATACTTATTGTTAACTCGTATAATACCGTCAACCATCTCCATGCCCCTGACCTCTTGAATTGAGCCCAAATCTATAGTCATCGTTTCTCCTACTCCGCCTCCCTTCGTTCCTTCACACCAAGGGGTTAAATTATTATCGTCCGTTAAATTGTTCACATTAAAAGAATAGTTACTCTGATTAGGCAGTGTAGAAGAGGCCGTAATTTTTTTCACTTCGATCTTGTTGGCATACTTCATATAATTAGTTTTTGTTTCGATCCACTGTATTGGAACTACCCAGGTTCCTTCACCACTTACAATGGACGAAATATCTTCTTTTCTTCCACTAGCTACATCAATCATGAATATTTTTACAACCTCATCATCTGCTAGTACTAATTTTTTTTGATCTGGGGATAGAATAAAATCACCCTCATTTTTAGTTATAAACTTCACTTTTCCAGTGTGTATATCCAGTGAATAAATATCGTTCATGAAAGTATTATCGTTTTTAGAAGTGGTATAAATAAATTGGTTCCCCTGCCCCCATTCTATAATACCTGAGACATCAGTGCCTGCAAGCAGACGCTTTGTACCACTATCGCCAGATAGATCAAGCATTACGATCCCTGTCTGATCACCCACAAAACATAACTTGGTGTTATCCGGTGAAAACACTCCCTGAGCAATATTACTCACATCACCTTTGCTTTTTTTAGTATTCAATTCTGTAGTTCGTTTACTTATTGCATCATATACATATAAATGTCCGTCTATTACGTATAGATATTTACTTAAGTCGGAAGAGACAACAGGATATTGAGCAGTTGGCGGCAATTTAAACTCTCGTTCTTTTTCTCCCGCGTCCAGATCGTACACTTCAATAATGAATGGCTCCTCTGGTTGCTCCCCATAAACATCTCTTATAATCGCCATACGACTGCCGTCACTTGTTATTTTCCCAACATCTACTTGTGAGCCACGATATTTTATACGTTCTTCCCGAGTTTGCATGGTGTCAATTAGGTCGTCGATACGGATATTAGTCTTTCCAGTAGGATCATCTAAATTGGTTAAGAATTGAACTCGATCTTCTACACCTTCTTGACCATTCAAAAGCCAATTCACTTTTGTTTGAGTTGCCTTTCCAGCATTCTGATCTACCTTAATAACCTTGGTTGATGATGCATTTTGGGTTTGAGAAGAAGTGAAAATTCCCTCCCCGTTGGTTGCAGTACATGCAGATATCAGCACTGAAAATACAATAATCAAAGTTGCTTTTATATAACGCATGATTTCTCCTCTCTTTTAACACTCTTTATAAAATTTCCTGATTAATCGGGTTATCTCAATTTCTTTATGTGATTCTTCATCCCTACTTATTTTTAATGGATCCATCGTCTTGGATAATACGCTTAACTGCTATTACGTTTGTATATATACGACCGTAAGATCCCTTCCAATCTTTGCTTAATTTATCTATCGTTACATTATGAGAAGGCTTTTTATCTGAATCCATTTCACTAGGCTTAGTTGCGTTACCATGCTCGTGAATAAATTCCCCATCTCCGATATACATGCCTACATGATTCGGTTGTCTTCCCTCTCTTTTTTTCCAGTCAAATAATATTAAGTCACCTAACTTTAGGTTTTTATAATCCCCACTGGATCGTAAAGCTTTGTATTCAACCTCTGTCCCCCGATGGATTTGATCTCTTGTAGTACCGCCTATATGCACATTTAATATGGTCAAGTACACCGAGGAACTAAAATCAGAGCAGTCCATATATACAGGAGGATTGTTGGGATCTAGCTTCATTGTTGTAATTTTAGTATCCATACAGTAAGGAATCTTGCCTAAAAACTTCTTAGCGAATTCTACAATTGCTTTCCTTTTCTCCTCGGCAGAACTGGTGGATGGTGTAGGCTTTGCTTCCTCCTTTGGCGGCTTTTCAAGAGTAGCCGGAGTCTTCTTCTCCGTCTGCGTCTGCGTCTCCGTTTTCGTTGTCGGAACAGCTGGCGTTGCAGCCTTGCTAACCTTAGGCCATGGAAGAATGCCATTGGCTACTTGATGCAGGTATACGGCGAGCACATCACGACCATATCCTTTATTCTCCAGACCGTATTTTTTTGCAAAATCATGCAATGCGGCGTTAAGCTCCTGATCCCAATCGCCTGTAGTTGGCAGCTTGTATGAGAAGCTGTCTGGATACTTCTTGGCAAGCTTGTTCAAATTCTCTCTCGCAAGCAGGCTGTTCACGCCATACTTACTCCGCAGAGCAGCAGCTTCCTTGGCGATAGCCTTTTGATCAGCAACGGTCAGCTTATGAGCCGCATCGGCGTATTGTCCGGACAGCTCCTCTAACCGGTTCGCATCGAGATAGGAGCTGGCAGAATGCCCACGAATCAGTTCGTTGATTAGCACATTGTCACGCAGTTGGTTGGCGAAAAGATGCATCTGCTTTTGCTTGGCCTTGTCATTTGCGCCGTGCGCTTCCCACCACTGGGACGTGTATTCATGCATTTGCGCTCTTGCCCAGGCAGGCATACGATCTATGTCTGCCACCTGCTGACGCAATTGCTTGGCCTTGGCTGCTGCTTCCTTGGCCCCCTTTTTGTCCCCTGCTGCCACGGCTTTGTAGTAGTCCGATTTAAATTGAAGCAGCAAATCCTGTACCCATTGTGGATATCCCTTCCCCTTTAATTCTTGAATTAGGGATTTATAGGCTTTCAGTTCTGCATCAGGCACCTGATTTTTCATGAGCTTACTTGCCTTAATATGAAGCGTTCCATCGGTTCGGATATAGCTGGTTTTGCACGTAAGAGATATTTCGCGAGTAGCGTTCATCTGTACCTTTTTGCCGTGCAGCACCAAGTCTGTATCTGCTTGAAAGGTAATATCGTGATGACTATACACGTGAATACCGGAAGCAGGATTTAAGCGTACAAGTATCTTTTCTTTCTGGGTGGAGAGAGCTGCTTCTTTATCATCGAATCTCGCTATTTTTTGAGTTTTGGTATGGAACAACTTTCTTTCTGGCTTGCTGATTTCATCTCCTTTGTAATCCCTCTTTCGGAGAGATTGAACCACATGAGCTTCCTCTTCTTTGCTCGATGGAAAATACAAATGGACATGATCCCCAAGCTCAGGCATGCAATGCCAACCGATCCCATCCCCGGTATACATGGTCGGGTAAGAAAACCAGCACCCTTCTGCTTTGGATTGCAAAGCATCCACGGACAAGTGAAGTTTAACCGACTCTCCTTCACTGTCTAAATCAATGACTTTCCCTTCAATGGAGGCGCCTTGTATGAGTTGATTATGCATAACTTCCCTCGGAATGCCTGCTTCTGGAACAAGAATGTAGTCGTATGTCATGATACCTTGCTTCATCTCTGCATTCACCTGATCAATGATCCAATGTTTTCGTTGAAACACAACCACATCTCCAAGTTCAAAGCGTTTCGTATCTTCCACTTCAGCATATGTATATTTCGGGCCTGCCTTTATTTTTTGAAGCGAGAAGTTAATACTGCTCAATTCACCTTTCACCTGATCTTTCGATGCGCCTAACCATAGTCTCGGAAATACGGATGTAATCTCGGCAATCAGTCCAGTTTGCAGATGAGAGGCCATTCTTTTTAGAAACTCCCAATCACTCTCCTCATACTGAATAATAAAGCCGTCCAGCTTTTTATCGCTGTCCGTCAGGTCAATAAAATCCCCGTGTGGATAAGCATCTATGAGTTCGCGGAACAATTGGTAATACGTCAAGTTGCGGTTTTGAAACGAACGATTTTTCCGTTGTTGATCCAGCAAATATGTAAAAGAGGCAGCCTCTATGTACATGTGATATACGCCATTTTTGAATCCGATGCTAATATTGGTGACGATTCCCTTAAAAATACTAACTGTCCCTTGATCTCCATCCGTCTCATATACCTCCAGCACATCCTCATCATGCGCTAAACCGTCATACTTCGCATGATCCTCATCCGGTATGAGAGCAGTGATATACACCTTGCCATGCTCATTCACCTTCTGCGTCAATTCAAAATCCAGCAGCCGGACAATTTCATACGGTGCATTCACTCTAATATTTCCATATGTCAGCACAGTGCCTGCCAGTCCCATCTTACTCCCTCCGTTTGCTTTTCATGTGATGCAAATCCTACAATCTGTTAGCTATTCCTGCCCGTCTGTGGTGAACGAGATTTTTCCACACCACATGCATAAGTTCGTGGAGCAGCTCATAAGAGCTGGAGATTGATCTACGTAAACATCCTTCTTTCCATTCAACCAAGGCATAGAAACGCTCGGTTTGCAGGGCTGCGGAATGATTTTTCCGGAATTACCTTTGTTTGCAGAAGAAACTGTAGGATTATGCATACTGCGGCACATTCCGAAAGAAGGGATATGCGTCTGCGGGTGAAAATCCTGAATATTCCCTTGCAGTTTGTCACCAATACTAATCCCTCTGTTAGCTGAAACACTAAATCTTCCCGTATGACTTCCATAGCTGTAATGTATCTGTGCCCCATCCACTACATAGCTCTCACTCATTCTTGGACTCTCCTTTATATAGAAGGACTCGCTGTTTCGACCTTTCGTAATTTCAATCCTGTCAAATTAAACTTTAAAATACATTCAGCCACATCGAGGTCTACAATGATATGATGATTGGCATCCTGAACTCTGAATATTTTATGATTTTCCACTGTATATTCATCTAGAATGATTTTATTCAGTGTACCGTCCCTATGATATTCACTACGTGGTGATAAACACATCAGGCTAGGCGGATTTGCCAGCCAATACCTTGTTTGCTGCATTCGCAGCATATCGGCAAATACAACCAACTTCCAGCTTAATCCGGCTTGATATATATCAAAGATTTCCTTTAGCTGTTCAGAAACTATGGATACAGGATGCTCTATAAAATCAATATAATCGGCATCACCAGAAACATAAAATTGCAAAATAGACTCTTCATCAGCGACGGATAAGCTTTCCGCCCATTCCCATAGCTGCTTGCGATTTATCTCTACTGGATACATATAATCTGTAATACGATCATCCTGTTGAATCATGTAATATTCCATACGCTGCTGAATACACCGCCTCACTGATTCCTTTATATTCCCCTATTCTTACTTCCAAATCGTCCTCGTAGTTCAGCGCCTGGAATTCCGGTAATTGTATAGCCTGTGGAATAGCATCCTTAGCCAGCTTCACAATGTAAGCATAGAATTGTTCCGCAGCTTGAAGTACGAAACGCTCGACATCAGGCTCAATAATTTTATTCATATAGGGTTTTCGAAGTTGGTTCAATTCATCCTCCAGTTCTCCCAGAAAGCTAAAGGCCCATCCTGCATCATAGAATCCCTGACATGGCTGGGGATCGAAGAACCAGCTTTTATCGTAGGCTTCGATTACATATTTATAGTTTCGGTCCACCAGGTATGTACGCCTCATTGAATAGGTAATGTATCCGATCCTTGCTTTTGCCGCGTCTATATGACTGGCTTGCAAGCAAATCCGCTGAAAGGATTGAATGAAGGATAACATTAACTCTTGTTTTCTTTGCTCATACCAAGACGCTACTTGGTGTAATTTCTGGCTCAGCACATCTTTCGCATAGGTCTTATGGAAGTGTTCTAGGGCTTCAAGTCTATTCATAATCCCACCTCTGAACCTATTATATAGAATATTTACATGATATTACTGGTTCTATCCTCCTATTTTATTACACTATTTTCATATCGTGAGATTACATATGGATTTATGAAAATCACTGAAAATAATTATTTAATTTCATAAATGCGTAATAATTAGCCAAATACTTTCGAAGACACGACCGTATCAGACCTATTCAATGAAGGTTTGCGCAAGCGAATAGGTAAATTGAAGTAGGAAGCCCGGTAGCGGGACTGAGATTACGCTCCATCTGACATTGAAAATATATCAAGAATTTGCCTAAAGCAGAGACTGGATTTTGCTCATACATAGCCTAAAAGGGTAACAAAAACCCGTGACGGATATCGTCGCGGGTTTTCATGTCATGGATTTTTTGCTAATAGGTAGTCATGTCGCCTAATAACGCTTGGGAGCAGCCAGCTTTGCCAAATCCGCCATATACGTAAAAAAGGCTTCCGGGTCTGTGTCATATACCAGATTGACAGGGCGGCCTTCCGCCTGTTCCACGGTTCTGCCCTGACTTGGACCGTCTGCAATGACGCTGCAATGCACCGTCTTTTTCTTTACAATATCCGGACGTCCCACCGATGCGGTGGTCAGCACATCCCACAGGTAGTAGGTCGAGTTCGTCTCGCTATAGACGAGCGGCGGACATCCTGCGTAGCAGTTGCCCAGGAAATCCACGCCCTCATATCGGCGCTCGGCGGCCCAACGTTTGCGTACGGCTGGCGTTAATGGCACTTTGCTCGTGCTTTCCAGCGCTACCAGATCAATGGTAATGCCGCTTTGCCATACCCGATATGCCGCTTCGGGGTCCCAGAACACATTCCATTCTGCTGTGCCGTCATGCTCAGGCTCCTCTACATTACCTTTTTCAAAGGTACCGCCCATCCATACCAGTTTGTCAATTTTCGCTTCAATATCCGGTGCCTCATCCAGCGCGCGTGCCAGATCAGTCAGCGGTCCAGTGAACAGGAGCAGTGTTTTGCCTTCGGCTCCACGTACCTTTTCGATCAGATGCTGATGAGCCGGCAGATCGGAAAGCGGCGCTTCCATTTGTCCCGATTCATTCAGTACAGGTAATGCATCAACATAGAAGGAATGTAAACGCCAAGCAGCAGGAAATGGATTTTTACCGCGTGAATTAGACTTCGCGACTTCCACAGATCCTTTATTTTGTCCAAAACGATCAATAATTTTACGGCTGGCATCCGTCGCAGGCTCCAGGTAACCATCTGCTGGAATAACTGATACTCCGGTCAAATGAACTTGCTCCATCTGAAGCAGCATAAACAGGGATACCAGATCGTCCACTCCACCATCATGATTAAAATAAACGTTTGTCTGACTCATCTGTCTCTTCCTTCCTTTATCCCCGCGTAACAGGCATGTTCCCATCGGCAATCATCTTTAATTATGCATGATCGCTTCGCTGGAGTAAATGTGCTATACTACTTTACATCAAGATAAAAAGTCCTATATTTACCATTAATGTATAATTAAAACTTCACACAATTGCTTCTATACTCTTACGAGCAGCAGGGAGGAAGGTGCAGCTTATAGTATCCAATCTGAATGCATCCGGGGATGGTTTGCTTGCCATCATTGAAGAATTGCGCAGAGAGCTTATTACAAAAACACAACATGCGGCCTTTACCGACCCTTCCATTGTAGAGCTGAGTCAACGTCTGGATCATTATGTAGTCCTTGACCAGCAAAGAAAAAAGAGAAACTAATACCTCTTTTTGTCCCCACCATACATCCTTCCCCTCTCGGGTCAGTTCAACATATAAAGCACCCATTTCCCTGTCCGGTCCCGGTCCTGATCCTCAGGTTCTGCCGCTGGAGCAGGGATTTTTTTGTTTACTTCGTGCTTAAGAAAGGTACAAATGTGTGTAATAACAGAGTAGAAGCATGAGTCTCATTCGGAAGCGTACTAAGGAGAGATGCATATGACAGCCCGAACAATAGAAGAGTTGGAGCAAATCCGCAAGGAATGCAGATCCATGGTGACGAAAAGGGCTACGGCTTCGGGCGGAGCAGTATTGGTTCCAGTTCCAGGGGCTGACGTTCTGGCCGATGTTGGCATTCTGATGCAGTTGCTGCCTGCCATTAACGGGAAATTCGGATTATCCGAAAAACAGTTAAACGGTCTGGATGCGGAAACAAAATCCATGGTGTATGGCTTTATCACCTCGATCGGTAGCAAGCTGATCGGTCGAATCATTACTCGCGAGGTGATCGTGCAAATTTTGCAAAAGATGGGCGTTCGCATCGCCGCCAAGCAGGTCAGCAAATTTGTACCCTTACTGGGGCAAGGACTGGCTGCCGCGATTGGCTTTACCGCGATGCGCACCATTGGCAATCGGCATGTCGAACAGTGCTATGAAGTAGCCAAGCGTTTGCTAGAGCAGCAGGCTTCGGCGGATATTGCCCGCAATTGGACCGTACCGCAGCAGCCTTTGGACCCTGCGGGAATTGAACTATTGCCCGGCCGGAACCTGGAAGCAGCGATCCCACTGCTGCCCGCTCCCGATAAAGATCAGGTACCCAAATCCTAGTCCCGACAGCTACATCACTTTCAACCTAAACCAGCATGGGGATATCCCGGGGCAAGCCGCCAGCTCCTGCGAATCTTCGTGCTTTTTAGTCTCCCACCTTGGCTCCATAGGATCGGGCCACGGCTACCGCCTGCTGTATGTCGAGCCTAGCTCCGGTGATATTCAAATCTTTGAAATTCACGCCATCCATCTTCGCGCCGCGCAGATCCGTTCCTTGAAGCTGCGCCCGGTGCAGCCTTACCCGGGTAAGATCCGCTTCCCGCAAATCTGCCTTTTCCAGATTACATTCGGATAAGTCAGCTTCCTTGAATCGTATTTTTCGCAAATCCTGTTTTCTTAAATCTGCATGACGCAAATTCGTATAAGACCAATCTCTGCCTGTAATCGTGATACCATCCATATTCGCCCCTGCGAAATCTGAGCCTACCAGCTTGCAGTTATCAAACCGGGCCACAAACAGATTTGCACTGGTAAACAGGCAATTGGTAAAAGCAGACTCCTTGTAATGGGATGCATTCAGCGTGGCCCTCCTATCCCTTATCCCTAAAATCAGGAACTCAGCTTTTCGGCAAGGACCGCTCAAAACCGCTTTTCATTTTCCTTAGCAAGCCCTTCATCATCTCATGTTCCTGAGTCGTAAACTCGGCCATACATGCCTGGATCAGCTTCGTATAATAAGGAACCACTGTTACCAGCAGCTTCCGTCCGGCCTCCTTTAGTCCGACCGTGACCATTCGTCCATCGCTCTCGTGAGCCACCCGTTCAATCATGCCATCCCGCTCCAGACCGTCGATTAGCCCCGTCATGGTCCCCCTCGTTACATCGGCCTTTTCTGCCAGCTCTGATGGTGTCATCCGATGCGGCGCATGACAATGCAACAGGCTAAGTACAATAATCCGGCCCTGAGAGGCACCCAGCTTGGCCAAATCCGTATCCATTTCTCTGAAAATATCGTTAGCCAAACGCGCAAATGTCACAAAAGTCTCCATATTGTTTACTTCTGCTTCCTCTTGCCCAAAACTACGCAGCACCCCGCGTATAGAGTCATTATGAAAATTAAAATTCATAGCCTGTCCATTCCTTCCCTGATCCCGCTTGTTCTGTCAAACGATAGTTCTTCCATTCCTCCGGCAGCAAAGAAGCATACGGCTCCTTGGCAAACCGATCATCTACCAGTACCAGCAAGCCTTCATCATGCTCTGTGCGGATAAGCCTGCCCCCTGCCTGAAGAACCTTGTTCATCCCAGGATACACATACGCATAGTTGAATCCATTCCGTCCCTGTTCCGAAAAATAATCTCGCAGCACATCCCGTTCTGCACCAATTTGCGGCAATCCGACACCAACCACTACGACTCCATTCAAACGATCACCCGGCAGATCAACTCCTTCGGCAAACACGCCCCCCAGTACGGCAAAGCCGAGCAGGGTACGCTCTTGCCCCGGCTGAAAAGCCTCCAGAAAGTGATCCCGCTCCGGTTCGGTCATGCCTGGACTTTGTACCAGCGTATCCGCCGACACGCCCCGGGCCATAAATTCCTCATACACCTCTCGCAGATACGGATAGGAAGGGAAATACACGAGCATATTCCCTTTACGCTCCTCAGCCAATCCCGCCAGCATATCTGCAATCGCCCCCTTCGAGCGTTCACGATCCCGATAACGAATAGAGAGCGGCAACAGGCGTACATCCCATTGCTCCTGATGAAAAGGGGAAGGAACCTGCAACGTGTAATCTTCTTCCCTCGCTCCCAGCATGTCCCGGTAATACGCAAGCGGCGTCAACGTCGCAGAAAAATAAATCGCCGAGCGATAGCCCTTCACAGCCTGACCCAGCAAATGCGAAGGATTCAGGCAGAACAGCTTGACCCGCACTTCACTGCGTCCCGCCTCGATATAGGTAACGTAGCGTTCATCGTACAAAGCTGCAATCCGCAGCATATTTTGAGCGGCAAAATACGCATCCAACAGCAAGGTATAGGCTGCTCCTGAGCTGCTCGTACTACCAACGCCAATTAACAGCTCACGTTCGGCTGCCTCTACAAAAGGTGCCAGCAGCTCCAGCACCTCATGCGGCGCCTCCGTATTCACTGCTTTTCCCGTATCCGCGTACAGCTTGCGCAACGCAATCATATACGCGTTAACTGCACTAGCCGCCCCGGCAATCTCCGGGCTTAGCAGCTTGAATTCTTTTTTCAATTCCAAAAAAGACGATTTCAACACTTCCGCCGAAAACATATCTCGGCCGCGTTCCACCAGATTATGCGCTTCATCCACCAGCACAACACCTTTTCGCTTGTGCTCCTCCAAGAGTCTTTTCAGGGAAATACGCGGATCAAAAACATAATTATAGTCACTGATTATACCATCCGAGGCATACGCCACATCCAGCGAAAATTCAAAGGGACATACCCTGTGCTTGCGTGCATAATACTCGATCACCGCTCGGGTCATCAACGTCTCGTTCGCCAAAATATCGGACACCGCACCGTTGATCCGGTCGTAATATCCCTCGCACATGCTGCATGATCCGGCATCGCAATCATTTTCTTCCTTGAAGCAGATTTTATCCTTCGCCGTCAAGGTTACTACATGCATATGCAGCCCTTGGGCCTGCATTTTGGCATACGCTTCTTCTGCTGCTGCGCGGGTCGTGGTGCGGGCAGTCACATAATACACACGGCTAGCCAGCCCTTCACCGATGGCCTTGATCGCAGGAAACAGGGTGGATACCGTTTTACCGATACCCGTAGGCGCTTTGGCAAACAGATTGACCCCTTCTGCAATCGTCTTGTACACCGAACCCGTCAGAGGCCGCTGGCCTGAACGATATGTATCAAAGGGAAAGGCCAGTGTTGCAATGCTGGCATCCCGTTTCTCCGCATGTGCTCTTAACAGGAAAGCATACGGCGCATAACCCTCGACCATCCTCAGCGCAAAGGTCTCCAGCTCTGCAAAGGATAACTCTTGTCTGAACCGCCGAATTTCTCCGCTGTGTGCCTGTACATAAGTAAGCTGGGCCTGCATGGAATTGCGCTGCTCTTCGCGGGCAATCATATAGGCGTACAGAAACGCTTGTGCCCAATGCACAGGTTGACCATCCCCCGGTATATCTTCGAGAGGAATGGAGACCGATTTGATTTCATCAACCGTCCATATGCCGTCCAGCTCAATCAGTCCATCACAGCGGCCCTCAACGATAAATAGGGCATCCTCATATAGAATTTCTGTGCGCAGATGTACCTCTTTGCGGTCATGCTCCTTATAGCTTTTTTGGATAAGCTGGTGCACGCGTGTTCCTTCCAACATGCTGCTGTTCGAGCGGAAACCACCGTGAATGCTGCCGCTCCGATGCACATATTCCACAAGGGGTCGCACCGATATGTTAATTGGTTCCTTCATACGATCACCCGTTCCGGTCATAGTCCTTTCACTGTATCACGTAGACAGACGAAACGTAAGAGGCAAAAGGATTGTTTGTCATCTAACTGGTATTCACTCATGACCTCTTTTTTCCGAAATATAGAAATAGGGCTTTTAGCTCTAAATGAAGCAAAACATTCAGGACGCAATCGGGTAGAAATAGCAAAACGATAATTATAAGTCGCTAAATGTCAGGAAAGCTGGATTATTGTTAATAAAAAGTGGTAAAATGGAAATAAGAATCGTATTAGAAAACCTTCTGCCGCTAGAGGAGACATGCCTTACAATCTACATGGGGGGGTGGGCTTTTTGAACCTCGAACAATTGGAAAAACTCATGGAAAAAGAACGCCGCGAACTAAATCGTATGGCAACCTTACATGGATTAAGGGATGAACGTGTATTGGACAAATCCTCTAGGCTTGACCGAATTATGGACAAGTATCTCCACACCAAGCGTGCGATAAATGGTAGCAATCAGGCACATTAATAGAAGAAAGCTACACCGCTGCCCGTAAGGGCAGCTTTTTTTGTACATAGCATCGTATCCCACTCCCATACCTGTACACGTTAACTTTCCGGTAGGACACTACTTTCTTCCGTACTGCGTCCGCAGTAGCTCCTGCGTAAACGTAATCCATTCTCTGGCGGCAAAGGACAGATACCGATCCTTTCGCCAGATCATCCCTAGATGCCAGGGAATGACGGGATCAACGAGTGGAATAACACGTAATCGTTCGGAATCAAGGTCACGGCAAATCGCTTCCGGCAGCAGCGCTATCCCCAAGTTCGCAGCAACCATTTCGCTGATCAGATCCCATTGTGAGCTTTCATAGACGACTCGCGGCTGGAAGCCAGCCCGGACACACTCTGCAATAATACGGTCATGCAATGTAAAATCCTCGCGGAACAGCACAAACGATTCCTCCGCCAGCGCTGCCAGCGGTACCTCTGTACGCTCTGCCAGTGCATGCGTAGGGTGAACCAGCAAATTCAGCTTTTCCTCCACGAACAGAAACGTCTCGAATATGTCCCCACTCGGCGGCAACACAATTACGCCGATATCCAATGCACCCGCGCCTACGTCCTGCTCTACTTTTTTCGCCCCATCCTCAAATAGCTGAATGGTCACATCGGGATATGCCTTGTGAAATTCCCCAATGACACGCGGAAAAAAGCTCGATCCGACCATGGGGGGCAGGCCGATACGGATATGCCCTTTTTTCAGGTTCATCAAATCACTCAGCTCGGAGGACAAGCTCTGGAAGGATTTCACAATTGCTTGTGCCTGAAGCTCAATCACCTTCCCCGCGTCCGTCAGCTCGATTCTTTTGCCGATCCGGTCAAACAATGCGACACCCAATTCATCCTCCAGACTTTTAATCGTTTTGCTGATCGTCGGCTGTGTAATAAACATGCTCTGGGCCGCCTTCGTAAAGCTGCGCAAGCGCGCGACCTCCAAAAAATACTGCAAATGTCGAATATCCATCCTATCACCTTCTTCCATAGATAAACGGAATACATCACATTCTTTATATGCATTTTACTCATGAAAGCTTGTGATGTAAAATTTCATTACAGTTTGAAAATAACGAAACTCATAGATAGGAGCCATTATATATGAAAAGCTTCATACGCGGTGTCCTCCAGATCGCCGTCCTGATGGCCTTTTCGCTCATCCTGAACGCGATGGTCTCCTGGCTCCACCTGCCTGTACCTGGTAGCATTATCGGCATGCTGATTCTCTTTATTCTGCTGCAAACGGGCGTGATCCGCCTAAGCTGGATTGAGATCGGCGCAAACTGGCTGCTGGCCGAGCTGCTATTATTCTTTATTCCCTCCGCTGTCGGCGTTATGAATTATTGGCCGATGCTGGAGCACGATGGTATGAGCATTATGCTGGTCGTACTGCTCGGTACCTTTCTCGTGATGGCCTGCACGGGCATGATCGCCAGTCTGCTCGGCAAACGAAAGGAGCACAAATCCTCATGACCGGACTTCTATGTATTGTATTGACGCTCGCTATTTACTGGATGGCCAAACGCATGTACCGTACACTGCCCAAGGTATATATGTCTCCACTACTCATTACACCGATCATTATTATTTTAATTTTAACGCTTTCGGGTGTAAATTACCGTTCCTATAACTCGGGTGCCCATTTGCTCTCCACGCTGCTCCAACCAGCCACGATTGCATTTGCCGTCCCTTTATACCGATATTTCCCTGTGCTGAAAAAACATGCGGCCCAAATTGTACTTAGCGTGCTGTCTGGTTCAGTCGTAGCCGTAGTATCCTCCATGGTACTCGCCAAATGGATGCATCTGGATTCCTCGCTGATGAGCAGCCTGATTCCTCGCTCCATTACGACACCGATTGCCATGAATGTTTCACAAACGATTGGCGGTAATCCGACGGTCACGGCTGTGTTCGTTATATTGACCGGATTGAGCGGTCTCATTATCGGTCCGATGATCGTTAAGCTGTTCCGTATCGAAAATGAAGTTTCGCGCGGTGTACTGCTCGGTACCGGCGCTCATGGTACGGGTACTTCCAAAGCGTTCGAGTTCAGTTCGCTGACGGGCACTATTTCCAGCATCTCTATGGTGCTCGCCGCTCTCTTTACCTTGGCGGCTGCGCCGTTCCTGTTCCACTTGATGCTGTGAGTTCTTCATATACAAAACAAAGAACCTCCATTCCACTAGCTAGTGGAATGGAGGTTCTTCGCCTATTCGGGAGCAAGGCCCCCTCATCTCTCGCTGCCATCAGATCGCTTTAACAGCGCCGGATTTCTCATCTGCCTCAACAGGCGTCACAGCTTCACATAAATAAGCGTCCAGCTCTGCCGCATATTGGCGCTCTTGCGCGGCGCTCCAGCCTGCATGCTCAGACATCAGCGCAATGACGGGCTGCTTCCAGCGCTTCACCCCGTCAATCTGAAAGAACAACGCCCCGGTTCGGCGTATGAAAAAATCAGACGGTGTCACCGTCATTTCCTGCTCCATGGCATACAGGAGCGGGACACGCACTTCCACGGGCAGTGCGGCTTCCGTCTCGCTGGCCTCCTTCATGCTGCGAGCCGCAATGGCAAACAGCCGCTCCGCATTGGAGCCGTATCGGGTGACCCACGCCCTTGCGGTTTCTGGCGGCAACCCGAGCGCAGCACCCGCTACCGCTTGCCCGCTCACGAAGGCTTCCCAACCAGCGGAGCCGCCTACGCTGCCGCCCGAGATCGGGATGTGCCTGGTGCGGCATGCCCGGAAGCTCTGCCCATGCAAGCGGCCCAGCTCCCGTACCGCGCGGTCTACAACCAGCTCGGACATTTTCCGGTAGCCTGTCAGCTTACCGCCCGCAATCGTGATCAGGCCCGAGCGGGATTCCCAAATTTCATCCTTGCGTGAAATTTCCGAAGGGCTCTTGCCATCCTCATAAATGAGCGGCCGCACACCAGCCCAGCTCGATTCCACATCCTTGACGGACAGCTTCACCTCAGGGAACATGCCGTTGATCGCTTGAAGTACATAGGTCCGGTCTTCGGCGGTCATTCGGGGATGGGCTGTATCCCCTTCATATACCGTGTCGGTCGTACCTGCGTACGTCTTCCCGTCACGAGGAATGGCGAATACCATCCGTCCATCCGGTGTATCAAAATAAACGGCCTGTCTGAGCGGGAATCGCTTGGCATCGAACACCAGATGGACACCTTTGGTCAGGCGAAGCACCTTGCCTTCTTTGGACCGATCCATCTCCCGCAGCGTATCCACCCACGGTCCGGCGGCGTTAATAACCAGCGAAGCCCGGATTTCATGAGACTGCCCCGTTACCCGATCCGTTACGCTTGCGCCGCTGATTCGTCCGTCATCATACAGCAGCTTGTCGGCCTTGGCGTAGTTTACAGCCAAAGCTCCTCGCGCAACGGCCTCCTTCATGACCTCAATCGTCAGTCGGGCATCATCTGTACGGT
>NZ_ASRY01000185.1 GCF_000520815.1 Paenibacillus maysiensis | reverse complement strand
ACTGTACTTGCCAATAATCACTTCAATAATTTGGAAGCTGAAAAAGCTGACAGTATCCCTATGCCGCTCTGAGCTGCGTTTTAATTTGGGCTAATGTAGCCCCGGACTGAGCTTGGTCGTAGATATATTCAATCATGTCCTGTTTTTTCTGTAAGCGGTAGCGATGTAACCCATCGATCAAGCTTCCTTGGCCATCATAGATGCAGCACATCGAAGCAAACATCAGTAGGGTCAAGTAACGGTCAATGGCCTTAGCGGATCGGACCTGGTAGCGATCCATTGCCAGATGGACTTTGGCGGTTCGAAAGTACGTTTCAATCGCCCAACGCTTGCTGTAGTAGCTTAGAATTTCTTCATTTGTCAGTGAAACATCCGTGCTTAGAAAAGCCTTCATTTGTTTGGGGTCAAAACCTTCCCCCTCTTTCCAACACAGCAGCAGTGCGGCGTTTTCCAAGAGATTGAGCTTTCCTTCATAGCGATATACCCGATAAGCGGAGGAGCCGATGGTCACCAGATCGGTATCCGATTTCGAGATGTAGGAAGCAAAGCTTTTGAGCGATTGCCGAATGCCTTGTGGATAGAAAATACGGTTGGTTTTCAAACCACTAATGACATGAAAGCCTCGCTCGGCACTCGTTTGAAGCACCGAAGACGACGGATACCACGAGTCCATCAGCACGTAAGTCCAGCACGTGGACATCGGGACGGCCTGGATCATCTCGCAAGCCAGGGCAATTTTGCTCTTTCCTTCCGGGTCATAACGTTCCGTAGCAAATGGATATACCTGATCACCCGAACGGAGCAGGGCTTGAACAACGGCATGCCCATATACATGTCGGCCCTTGAGATGAGAATGCTGAAACGAAGCTCCTTGCATCGTATGCGTAGCCTGTGACGAAGGCTTGGTTTTTTCACACACGGTATCGTCAAGGATCACAAAAATCGGGCTGTGATGCTGCTGAGCGCTCTCCTTAATCTGCTGAAAAGCTACACGTTGAACGATACGTTTAAGGTAGGGAGTGTTCCAGTGACCGTGAGATAAGAAATGACTCAGGGTTCTGCGATCTCGATCCTGCAAGCTTTCCCGATGAATGTCGGTTAAGGTGCCCGTAAATCCAGTAGAAAGCATGCCATCCACGAAGTACTTGATGTGATGGAGCGCGGGTTTAGTAAAATATAGCGGGAGCTTCCACTGCTTAAAAAGATTGTTCCAATGGCTCTGTTGTGTTAATTTAATCGTATGGGACATGTCTTGTTCTCTCCTGCGTAGGGTCGTTGGTGGTACTTCTATTTTACGCGAAGAGTCAAGTGTGTCTCTTTTTACATTTCATGGAACTGATTTTGAGCAAGTACAGT
>NZ_ASRY01000184.1 GCF_000520815.1 Paenibacillus maysiensis | reverse complement strand
CTGCACTGGCAGATGCAGCCCCGCCCAGGCCTGAGCCGCCACCTGATGCAGCTCTGCTTCCGGATGCCGTGCGCCCCCCGGCATCTCCTGTGCTCAGGAAGCGGGCGTGTTCCAGCTCCCGCTTCTTCGTCCGGTATTCATCGAAGCCGCCCAGATAAGTGGCCAGCTTTCCGTCCTCCAGCTCCCAGACGCGCCCAGCCAGCTTATTCACAAAATAACGGTCGTGCGAGATCGCCAGCACGGTTCCCGTGTACGTGTCCAGCGCTTCCTCCAGCGCCTCGCGTGAGTCGATGTCCAAATGGTTGGTCGGCTCATCCAGCACCAGCAAGTTCGGCTTTTTCATGACCAGCAACGCCAGCCGCAAGCGGGACCACTCACCACCAGACAGCATGCTAACAGGCTTAAACACATCTGCTCCGTAGAACAAATACCTCGCCAACAGCCCGCGCGCCTCGCCTTCCTCGACACCCGCTTCTTCCTTGAAGTAAACAAGCACGGTCGCACGGCTATCCCGCTCTCTTTCCTGCTGCGCCAAATATCCATACTCCACGCGTGCGCCCCATTGCACCCTGCCTGCATCCGCACTCTCCTGACCGAGCAGCAGCTTGAGCAGTGTCGTTTTTCCCGAACCGTTATCTCCTAACAGAGCCACCTTTTCCCCGAATTCCAGACTTCCTGTAGCCCCGTTTAATATCTGGCGCTCTCCGTAGGCTTTGGCGATTTCTTCAAAATGCAGCACTCGACGGCCCGAACGGTCCTCCAGTCTCAAATTAAACTCAGCCCCTTGCGGGTCCAGTACAGGTCGCTTAACCAGCTCCATGCGTTCCAGTGCTTTACGGATCGAAGCCGCTTTTTTAAAAAACTTTTCGTTATCCCCATTGCGTCCCCACTCTTCAAAACGCCGAATGGCCTCTTTCATCTTCTTGATCCGCTTTTGCTGTTCCTTGTAGTCCTCGAACTGCAGCAGCAGCCGTTCTTCCTTCTCCTTGACGTAGCCACTGTAGTTTGCATAATACGTAAACGCCTCGCCATCCTCCAGCTCAATCATCTTGACGGCAACGCGATCCAGAAAATATCGATCATGGGATACAACCACACACGCGCCCGTATAGCCTTGTAAAAATTGCTCCAGCCATTCCAGACCTTTTAAATCCAAGTGGTTGGTCGGTTCATCCAGCAGCAGCAGATCCGGTCGTCCGATCAGTTGGGACGCAAGTGCAATTTTCGTTTTCTCCCCGCCGGACAGCGAACCGAAGCTGCGCATATACATGGCTTTGGGGATACGCAGCCCGTCGGCTACCTGATCGATACTCGCATCCATTTCATAGCCGCCGCTTCGCTCAAACCGTTCCTGCAAGGCGGCATACGATTGCAGCAGCTTTTCCAAACGATTTGCATCCGAAGCTACTACCGGATTGGACATTTCACGCTCCAGCTCGCTCATCTGATTGCGGCAATCCTTCAGCTCACGATAGGCGTAAGCCAGCGTTTCGTACACGCTCAGGTGTTCAAACTCCGCCGGGATTTGCGGCAAATAGCCGATTTTCGTATCCTTGGCGATGACGAGCTGCCCTTCATCCGGTCGGGATAAACGCGCAATAAGGCGTAGCAGGGTGGTTTTGCCGCTTCCGTTGCGGCCGATGAGCCCCACCTTTTCCCCCGTATGAATATCAAACGATGCACCGTCCAGAATCAGATTGGCACCGTGGTATTTTTTCAATTGTTGACCGTTCACAATATACATGTCTAGGCTCTCCTTTATTTAGGAAGACCCTTACCCGCGCAACACAAAAAGAGCCGCAGGAGCTAGTAGCCTGCGACTCTTTGGATGATACAGCAATCCGTTCGAGTTAAGGTAGGCGTCTTCTCGCGATGTTTACAACCGTATGATTAAAATTGGATAGACTTCTCCCGTTGAATGGAAAAGCATGCACAATGCCAGCCATAGCAATCGGCAGCTGGCTAATACGGTTGTTCAGCATCTCGTGATTCACCTACCTCACCTCCTTCTTCATAATTGTGTGTAGTATAGCACGTTTTCTCGCCTTATAAAAGAGGGCGATGCCCACTAACTGTTTGCGATGCTCCGCTTCTCGTAATCGAAAATACGCCGCATACAAAAGCGACAATAACAAAGGCACCGCCCACCCAGGCATTCGTAGCAACCGATTCACTGTTCTCAATCACCGCACCGCCCAAGGCTGAGCCGAGGGCAATCCCGATCTGGAGAGCGGAGAAA
The DNA here is from genome assembly GCF_000520815.1 of Paenibacillus maysiensis. GTDB lineage: Bacteria > Bacillota > Bacilli > Paenibacillales > Paenibacillaceae > Paenibacillus > Paenibacillus maysiensis. The sequence goes on along the minus strand of NZ_ASRY01000184.1, from coordinate 93,480 downwards.
TTGAAGCTTTGCTGAATACTGCCTGATTCGGGGGCATTTTCGATGAGATAGCTCTGCATCGGCGGGGACAAGGCCCAGCTCAATATTCCCCAGATGATTAGCAACGGCGCAAATACATACATCGAGTGAACCGAGAATGGCAGCAAGAACATCACGGCGATAAATACGCCCACAATGATCAAAATACTCTTAGCTGTGCCAAAACGATCCGCCAAAGAGCCGCCAATAAAACCGCCCCCAACAGCCGAAAGTCCAAATACAAAATAGGCTACACTAATCCACGATGCGTTCAAGCCCATCATGTTCTCCATAAATGGAGTGAAATACGCATACAGTGTGTAATGACCCGCCAATGTTAGCGTAGTCACCAGATGCGCACTAATCACCTTCACATTTTTCAAGGACTTCAATTGCTCACGCATCGGCACGACATGTTCCGTCGGAATTCGTTCCATAAACAAGTTCATGACGATCATAGCAACTACCGTCAACACGGCGATAATCAGGAAAAGCACCCGCCAGCCAAACGCATTTCCAATCAGCACCCCGGCTGGAATGCCAAGCACGATAGAGGAGCTAACCCCCATAGAGATGACTCCGAGGACGCGGGCCTGATAAGCCTTGGACACCACTTTGACCGCAATGGTCAGTGACAATGTCACGATCAACGATCCACTTGCGGCGGTAACGATACGGGATATAAACAAGACCGCATAATTCGGGCTCCAGAAGGCCAACAGGCTTCCCAGAATAAAAATAAACATCGACCACAAATACAGCCGTTTTCGTTCAATTCTGGCGGTCAGCGCCAATAAAGTCGGCCCGGCGATGGCATATACGAGCGCATAGATCATAATAAGCTGTCCCGCCGTGCTTACGGAGACATTCAAATCCTGCGCAATCTGGGGCAGGACGCCACCGATAATTAACTCCACCAGTCCCACCGTAAAGGTCGCAATCGTTAAGATAACTACTTTAAAGTTCATTACACAAGCTCCTTTGCTATCATGTAAATCCCTCGATATACGCAAAAAAATCCTGACCACAAGAAATGTACAAGACGCACATTTTTTGTAATCAGGATTTATCGGTTCCTGGTAGAGACCCTCAAACCATATTATTGAGGTTATACAAATGGGGCATTCATTGATCACGCATCACGAAGGTTATAGACATTACTATAAAGGAGCCTAAGCCGAAGTTCAACCCCCTAAAGCTGTAAAAATTCGTTCATGGCGCGATCCGATAGATACGGTAAGTATTCATGGCCGTATTCGTAATACAGGAGAATTTCCTTGTCCGATACGATTTTATTGTACACCGCATACTGCGTGGAGGGTGGGCAAACCGTATCCGACAGCCCCGTCACAAATAGCACCCGACCACGAATACGATCTGCCAAATGTTGAATGTCGATGTAGCCTAATCGGTGAAATAACTCTTCCTCGCGCACATGGTTCGGATCGAACCAGCGAAAATAATACACCAGTTCCTCATATGCGGATGTGGTGGCATCCAGCGCCCAGGCTCTTTTATAGTCCGACAGGAACGGATATACCGGAACGGCTACACGCACACGTGGCTCCAATGCAGCACAGGCAACCGTCAATGCTCCCCCTTGCGAGCAGCCGAATGCGCCGATTCGATCAGGGTCTACCTGCTCCATTGACATCAGAATGCGCACCGTCTGCACCGTATCCAGAAATACATTACGGTAATAGAGCCGATCCGGGTCCGGGTCGTCGATTCCCCGGATGATATGCCCGCGAATCGTCGTTCCCCGAACCTGCAAGTTGTCCTCAGATAACCCGCCTTGCCCCCGACAATCCAGAGCCAGCACGGTAAATCCATGTGCCGCATAGCTCACTTTATCGAACCAGTCGCCACTGTCACAAGAATATCCGTGAAACATCGCCAAAGCTGGACCTTTTTCTGTAAAATGCTTGGGTCGGACGAGCTTTCCATGAACCTTCGCTCCGCCTACTCCTGTAAAATACAGATAAAAGCACTCCACCAGCGGAGAGACAAAATCGGCTGGCTCCAGCGTATAATCCAGCGGCTGCCACTCCAGCTCCTGTAGGGCCCGTTCCCAGTACGCATCAAAATCCGGCGGCTTCGGACTACTGCCCGTATACGACTGCAATTGCTGTAAAGACATATCCTCCGGCATTCGAGTCCCCTCCTACATCCGGCCCGACTCATGGTCGTCTGCGACCACTTCATCCGTTGCGATGACATACTTCATCATGTCGGATACTGTCGTGTATGCGACACCTACATACGTATCGGCGGCTCCATAATAAATTGCAATCCGTCCGGTGTCCGCATCATGCAACGTAGCACATGGGAACACTACGTTTGGCACAAAGCCACGTTCCTCATACCACTCTTCCGGGGTCAGCACGAAATTGGAGGAACGATATTTAACTTTAGACGGCTCATCCCGGTCAAGAACAACTACTCCCATGCTGTATACCAGTCCATTACACGTGCCCGTCACCCCGTGGTAGAACATCAGCCAGCCATCGGTCGTCTCAATCGGAGCCGGCCCGCCGCCAATCTTCACCGATTGCCACCAGCCCTGTCCGCCCTTGCTCATCACATGACGGTGCTTGCCCCAATACACCAGATCCGGACTTTCACTGAGAAAAATATCACCAAACGGCGTATGACCGCTGTCGCTCGGACGGGATAGCAACACATAGTTTCCGTTTAGTTTGCGGGGGAATAGCACACCGTTTCGATTAAACGGCAGGAACGGATTTTCCAATCGTACAAAGTTTTTAAAATCCTTCGTTTGAGCTATCCCCAACGCCGCACCGTAAAAATCTGTACACCAGATGATATAATACGTGTCCTCCACTCGGACCAGACGCGGATCGTAAGCATAATTGGGCTGGTAATCGCCCCCTTCCTCATCGACCAAATGCAAACGTTCCGTTTCAATGTCCCAAGCCAACCCGTCGTCACTCCAGCCTAGATGCAAATGCGGGCGTCCATTAATCGTTTCCGCCCGAAACACCCCCACAAACCGCCCCTCATACGGAGCTACTGCACTGTTGAAAATACGGGCAATGCCCGGCACCGGATTCCGTCCAATGACCGGATTCTCAGTATGTCTCCATACCGGAGCCTCACTGCCTTCAGGCTTATCCTGCCACGGCATTTCCGGCAGACTGTCTCCCACAATTCGTACGTTACCTACATCCAAATCCACATTCAATTTACTCATACATATGCTCTCCTCTCACCGAGACACTTGATTTTATCGATTTTTCGATTTCACCGTTATTCTATTTCACTGAACCCTGTGCAAATCCGTTATAGATATATTTTTGTAATGCCAAAAATGCAATTAACGTCGGAATAATAGCAATGATTATACCCGCGCTGATGACTTCCCATTGCGAGCCATACGGCCCTTTAAACTTGAACAACGCCGTCGAAATGACCTGAAGGCTTGTTTTGGGCATATACAGGAACGGGGTGTAAAAATCGTTGTAAATATTAACGCCCTTGATAATGATGACCGTCACAATGGCGGGCTTGAGCAGGGGCAAGATAATGCGCCAGTAGATCGTCAGATAGGAGGCCCCATCCAGCATGGCCGATTCGTCCAGTGCCACCGCGATGGAATCCAGAAATTGCAGAAAAATATATACCGCAATAATATCCGTGCCCAAATATAGCAAAATAGCAGCCCAAGGCGTGTTAAACAGCTCCAGCTTATTGATAATCTGGAACGTCGATACCTGTGTCGTTACCCCCGGAATGAGGGTGGCTAGCAGGAACGCCCCGAGCATAAGGCTTTTGCCTTTAAATTTAAAGCGATTCAAAATATACGCGATCATAGAGCCGGTCAGCGTCGCTCCGATGATCGAAATGGTCAGGATAAAGGCCGTGTTCATGAATCCGGTCAGCATGTTGCCGTTCACAAAGGCTTTGGCATAGTTGGCCCAATTGAACCAATTGTCCGGGGGAGTCAGAGGACTGGTAGCCGCATATTCAGTCTTTGTCTTCAAGGAAGCGAATAAAATAACGACAATCGGCAGCAACGCGACGAATGCACCCAGCAACAGTGCGGCATACTTGATGCTGTTCGCCAGCATTCTTTTCAGCATATACATGATTAGTCCTCCTCCCCCCGAATTAGCAGACGTTGAAGCAGCGTAACCACAACTACGATCAGTAGCAAAATAACCGCCATCGCAGAAGCCAGACCAACCTTACTGTATTTGAACGCCACATCAATCGTTTGGATGACGAACGTTTTACTGCCATTGGAGCCGCCAGTCATAATATACGGAATATCGAATGCACTGATCGCACCGCTAATCGCCAAGATGAGATTCAGCTGCAAAATCCGCTTGATACTCGGCAAAATAATGTACCGAAACTGATGCCAGCGGTTGGCCCCGTCCATATCAGACGCTTCATACAGATCACTTGATATGGAGGAAATCGCACCGAGAAACACAATAAAGTTAAAGCCCATGTATCTCCAGATCGACGTGCCAGCCAGCGAAATGTTGATAATCTCCGGGTTGCCCAGCCACAGCTTGATATACGAGCCCAGCCCCAGTGCCTGAAGCAGTGTATCCAGCGTGCCGTCCGGCTTGAAGAAGAATAAAAAAATAAAACCAATCGCCACCCCGTTCATCAGGGAAGGGAAAAATAAAATGCCCTTAAACACATTTTTAAACCAGGTTTGAAAGCTGAGAATGGTTGCAAAATAAAGGGCCAGCCCCATCTGTACAAACGTAGCGACAAAGTAATACAGACTGACCTTAAACACCGAGAAATACTCAGGGTCGGTAAAGATTTTGATATAGTTTTCAAAGCCCACATATTCCAGACGCTTACTATAGCCGTTCCAGTCCGAAAAGCTGTATTTGAACATATTGATCACTGGCAAGTACGCAAAAGTGATCAGCAGCGCCAGCGGAATAAATGAAAAGGCTGCAATAATCGCCAATCTTTGTTTGGAGTAGCTGAGATTCGAAAATTTAAACATGCTGCACCTCCTGGCTATCCGTCCATCGACTGCTACTTCGATCCTTTCTAATCGTCAGTTCAGATGACTATTTGGCTTCCTTCGCAGCCACTTCGGCACGCGCCTTCACCCATGCGTCGTTCAGATCCTTCATAATGGTGTCATATGATTCCGGGCGGTTACCAAGCGCTGCCTCAATAATGCGTTTCTTGAAGTCCGGCTGCCACAAACCGATTTCTCCCTTTGTGTCGATTTTATTGACAATCCCTTCCTGTCCTTTTGGCGAAGGAGTGAGCGTTTCAAAGACAACTCCCTGATCTCCGTATTGCTTCAAAATTTCAGGTAATTTTGCACCCTGTAGCGGACTGATGCTACCCGCCTGCTCTACAGCATAGTTGGACTTCTCGGTGAACCAGTCCACCCAGGCACGGGCCGCTGCTTTATTTTCACTATTTACGTTAATGCCGAGGTTGTAATCACCTGCCAACGGAACAAGCACCTTGGAGGCATTTGTCGGAAACGGCATAAACCCGATATCATCCTTGTTGGTAGCTGTGCTTTTGATCTGATCAATGGCCCAGGAGCCAAGTACCATCGTACCGATTTTCCCTTGAGCCAAATCCGCCTTGGAGGTCTCCCAATCCGTGGTGGTTGGGTCTTTTTCGATCAGACCATTTTTAGCCGCATCGTACATGATCTTATACAGCTCATAGTGAGGCTGACCCTTCGTAAAATTGTCGTCTGTATTCGGCTGAGTGACATTCACATATTCCTTCGTACCCGCCACTGTAGCCAAATCAGCTTCCCACTGGGTGAGTGCCCATCCAGAGGCGTAGTTCGTAAACAGTGGTACCGCCTTGGTTTTGTCCTTAATCTGCTGTAGCGCTTTCAAAAATTGATCCGGGGTTTTGGGAAGCTGCGTGATTCCCGCGTCCTTGAACACTTTTTTGTTATAAATCACACCGGAATACGTCATTGCTACCGGAATACCGTAGACATTATTGTCCACCATACGTTCTTCAATGCCGGTATACTTGCTTTTCATCTCTTCATAAGTGCCCAGCGGTTCGAAAAATTCGGGTAGTTCTGCAATGGGAATACTGGTAGGAATAAGCAAAACATCTCCGTAATCCCTGGTCCCCATCCGAATTTTAATTTGGCTCTCATAATCGGCTAACGCCTGAAAATTGACCTTCACGTTCGGATAAAGCTTGTTAAATTCCTTGGCGTAGTCCTGAAACACCGTATCCACAATGTCCGTCCGTTGTGTAATGACCGTGATTTCACCCTCCACATCCTTCGGATCAGAGCTGGCTGCTGGCGTATCTGATCCTTTTGGGGCACACCCTGCAAACAACCCCGCTAACAATAGCACCGATAGTAACGGCACCAAAACCTTGGACAACTTCATAAAACGACCCCTCCCGACTTTTTAAATAAGGTTATCGTTAAACTAACAAAATCATTTTATTATGATAACGCTTACTATGTCAATTTTATTATTTTGTGAATATATAAGCAGAGCTATAAAAGCTTCATAATGCAATATAATTTGGACAGTGCTTCCCACCCAGAGTAATAACGATAGCAGCATAGCTGATCTGAAACATAACCATTAGCCTTGGGGTAACGGTTATGAATCAGGAGAGTTGACAGGTTTGAAATACGTGATTATGATTTTAAATAAAGTTAACGATAACCTAATAGAATTTACAAAGGAGGATTTTGCCTCTTGGACACGTTGCTACATGAGATCAGACAGGAATGGAAGGATCATATACTCCCGTTCTGGCTAAGGTTGAAGGATGAAGCGCACGGTGGATTTTATGGTGAGGTGGATGTCGATCTGCACATCCATACAAAGGCGAACAAGGGTGGAATTGCTACTGCCCGATTACTCTGGTCATTCTCGGCGGCAGCCCGTGTGACCGGGGAACGCATCTATAAGGATGCCGCACGACACGCTTTCCTGTTCCTGCAAGAGCACCTGATAGACCCGGTATATGGAGGAATGTACTGGATGGCAGATCATACGGGCCGTCCTGCCGACACCTGCAAGCACGTCTATGCACAGGTATTCGCCATTTATGCCTTGTCCGAATATGCGCGGGCAACGGACGACCCTGATGCACTGCCACTAGCTAAGGAGCTGTTTCACCTGCTGGAGCAAAAAGGATATGATCGCACCCGCCAGGCATACGGTGAACAATTTGACCGGATGTGGAACACGCAGCCTAATGAGCTGCTCAGCGAAAACGGAGTAACCGCGCATATCACCATGAATACACATATTCATGTTCTGGAAGCGTATACCCAACTGCTTCGTGTATGGCCAGATGAAGGCGTGCGGGATGCACTGGCGAATGTACTGGACATTTTATACAGTCATGTTTACGATGCTTCCGCCCGGCGGTTGGGAGTATTTTTCGACAGTGACTGGCGCTCTCTGCTCGACCTGACCTCGTATGGTCACGACATTGAAGCCAGTTGGCTGATTGAGGAAGCTATGAACGTACTGGGGCATCACCCCCCGGAATATGTGGACATGGTGGTGGATATCGCCCATGCGGTAGCCGAGCGTGCTGTTCAGCCAGATGGTTCACTGATCAACGAACGGGAAGGCGATCGGGTAGACACCTCGCGCATTTGGTGGGTACAGGCAGAAGGAATCGTCGGCTTTTACAATGCGTATCAACGAACACAGGACGAACGTTTTTTACAGATTGTACGGGATTTGTGGGCCTACACCCGGCAGTATATCGTAGATCCACGACCTGGAGGTGAATGGTTCTGGTCCGTTCAAGCGGATGGCAAACCTGATCCAAAAGAAGTTGCAGGACCTTGGAAATGCCCTTATCACAACAGCCGATTTTGCATCGAAATGCTGGAAAGGACGGGAACGAAATGATTCATACCCAGTACAATAAGCTGCTTGCGCAGCAAGAGGAACTGATTACACGCCCGAATGAGGTCAACACCACCTTTTACAATGGCATCTACGAACGCTACCGTTACCCTGTACTCACACGTCATCACGTCCCGCTGCACTGGCGGTTTGATTTGAACGAGCAGACGAACCCGTTTTTCATGGAGCGTCTGGGCGTGAATGCAGCGCTAAACCCTGGCGCAATCTATCATGAGGGCAAATATATACTGGTTTCGCGCACCGAGGGGCTGGATCGGAAATCGTTTTTTGCCCTGGCCGAGAGCGATAACGGTATTGACCAATTCCGATTCATAGATGCACCACTAGTATGGGATGATATCGACCCGGAAGAAACGAACATGTACGATATGCGACTGGTGAAGCATGAAGACGGCTGGATTTACGGCATTTATTGCTCGGAAAAAAAGGACCCTGACGCGCCATCCCACGACACTTCCAGTGCTGTCGCTCAGGCCGGACTGGTCCGCACTCGCGATCTTCGCACATGGACCCGGCTGCCCAACATCACTACCCAGTCCCCGCAGCAGCGCAACGTTGTCCTGCATCCCGAATTTGTGAACGGTCAATATGCCTTCTACACTCGTCCGCAGGACGGGTTTATTTCCACTGGCTCGGGCGGGGGCATCGCCTTCGGCCTGTGCGAAGACATTACAAAGCCCGTGATTGAGAGCGAAACGGTCATTGACGAGCGCTGCTATCATACGGTGTATGAAGCCAAGAACGGGCAAGGCCCCGCACCGATCAAAACCAGCCGGGGCTGGATTCATATCGCTCATGGAGTGCGCAATACTGCCGCCGGGCTGCGCTATGTCCTGTACACCTTTGCCACCAGTCTGGAAGACCCTTCACGCGTCATCGCCAAGCCTGGCGGGCATTTTCTCGCCCCTTATGATGAGGAACGCGTCGGTGACGTCTCGAACGTGATTTTTTGCAATGGGGCAGTCGTCAACGAACTAGATGAAGTCTTTATTTACTATGCCTCCAGCGACACCCGTATCCACGTGGCAACAACCAGCCTGGCCAGACTGGAGGATTACACGTTCAATACGCCGCCTGATCCGCTGCGGTCGCTCGGCAGCGCCGCTGTCCGCCGCGAGCTGATTCAGCGCAACGAGGCATTGCTGCAAGCGTACTCCCGCCCTTAGCAGCAGATGCATGACGCAAGCTTTATCCAGCTTGCGGAACGATGTATACTATCCTGAGAACAACTGTTACCCGCAGGCTAATTGTTGTTCTCAGGGCAGCTATGCTGCAAGTGTTGTTATCTTTGAGGACAGCCATGCTGCAAACGTTTTTTATCTTTCAGCGCAGCTATATCTTTTTAAAATTGGAAGGCGGAACAGGAAATGAAGAGCAACGTAACGATGCGGGATATTGCGGATAAGCTGGGAGTCAGCAGCGTGACCGTGTCGAAGGCGCTCAATGACAAGGATGGGGTTAGCGATGAGCTAAAAGAGCGCATCAAGACGCTCGCGGGCGAAATGGGCTACCGTTTCAATACCGTTGCCAAGTCCATGAAGGAGGGTCTCACCTATAACATTGGTGTCGTCATCCCCGAGCGTTTTACCGGCCCCGGCCAATCGTTCTATCTGCACATCTACCAGCATATTTCACGGGCACTGGAGCAGTATGGCTACTACGGTATCCTTCACATCCTCCATCGGGAGGACGAAGAACAGCTTAATCTGCCACGCATCTATTACGATCGCAAGGTGGACGGCTTCATTCTCCTGGGCCAAGTGAGCAAGCCTTATATCGAGCTGGTTCAATCCATGGATCTGCCCAAAATATTTCTGGATTTTTATGATGAGCATGCCGATATCGACTCGGTGGTTACGGATAATTTTTATGGGGCCTACGAGCTGACCAACTATTTGATCGCCCAGGGACACCGGGACATTGCATATGTGGGTAATCTCTACTCCACCAGCAGTATTCAGGACCGTTTTCTCGGCTACTATAAATCCCTGCTGGAGCATAGGTTGCCCCTTCGTAACGAGTGGGTGCTCAGCGACCGGGACGACGAAGGTACTTATGTAGAAATGGAGCTGCCTCAGCCGCTACCAACTGCCTTCGTATGTAACTGCGATCAGGTCGCGCACAATCTGGTGCACAAGCTGACGTCTCTGGGATATCGCGTGCCAGAAGACTGCTCTGTAGTCGGCTTCGACAATGATGTATATGCCACCCTTATTGCCCCCCAACTGACCACGGTCGGAGTGGACATTGAACAGATGGCACGCACAGCTATTGATTCCATGATGAAAAAAATCAGCCACCCCGGCAGCCGCTTCGGCCGGGTCCTCGTGCAAGGCCATATTGTGTATCGTGATTCCGTGCAGCGTATGGAGAGGCCATAATCGAAGACCACTCCACAACCAAAAGCCGCTCAGCATGTCGCTGGAGCGGCTTTTGACGTTTATAGATTCTACACACGTGGTCAACGTACTCGCCTTTACTCAGGAGCGTTGGGCCACAAAAGAGTTGCCCGTTCGATTGAGAATCGGGAGCATCCGCGTTTCCTGTCCCATAGAGGCTTGGCAGAGCGGACAAACCGGCTCGCTCAAAAAGGTGAAATCCGTTCGCATCCAGCCGTTGCAATCCTCGCTGGTACACGACCAAATCGCCGTATCTTCCTCTGGGATAATCTCTGGAGCCTGGCGTCTGTACATCTACATTCCCCCCCTCGGTTTTATGGGGTAATCCCCTACATTAGAAGGGAGCTCCGTCCAACGAAGCGACAAAGAGGCTCCTCTGATCCAGCTCGTCCTGACCCGTTTTAGCTGGTCTTGGTGACATGTTCTGCCTGCGGCCCACGCTGGCTTTCCACCACGTTAAATTCGACATGCTGCCTTCGTCCAGCGTCTTGAAGCCTTCGCCGTCGATTGCGCTGTAGTGGACAAAAATAACCTGGTCCTCTGTCTCGATAAAGCCGGAGCCTTTATCTGTTAGATCCCTCCTGTGCGGGTATTAATATGCTCCATCCTCTGAAAAATATGCGTATTTTTCCAAAATATTTATTTGCGGATCGCCTTGGTCCAGAAACCGCCATGAAACTGCTTGGGCTCCACTGTAATAACAAAGGCTTTGGGATCAATATCCAGAATGGATTGGTACAGCTTGTTCTGATTTTTCCGCTTAGCCAAAATTTCCATCACCAGCCGATCTCCATCTCGCCCGCTACCCAGCCAGGCTGTAACACCGTACCCTTTGTCACGCAGCGCATTAGCGATACCTCCGTTGACCTCATTGCTGATCACCTTGACGGTTACGTAGCCGAGCGCTATTTTTTCCTCAATCCATGCTCCAATGAGAATACCAAGCGCATAGCCGATGGCATAAACCGCGAGACTTGCCACCTGGTCCAAATACTTAAGCACCATGTTCAGGCCCAGCACATAGATCGTAACTTCTACAGTGCTTATGAGCGCAGCAACGTACTTCTGTCCTTTCAGCGTCAAAATCATACGCAGTGTATACGCAGACACGTAAATAATTTGAATAACGAAAATAAATAACAAAATTTTAAGCATACGCCCACTCCCTATTTCACGTTCTGATTTGGCCTGTATCCATCATTATACCCTTGTACCACATACAGCTTTTCGTTTCGCATCACCCTCGCTCGGGTAATGACTAACTACAGCATGCTGAATGAATGTTCGATCACATAAGGAGGCTACAACATGAAGGATAACGGAATCAGCGATAAAATCAAAGGTAATGTTAATAAAGCCAAAGGTGAAATCAAGGATCAGATCGGAAATGCTACAGATAACAAGTCCCTTCAAGCCGAAGGTAAACTGGATAAGGCCAAAGGCCAACTTCAGGAAACAGCAGGCAAGCTGAAGGACGGCAAATAATTCCGAGCTTTGGATATGAGCCTTGACGTACTATTTTCCCATCAAGCCTCGCTGTCTTGTGCAGCGGGCTTGTTTTGTTTGACGGCTTTTCGAAAAACATTTATGAAAACAGGGCAACTTTTACTGTTGTTGTTGCGTCTAACCAATATAAGCACATCTGCTAATATCCCTCCAAACGTGTTGGATTTTGTAGGCATTAATGTTACTCTAGTTTATGAACCAGGCTATAATTCTTAAATAAAGGGGTAGACCAACGAATGAAATCATTTAAATCTATGAAAAAACCCGTCATCATCACTGCCGTATCCGCCTTGGCCATATCCGGGGCTCTTTTCAGCCAATCCACATATGCCGCACAAGTGACTAAGCCGATCCAAGCAGTTTATAACAATATCAAAATCATCTACAACGGAACTGAGGTTCCTTATGATGCCAAAACAGAACCATTTACGCTGGATGGCGTGACGTATCTCCCGCTTCGTCTGGCAGGTACAGCTTTGGATAAAAAAGTAGATTGGGACGGTACCAACAAACGCGTAGTCATTGCTGACAAAGGCGTTCCAATTGATCAATCTACAGTTACAGCATTGAACAACCAGATTACGGCGCTGACTCAAGAGCTGAACACGGCGAAAGCAGCGAACACGACGAAAGACGCTACCATTGCTCAACTGCAAAAAGACAATCAAGCGCTGAAAGATACAGCCAGCAAAAGTAGCACGGATACATTAAAGGATCTTCAAAAGGAACTGAACGATGATCACAGCGATGACTACAACACCAACTCTGATATCTCGCTCAGTGGCAACAAAAGCGATATTTCGGTGACTATCGAAATGACCAAGTCCAGATGGACTGACCTATCCGACAGCAGAAAAAAGAGCTATCTTGAAGACATCGTTGAAGATATTTTGAAAGAATATAAAGATGCCGATATCGAAGGCACAGTGAAGAACTCCAGTAATAGAGATAAACTGGCGAGCTTTACAACCAACAGTAGAGGCGACGTTTCTTTGAGGGATGTAGCTTCATCTTTGGATGCAAGCAGTATACAACGTACATTGTTTGATAGATACAGCAACTACGCCGGCGTCGGCTTTGATTTCAACGTGAGAGGCGACAGCAGTAAAGCTATTGTGGATGTATATGTAAACTCAGATGACTGGAATAAACTCTCTTACACTCAAAGAAACAACCTAACAGATGGCATTATTCTTCAACTTAAAGATAGAGAGTCCGTTGACAGAGTTGAGGGGCACATCCGCAATAAAGGGAACAGTAGCGAAATCACTGCCTTCTAAGGATTGCTTGTTTACAACATACGAGGAAAGATCTTTTATAATTAGCTAATTTCCCTGTACGTTATTTACGAGCGCGATCAAAAAGAGACCGGATCCTTAAAGATCCGGTCTCTTTTTGCTTATATTCCCAGAGGTGACCCGCACAAATCACCATTCACTCTATTCAACAAGCCGTCCCACTGAAATAATATACTGCACTTTCTCACTCGATTTACCAAAGTCACGTTTTAGCGTCAGTTGTTCATCCCCAGTAAATTGAATGGTGCCCCCTGTTCCCGGTCTGGAGTAAGGATCCACAGTGTAAGTTTTCCCGTACATTATCAAAGGATGAATGTCCACTTGTTTCTTGGAAAACTTAAGTCCTTTGTCATAGTTCGCATGAATCGTCAACTTACCAGCGCCGTTCCATTCATAACTGTGCAGATCAAAGGCTTCCTTATTCGTTACCTCCGCCAGATCCTGTCCCAAAAAGTTAAGAAGCACTTTACTTTTGTTAAAGCTTTCATGGTTCAGCTTCAGTAGACCTCGCTGGGCATCCCATTCCATCTTGGCGCCCGTATCCTTGACAAGCACCGAGACAGGCAGAAACATAGCATTCTCTTTCATAACAGGTACGGTATCCATAGTTACAGACTCACCGTTAATACGGATGCTCTTTGATCCAATGGCCGCTGACACGTTTCGTCCCAATAAACCGATTGTTGCCGTTCTATCCGCTGGATTGTAAGCCACTTTCCCCCCCATCAAATCCTCAACAGCTTTGAGGGGAATTAACAACCTTCCTTTAGAATCAACAAATGGTGGTTCAGGTTGAGTATATAGAATGTAGAAATCGTTTATTTTAAGCTGGATAGGAATGGCCCCTTGGGATTGAGCAACTATACTCTCTGTATTCGGCCCAAAAAAAAGTAAAACAACTACAAAACATATTAAAAAATTAGTTTTAGTTTTCATACAATTCTCCTGTATGTGTAAGCAATAGTAATCACTCATTCGCAGAGGACTTGAAATAACTATCTATTTCGATTCTTAATGGTGGCAGTTAGTCTTCGGTTATCTTGGTTGTCGAAGTACTGAACATAATAAGTAGGCCAATCAATGGTACCATGCCATTGTGCTCCATCCCACAAAGAATACTCTGAATAGTTTTCCCATGGATAATAATAATCTGAATTTGTTTTAGACACCACTAAATCCATAAATGCCCCATCTGATTGTCCATATATATTATTACCATTAAAATTATCTTTTGCGATTGATATTACTCTTTTGAGAGACATAGAAGATAAGTCCGACGAATTAAAAGGAGTTTGCATAACAATAACTTCACTATTCTCCATTGAAAGGTAAGAATCATAGGTATTTTTATCAATATAAAATTTAACATTTCTAACTGTTTGTCCACTTGGCCAAGTGCCTAAAGAATAATCAAATCCATTGCTGTTCCTGATGTAACCCTGCCACACTTTTCGCCCAGTCTGATAAGCAAATCCCCCCTCAATTACTTTTCCTCTTGGGGAATCAAAACCGAAATATATCCATGGTTGCTCTTCAACTCCCAAATTATAAACAAAAGGAACTTGTACTCTCCCATTCACGCCGTCAAACCCATTAAAATTTAATTGAATTCGTGAAAAGGCTCCTGAGGTGCCACCATTGACTTGCGAAGGAGTAGGATTGTTTTTACTTGCGACAGAAATATTATGGTTATTAACCGTCTCATTCAGGAGACCCTCTACTTTATAAGTGGCATCCGTTACACTATCCTCTTTTGGTTCAACTTTATCCGCCATGCCTACATAACCTTTTTCTGAGCTGTATACTTCTCCATCAAGTGTAAGATATATGTATTCCGATTTGTTAAGCTTCTCCAGATTTTGTTGTAGATCACTATTATTTTTACTCTTTAGTGATGTACTATCCGCTGTATTCAGTAGATCAGCAATAGATGCTTTCGGGTTAACGGCGATCTTATGTTCTTGAAGCTCATGGACTATGGCCCGCTGTTTGAGATTTTCAAAAAATGAAGCATCGTACGTACTAGATTTCGATTCCGCATAGGCGAGACTTCCCGAAAGTGAGGAGCACATGAGAATGGTTGCTAACCCCATGCCTAAAAACTTTTTTTCCTAAACATACACAAACCTCCTAGTTATTTTTCAAAACTAGCATACTTCCACGAACATATCGCGTCAACCATAATTTACAACATGTGACTAAAAAATGAACATGACATTTTACATATACTGGTTTATAATGGGTTTAACTACAAAATAAAAAGAGAACGCAGAACTGCGCTCTCTTCGATAAAGCATATAAAAGTAAGAAAATATTAATAGGCCAATGCAAAAAGCCCTTTAATGTGGGACAGGTAACGGATGTTACTGCCTTCTTTCATCAAAGTAGCTACAGCGCCTTTCAGTTGGGTGCCATTCGCGCCTACAGTACCGATCGCGTCTGTTCTGCCCAAGCTGCCCAGCGTACCGGAGAATACAGGTGTGAATTGTTCCATTTTTGCTCCATTAAAGTAAGCAAAAAGGTTGTAGCCCACCGTTTCGCCCATTTGCCAAGCCAACTGTGCAGTTGGAGGGTATGGACGCTCGCCTTCACTCGGGAACACCACTGCGCTGTCACCAGCGAGGAAGATGTCTTCGTGGGAAGTCGATTGCAGTGCACCGTTCACGGTTGCGCGGCCACGGTTCACCTCGATACCGGATGCGCCAACCAGTGCGTTGCCTTGTACGCCACCTGTCCAGATCAGGGTGTTCGTTTGGATCGAACGTCCGTCTTTGAGCAGCACTTCGTCGGCTTTCATTTCTGTAATCGGAACACCGGCTACGATTTGAACGCCACGTTTTTCAAGGCTTGTGACTGCACGATCAACCAGTGCTTGAGGGAAGCCTGCCAAAATAGATGGTCCAGCTTCTACGCAATACAGGTTAATATCTTCGTAGTTAATGCCTTTTTCACGACAAACCGCAGGCAGCTTGTCAGCATATTCGCCCACCAGCTCGACACCAGTCAGACCGCCACCACCGATAACGATTGTAGCGTCCGCTTTGTTGCCGGATTGCTTGTAAGCATCCAGACGAGCTTCTACGTGTGCGCGAATGCGGTTTGCTTCTGCCACTGATTTCAGGGTGAAGCTGTGTTCTTGCAGACCCGGAATACCGAAGTAAGCCGTTTCGCTGCCCAGGGAAATAACGAGAGCGTCATAGCTCAACGTAGCGCCACTGGCCAAGGTTACTTTTTTATCGTCCGGTTTGATTTCGGAAACAGTATCCACTTTCAGGATAATATCTTTGTTACGCAGCAGTTTCTCCAAAGGAAGCGCAACAGCTTTTTCGGCAATTGTACCTGCCGCCAAGCGGTGCAGCTCCGTAATAATTTGGTGCGACGCAAAGCGGTTAACCACTGTAATGGTTGCTTGACTAGCGTCCAGGTGCTGGCGTGCTGTGAGAGCAGCCAACAATCCGCCGTATCCGCCGCCCAAGATCAAAATTTGCTTCGACATGTCCATCCTCCGTTCTTGATCAGGTAATTATTTGCTTTCGCGTTGGCGCTCATTCAGAATATCCAGGAAAGCCTGGCTGAAACGCAGCGTTCTTTGTACATTTGGATCTTTAAGCATTTTGAGCAAGCCAAACAGACCTACACTGCCGTCTGTAGTTTGTACGCGGTCTCCTGCTTCAATGGCAGCAGAAGCCAAACCTTTAGCCGACTCTGTAACAGGCTTCACAAACTCTCCCATGGAGCTTTTCATATCTCCGATAAATACAGGGTCGGTTGCCAAACTACGGGCTACATCATAAGCGTCGGTCATCAAAGTAACCATCTCAGTCAACTTGGGCAGATTCTCAACCAGCACGGTCAGCGATTGCTGAACCTCCGGTTTCATCAATTGGTCCAATACATCCCGAGACTCTTTGGTAGCTTCTTGTGTTACGGCCACCTCTTGTTGGTTTTCAGACATGCGTGAACGTCCTCCTTTACTGTGAAAATAGAAGTCCATTCCTTTCTCATAACCTGTATCTATAAACTCTAGCAATAAAAACGTTCAATGAATTCGCGCCCTTAAACATGCAAGAAGCACAGCTTAAACCGGCCTATACCCTAAAGGGCAAGACTGATCATCGCAGATGCCAATTGTATATTGCTCGGACGGTATTCTGTTGTTGTTACTGCTGCGGAATATCTCACGAAGCGCTTCTTCGTGATTATAACAGGCCGAAACGGAACCCTATACCTCTATATTACACTGTTTATAACACAAACGTCGAAAAAATTTTAAATTTGCACAAATTTCTGCAAATTTTATTTGTTATTTTAGATAAAAATTAGAATAAACTTAGATTTTGTCCAATTTTACCGTTAAAAACGGGTCATTTCATAGCATGGAAGGGTAATAGAGGGAGTGAATTTCATATCGCGATCACATGAAAATCACCACAAAATATGTATACGAGGCACGCCAACGCATTAAGTCCAATCCTGATACATTCGTCATTGATGTGCAGGACTCCCACGACGCGGGCACTTGCGGTCTGATTCGCGGGAGCGCCCTGCGTTTAAAAGGAGTCCTCAGGAGCATCGTAATCGTCAGGAGTTGGCAACGGCACACCGGATTCGATGAATTCATCGACATCGCGGGCCGCCTTGAATTGATTGCATTCGTTGCAAGCACATACACAATTGACGGGCGTTGTGTGTCCTCCTTTGGCACGGGGAAGCAAATGATCAATGGTATCGCCGTAACCCCCGCAGAAAAAGCAGGTATAGCGATCACGCTTGAGCACATATTGACGGAATTCCTTATTGCTGTAGAGTCTGCGAATGGTATACGGATTAACAACCACTGCCATGCGCTCTCTAACCAGGGTAACCGCCAGATCAAATTCAATCTCCTGATGCCAACGTCTCCCCTGATCGGTTTTGCCCCTTAACCGAATCATGCCGTTACGGTTGAGCCGCAGAACCTTGGTATCCGCAGGCTTCAGCCTGCTGAGCAAATGTCGAACACGCTGCCGATGACGCTCACGGGCTTTATCCGTGACTGGCTTCCTGCGGAGCGGCTGAGGCTGCGCATCAGGCTGTGCGGACGGCTCCATGCCTTGCACGGTTGCCTCATCCCCAGCGCCATGCGATGCCAGGGAAGCCGTGAGGGGCTGTGTCCCCTTGCCGGAAGGAGCGGACGCGGACGCAGACGCACGTTCCGGCGCCGCTAATCCCCGGCAGGAACGGCAAGGGCCACGCCGGGAATACGGACCTGCCCGGCGACCGGTTCTGCGCTGAAACTCCGTTAGCGGCTTCAGCTCCTGACAATACGTACATTTTTTCATCAGTGGTCCACTTGCTTCATCCTTGTTCTGCTGCGGTTCTGTCACGTCCACCCCTCCTTCCGTCTTTTGCTCGCGCTTCACGGTTTACCCGAAACCCGAACTATGGTTAAGTTAAATTCATTCTACCGTTTTCACGTTCCCTTTTCTAGCCAATCGAATATATACGCCTTCAAGGTATAACAAATTTTAATGATTTGGCATACGTTATACAGCGATGCCTGTTCTTCGTTTAGCACCATATTAACCGTCTGACGTTTAGCCCCCCTCACTTGGTGGGTAACTTGTTATATATGGAGGAGGGACGCACATGAAAAGGAACCATACGATGATGCAATTTTTCGAGTGGAATGTCGAAGCAGACGGTTCTCACTGGAAGAAGCTTGCCCGCCTGGCACCGGAACTGAAGGCTAAAGGAATTGACGCGATATGGATTCCACCTGTCACCAAGGGCCAATCGCCCGAGGATACGGGATACGGCGTCTATGACCTTTACGATCTGGGTGAGTTTAATCAAAAGGGTGCGGTACGCACCAAATACGGAACCAGGGAAGACCTTTTGGAGGCTGTTGCCGCCTGTGTTCGCCACGGTGTGACCGTCTATGTCGATCTGGTCATGAACCATAAGGCCGGTGCGGATGAAACCGAAGTGTTCAAGGTCGTCGAGGTTAACCCGGATAACCGCAATGAGGTCATTTCAGAGCCCTTCGATATCGCAGGGTGGACTAAATTTACATTTCCCGGCCGTCAGGGTCAGTATTCCACATTCCAATGGAATTTTGAACATTTTAACGGAACCGATTACGATGCAAGTCGGGACCGGACAGGAATTTATCGTATTTTAGGCAAAAATAAAAGCTGGAGCGAGCATGTAGATGATGAATTCGGCAATTATGATTATTTAATGTTTGCCAATATTGACTATAATCATCAGGATGTACGCAGGGAAATGATTCGCTGGGGCAAATGGCTGGTGGATACCCTGCAATGCAACGGATTTCGTCTGGATGCAATCAAGCATATCAATCATGAATTTGTACGGGAGTTCGCGACGGAAATGATCAAAAAGCGTGGACAGGATTTTTATATGGTAGGCGAGTTTTGGAAGCCGGATCTGGAATCATGCCAAAAGTTCCTGGATACCATCGATTATAAAATCGACCTGTTTGACGTATCCCTCCACTATAAACTACATAGCGCTTCCTTGGGTGGCAAGGATTTCGATCTAAGCACCATTTTCGAGGATACGCTAGTTCATACTCACCCCCTGAACTCGGTTACTTTTGTCGATAATCATGATTCCCAGCCCCATGAAGCGCTCGAATCCTGGGTGGAGGACTGGTTCAAGCCCAGCGCCTATGCGCTCATTCTGCTGCGCAAGGATGGTTACCCCTGCGTGTTCTACGGCGATTACTACGGCATCCAGGGGCAAACACCCGTGAAAGGCAAGCAGGCAGCGTTAGATCCGCTCCTGTATGCCCGATACCATAAAGCCTATGGAGAGCAAAAGGATTATTTTGATGATCCCCATACAATTGGATGGGTTCGTCAGGGCGTTCCTGAATTGGAAGGCTCCGGCTGCGCTGTAGTGGTCACCAATGCAGACAACGGAGAAAAGCGTATGTTCGTAGGGAAACAGCGCGCAGGAGAGCAATGGACTGATTTGACAGGACATCACAACCACATTATAACGATCGGGCAGGACGGCTACGGCTTATTTCCGGTTCGCGCTGGCAGCGTATCGGTATGGGCGCTTCCCACTGGCAATGACAGCCCGGAAGCCGAAGACGACCTGGGAGCTTAACTTTGCCCAACACCAAGAGGACAGGATGCGAAAGAGCGCCCTGTCCTCTTGGGTATCATCTTACTCCGTCACCTTGCTTTGGTTGGCCACAGCCTGCTTTTTCGCCTCTACATGACTCGGATCACCCAGATAAAAGCGTCGGATAGGGTCTATATGATCGTCCAGCTCATACACCAGCGGAATGCCTGTCGGAATATTTAGATCCAGCAATGCGGTCTCGTCCAAATTCTCCATATACTTGATCAAGGCGCGCAAAGTATTGCCATGCGCGGAAATAATGACCCGTTCCTTTTTTTGCACCAAGGGCACAATCCGCTGCTTCCAAAACTCACCGACCCGATGCACGGTATCCTCCAAACTTTCCCCAAGCGGCAGCTCTTCCGGCTTAATGTTACTGTATCGTTCCTCCCTGTGAGGACTGCGTTCATCCTGTTCATCCAGCATGGGAGGTCGCACCGTCAGGCTGCGCCGCCAGATATGAACCTGTTCCTCGCCGTATTGGACAGCAGAATCCAGCTTGCTAAGCCCCTGAAGAGCACCATAGTGGCGTTCGTTTAGCTTCCACGACTTCTGCACGGGTATCCACAAATGATCCAGCTCGTCCAAAATGTGATACAGCGTACGAATGGATCGTTTCAGCACCGAAGCGAACGCCAGATCAAACGTATACCCTGCCTCCTTGAGAATACGGCCCGCCTCTATGGCTTCATGGGTTCCCTGCTCGGTCAGGTCCACATCCGTCCAGCCTGTAAACAGGTTTTGGCGGTTATACACGCTTTCTCCATGCCTCACCAGCACCACTTGATACATAGGCCCCACTCCTTTACTTACTGTCGTTATGTTTTACCTAACTTCTATGTTATTTAACGTAAAATGCAGTTTTTAAACCGTTTCTTTTACTACTCGCAAAAATAGGAGGTTTCTCCATAGCCTGATCACACAAATTTGTGTGCTTTTTTTGGATAGTTTTTTGGGAATGAAATACTTAAAAAATGGAACAGCAACTCAGAGTTAAAAACAAAGACAAACAACTTTGACCGATGACGAGAGCAGCTCGCAGCAGAACTTCTTTAAATCAGCTTCATCCAGAACCATTCCCCAGAGATCATCCGATGCTTTACGGCACGCGCAGGCAGCAAGGCACCAGTTAACCAGCGGAAACATGAACAGCCTGGTCAGAACCCTTGCACGGTTCAATTCCGTAGCGTGCCTCATTAGGATAATGGTATTATTACCCAATATTTTGTTGAAAAATTAGATTTTTAAACTTATAATGTAAATAAAGAAAAACATCGCATAAAAATCTTTATTAGTCATGTAAGCATAATTGAAACTTGTACATACTGGAAGTTGATTAATAAAAGCTTTTCTATCCTTGTCTTGGAAAGAAGGGATCACTTTATTAACTCAATAAGGAAATTTATGACTGGTTTAGAGTAAAAACAAAATTTGAAAAAGAGAGTAGGTTTCGTATATGAAGAACATTAAAAAGGCTTCTTTGCTTTCTGTCTTGTCTTTAGCTGTTGCAATTCCATTAACTGCTTCTGCAGCAGCAGTTTCCCAATCTGCAAACACATCGACTGATGTGTTTGCCCCAAAAGTGGGGGATCACGTCATTACTCCTCAGGCCACTAATAAGGTACTAGCTAAGTCTCTTGGAAATACTGACATATCAGAACGTTTCTACATTGATCCGGGATATGGATACGCTAGAGTGTTTGTGTCAAATGACGGGACTGCCCCAATTAATATAACAGTAACTCAGGGATCAGCAAGTGGTCCAGTTAAGATGAGTGGAAAAGTACAGCCGGGTAAAACATTTGATGAAATTAACGGAAGCGCTTGGTCTACTGGTAATTTCTATCTTAACCTTACTTCACCCGGAGGTATTATGAAGGGCGGCCTTTCAGTTCGCATAGGCAACACAAGAGGAGAATTGCAATAATCATATCATAGAGTTATTTATATGTAGTGATGAGGTCGACCAATGTGTCGGCCTTTTTATATTAAGGAGGGACCGACCTTGTTACATGATCAGCAAACGGGAAAAAAGAAGGTATCCAAAGAAGGGCGCTGTATCCATTGTGACAAGCCATCCACGCATGTTTCATTGGGCATCCGATTCTGTACTGAATGTGTCCAGGCCATGAAAAAACGGTGAGGACATGGGTAACAGCCTGGTCGGACCCTTTGCGCGGTTCAATTCCGCAGCGTGCCTTTTATATGGAATGGAAATCCATTTTATTGTTGAATAATTACAATAAAATACTTATAATGTAAACGTAGATAACTACCTGTAAAAAAATTATCAATCATGATTGCTCTAATAGTTTCTATACATACTGGTTTGATTGATAAAGCGTACAGGTAAAAAATTAAAAGGAAGAAGGTTTCTGAACATGAAAAATATTAAAAAAGCTTCTGTAGTATCTGTTTTGTCTTTAGCTCTTGCAATTCCATTAACTGCTTCTGCAGCAGCTACGACCGATGTTGCACCGGCCACAACTGACTCAGCACAAGTGAATCAGTCTGCAAACGATTCTACTGATGTGAATACGCCAAAACCGGGAGATCATGTTATTACCCCTCAAGAAACCAAATCGGTGGTTAATAGAACTCTCCGCAATACAGAGCTTACAGAGGATTTCGAAATACCTTCAAGATATGGCTATGTTAAAGTATGGATACGTAACAACGGTGATCAGCCAATTAAGTTCTCGGTAAATCAAGGCTCGCCATCAGGTACGCAGAAGCTTTCTGGAACTGTAAAGCCTGGTCAAACTTATGATGAAGTTAGCTCGAGTGCTTGGTCTACCGGAAAGTTTTATGTAAGTCTTACCTCGGGTAATACATACATGAAAGGTGAACTCGCAGTTCGTATAGGTACTTCACGAGGAGAACTGTAATAATCATTTCATAATTGTTTATGTGTAGTGATGAGGTCGGCCAATGTGCCGGCCTTTTTATATTAAGGAGGGTTTGCCCATGTTCCATGATCAGCAAACGGGAAAAAGAAGGTATCCAAAGAAGGGGTCACTTTATTAACTCTTTAAGGGTAAGATCAGTTTAGGTAAAAACAAATTTTAATGAGAGAGAAGGCTATGAATATGAAAAACATTAAAAAAGTGTCTTTATTATCTGTTTTGTCTTTAGCTCTTGCAATTCCATTAACTGCTTCTGTAGCAGCTACGACCGATGTTGCATCGGCTACAACTGACTCAGCAGCAGTTTCCCAATCTGCAAACACATCGACTGATGTGACTACACCAACAGCAGGGGGTCATGTTATCACTCCTCAATCCACACAGCCTGCGTTTGACATTACATTGGGTGGTCAACAATCAGAAGCGTCTTTTAAGATCCCAGCGGGAATGGGTTACGTTAAAATATGGGTGAAGAATACAGGCAGTGAGAATATTAAATTCGCTTTACACAAAGGATCAGCTAGTGGTTCGGTTGTAAAAGAAGCAACGATACGTCCTGATGGTGCCCTTTTGAGTGGGTAAGCCCTTCAGCTTGGCCTACGGGAGAATTTTATGCTACTTTTAACACAAGTAATACTAAAATGTCAGGTCAAGCTTATGGTAAATTAGGCTCGTCAAGAAGTGAATTGTAATTTAAGGATACAAGTGTTGTAAACTGATTTAGTATTGAATTGTATGCCCGCCCCTGCTGCATAGTTTTATGTTATGTAGTAAGGGGCATTTATTGAAGTAAGGGTAACTTTAAAAAAGTGTGCAATTCAAAGAATGTGCCTTGCCAGCTACTTCATTTGAAGATATTTTCTTAAGTGACCGTTTGACGGGTTTTAAATAAGCGCCTGTGTTCATTTGGTGCACATAAAGTATATAAAGCGTAAAATAAAAGCCGGATATCGGTATTTTCATGCTGATAACCGTAATACATAGGCAGATAAGTCGCTCAATGATGAGTAGCTTTTTTATTGCCTTTTGAAAGGTTGAATAGGTTTTGAAGAAGAAGCAGCTCATACGCAGCCATGAGGTCATTCACTTCCTCCAAGGTCAATTTATTGTTCTGTCTACTCTCTCTTATCTATCCAATGATATATCCATCGGCGACCATAGCCTTTTCCTGAGTCTGTTCCATCAGATATCACATTTTGCAGCTAACAAATTCTACTCTTCCCATACACTCACGACCATTCAATTAATTATCCCTTGTTATTAAATTGGATGACGCTCCTTCGTATTCTCTCTTCGGACAATAAAGTTGTGTACCAAAATCCAATATTTGTGTTTTATCAAGATTATAAAAATATGTACGTTAAAATCTTTAACTTTACTAATATTTCCTTACCATATTACCGCTCTATATTTAAACCAAAGCAGCCGTCCCCTGATTTTAACATAAGACTGATGATACTTGTTCAACGCTCTTGTTTTCAATAAAGAGCGTACTTTTTTTATGTTTCATTAATACTTAGAACACAACTTCATATACGTAAACAACAAGCTGAATATATGATAATTCAACGATCATTTTCATAATTAGTGAGAACTCATTGACTCGAAGTTATTCGGTCCACCCTAATTTTTCAAATTTTATGAGAATATACGCAACTCTAAAAATGCGTATTTATACAATCAATAAGAAGTTGTTCTACTTCTTCATTGTCAATTGTTAGCGAATAATAATGTTTTAGACTAAACAATAAAGAACTAGACTGAGATAATAAAGTTATAGACTGGCGACGCGTGGCCCGCATGCGCAGCTGCAGCTTGCTCTCCCGGCTCTTCCGAAATGAAGTCCAGCTTTGCGATCGGCGCGCTAGCGACGGCGGACGGTGTAATTAGAAAATATAGCCTTGGACTGGAAAATAAAGTATAAATGATATAAACTACGAATATGCTTTTTTCTTGAGCCCTCTCATATGATGAGAGTAATTCAGTATTCGAGGAGATGATCTTGATGAACAAGAACATAGGGATTAAGGATATTTTGGTAAGGTTCGACGAGATTTCGAAGCATTATGTTCGGGAGCTGGATAAGTATAGTCTGGCGGAACTGTGTCGCAAGCCAAGCGAGAACGAATGGTCGCTTGGGCAAATGTACCTGCATCTGCCCCATTCCACGCTGAACTTGCAGCTCCGTCTTGCGGAGCAGTGCATGGCGCTCGGTGGCGGCAGCGAGGAGGGCGGCGGGAAGACGGAGGCCGGCCATGCCGTGTTTGAGCAAGGGAGCTTCCCACCGGTTCGCATTCAGGTACCGGCCGACTTGCAATATACGCCTCCTCGGCCAGAGAGCAAGGAGCAGCTTGTCGCCAAGCTGGAGGAAGCAATGCGCCGCATGCATGAGATTGGGGCGTCGCTGCAGAACATAGACCCAGAGCGGCTGCAGCGAAAGGCGACTCATCCGGCCGTAGCCTTCGGCGCGTTAAACGCGGTCGAATGGTTCACGATGGTGGAGATGCATTACCGTCATCATCTTCTTCAAAAGGAGCGGCTGGACGCTTTCTTACAAACTGCAGAGTTATTAGGCTAACAGGACACGATAGTTGAATGTTGACCACAACAGCGGCCAGTCTAGAATTTTATTTTCGCGTCCTTATCTGCCGCTGTTGCATTTGTCGGATCAGTCTAAAACATATTTCTCAAAAGCTGACGACCTTTGAAATGGACAATCGCGTAAAATCAGCAACTCCAGTCTACAATTTTATTTTCTTCGAACATCAATTATGATAATTTTTCTCGTTCAACCTGTAAATTTTCTCACTAATTATGACACTATCTTCGATCAATAAAGTTGTGTACTAGCGAGTCAACTACAAATATTTTTTTAATAAAATTCTAAAAATATGTACGTTAAATCCTTATAAATATGTTCTCCTGTCTTTAATTTTTCTAATATTTCTTTACCATAATATCGCTCTCTATTATTTAAACCAAAGCAGCCGTCCTGATTTTAACAAAGCCTGATGACACTTGTTCATCAGGCTTTTGATTTTACTAAAAGTGATTCTTTTATTATGTTTCATTAATATTAGTACACAACTTTATTGTCTATTTCTCGATTAGTACACAACTTTATTGTTTAGTACATAACTTTATTGTCTGTAGACATATTCCTCCAATTAAAGCTCAAAACGACCGATGCACTGGTCGCCTGTCCCGCCTCTCAAATTTTGAAAGGCAGAAACGGACAACGGCTCAGAAGCCAGTAAAATGAATAAAAATCCCGTTACCATCCCAACGCATATCCGACTCACCATGAACTATCGTTTCAGGCGTAGCAGCTTGGCTGCTACTATAAATGTAAATTACACACCAATTTTTTACCTTTTATTACATGGGCTTGCGTTTTTATTTTTATCTCAAATAATCCATTTTATTGAATAATTATGATTGTTATGTGGGATTAAGAGGAGGAATATCTTTGCATACAAAGGATGTGGTGTCTGAGGTTTCTGACTGAACATAGTTGTGATGTAACTTCTTAGTCTGATACATACGATTGTACTGATTAATTAGTTCGTCCAAAATCATAGCCTGCTCATATACGCAAGCATGTCCAAAACCATACTGTCCATAAAGATCATGCAATCGTTGTCTGGCACTTTCTATCTGTTGATTTAACGTTAAGGTTTCATCTATGTTCATGTTCATTACCCCCTAGTAAATTATTTTAGAAGGTAATGAACAAATACGGCATGTTCTTTTTTTAGCCAAAACAACAAAATAAATAAAAAAAGCCAGCTTAAGGGCTGGCCAAGGTAATAATTCTTATTGATTAAGCTGTGCCAACATGATCTTGCGGTTGGAATGTTCCAAAGGTTGGATTTTGAGCTGGTACTGGTACTACGAATACCAGTAAGAAACTAGCCGCCACTAAGATTAAAGCCATCTTTTTTATCATTTCTTTCCCACACCTCCTCATACATGGATTGGAACTGAGTCTGTACTTCAGGAGCCGCATGTGTTTTGAAATGAAAAAATAGTCCAACACAATTGGCAATAAGTAGTACATTATTAATTGTAACAGATTTTTCCAATGCGTCTATCAAACACTTAAAGCCATATGAATATCTTTCTTTATTAAAGCTATATTTGGCCATTTTGTACCAAAACCGTGCCTGCTGTTGCAGTAAAAACGGCTCAACAGGAGATGGCTCTTGATACGACGCAATTTTAGGCTCAAAGCGATGAAGGATGTGGTCCACATCAATATTGTATTTATTGGCTGCTTCAACGATATTCAAAAGTTCATTAAATATATGTTTTTCACCAGATATATATTCTGCGTAATCCGACAGGACACTAACGTCTCCAGTCATAAGCCTATTTACGTAAGTATTAATTTTGGCCCATTGCTGAAATTGACCTAGCCAATGGAGTGTATCTGAATCTGTTTCCTTAACCCAGCTTAGATCAGTATAGCCACGTATATGCTCTAAAGCCTGTTCATGATCTCCATTCGCGTCACAAGCGTGTGCACACATCAGTTCAGCGTAGGCTATGTATACAAACAGAGGTCTGCTAAGTTTCTTTACCGATTTTATTTCTCGCTTGGAATTATGATCCAAATTGTACTGAATCTGTCCTAATTTATACATTTGGCATGAAAATTTATAGACCTTATCCCACAAGCTCAATGATCTATACACGTTGGCCAAGTCTTTCAAGGCATCCAGTTGGTCAATTTCATCCAAACGGTCGACAAAAGGTTCAAATTTAGCAGCCGCTTGTAGATTTTGAGCCTGATTTTCCCCTGTCCGGATGCTAAATAGCCGATACTGGCATAAAGCAAGCCGTTCTGAATGCTGCTTTCTTTCACTCACAGCCGCGTTTTCATAAAGGTAAGCTGCTGTGTCCCGATAACCTTTGGTGAACAAGTCCTCGGCTAGTTTAAAGAGCGAAAGACTGTGGATCGGATTATCTAGAAACATACTTACAGCACGCTGTAGGCAATCAAACCGCCCTAACTCAACACAACGATACACGAAAGGTTTTACTCTCCGCCAGTTGAGTGGGGATTCTTCAATGCACTCTTCAACAAATCGCTCATAAAAATAATCCGGTGGTAAATTCATGCCCATCGTAATGCGATCCAGTTGATTAACAGATAAAGAACGATTGCCTGTGATGATGCCGCTAACTGTACCTACATTCAAATTAGTGATATGACCAAACCGGGTCATACTCAAGCCTTTCTGTTTGAGATATCTTTCAATTTCTGCCCGAATCGTAGGTGTTATTTCCATGAATAAATCACCCTTTCAGTGTGAGCTTTGGAATGTGCAAATTTAAACAAAAAGAAGAATTGGAAAACTTATAATATAATGAAATATTTGTATGTTCCCAATATACCATCTATTGTCACAACAATAAATACCCCTTTTTGGAGAACATTGGATTATGTATGCAAAAATCACAGGTGATAGATCAGAGAATGAAGTGGGTTTCTATAACCCGATAAGGAGGATATCAATTGAAGAAAACAGGTATGACACGCCCCTTAGATACATTAGGCCGGATTGTTATTCCGATGGAAATCCGAAGCTCCATGGGGATTGAGATTGGCGAGCCTTTAGAATTTTATATGGACGTTGAAAAAGGCTTTATGGGCATAGGAAAGTATAGTAGCGGGGTTTCCTGTAATTTGTGCAATTCATTTCAGGATTTAACCTATTTCAAAAGTTTACTTTTATGTAAGCAATGTATACTCGACCTGAAGGGAAACGTAGGTGTTCGTCCCATTCCTGCCCCTGTTGTTAAGGAGTCTACGTACAAAGAAAAAAAAGTAAATCGGTCGACACAAGAACTGGTTGAAAGCCTAAGAAGACTCAAACACGAGCATCCGACAGCCAAGCAGAGTGAATATGCCGAAAGGCTTGGCGTGTCACAAGGCCGTATTTCCCAGCTTAAAAAGTTATTATAGCGTGCGACTTTTAAAGCAAATATGGAGGCGTTAGTGATGGAGAATCGTTTTGAAACAGAGGAAGAAATTTATTTGTTGTCTGAACACGCGCATCCCTTGGATAAGGCTTTTGAATTATTTCGGCTAAATTATAGACAAAATGATTGGGCAGAAGCGGATCGCGTCGCTGATCACATTTTAAGTATGGCTGAACGCAGTTATAACAGTAGACAAAAATGGGGTGACGTTGTTCCTCTAAATCAGGTACTAAAGCACCCACTTATATTTTATTTTGGATACGGATACCTGGCTAAATCCATCGTTTTTCGGAAGCAAGGTCTTTTTGATCGAGCAAGAGAATATATAGCTAAATATGCTGACTTAGGATGGTACAAAAATGCTACGGACGAAGATATACAAGAAATAGAACGTTTTAAAGGATTTTCAGTGGCAAACGGATACGCTGTAGACTTATTATCAGGGAATAAGGAAATATTGAAGGAGTACAATGAGTTTATACAAGAAAACGACGAGGAAACATTGCCCGGATTAATCACAATTTTTGAGGCAGCAAACATAAATGAATGGAATATAGACAAGTATTATTATTATATTCCCGATCAGCTAGAGACTTTTTCCAGCTTTGAAGACCTTGGAAATCGTGTGTATTATGTGAAATTACTTAATCAACTAGCTATCTATAACATCAATCAGCAGCGGTATGGTGTCGCCATAAATTATATTCTGAATTGTTTGCAAACAGCAGTTACAATGGATTTATACAGGGAATTTATTACAACTATTCCCATGTTCGAAACCGTTCGTCCGTTTGCAACAACGGAACAGCTGACAAAGTATCAAAGTATCTTACAATTCAACCATTGTTCCTTTCAATCACGGTGTTAACGGGTAACAGCAAAGGCCACTTGCATCAGCAGGCGGCCCTCAGCCGTCCTCTTCTCCTTCTCCTGCACCTATCTGCACATGAAGTGAAACTATTCATGAATCGCAGGCAGTTAGTCCTTTTTGCTGAATTTGGACAACAGCTCCAAAATCCGCACATACAGCCACACTAAAGTCACCAGCAATGCAAACGCGCCATACCACTCCATATATTTCGGTGCACCCTGATCCGCTTGCTCTTCAATGAAATTAAAATCCAGCAGCAGATTCAAAGCCGCAATCACAACGATAAACAGACTAATACCGATTCCAAGCCAGCCTGTCTCATGAATATAAGGAACGTTCATCCCGAAAAAGTTCAAAACGAAGTCGACCAGCGTCACCAGAACAATCGCCAACGTACATAAAACAACGAAGGAGATAAAGCCCCGGGTAACTTTAATGATTCGCTGTGTATACATAAACAGCATCAAAAACAAAATGCCCACCGTCAGCAAAATCGCATTCGCCACGATACCGGGATAGTCATATTCCATGAAAGCTGAAATCCCGCCTAAAGCAAAACCGCTCAGAATTGCATAAACGGGCGATAGAAACGGGGCTGATTTTGGGAAAAAGGATATAGCCAGTGCTACGCCGACCATGCCAAGTGAGCCTGCGGTGATCAAGGATAAGACCTCTACTGTACCTTGGTAGGTCATGTACCAGGTGATACTGCCCGAGATAATCAGCAGAATCAGCAAGAGCAGCGTTTTGCT
Organism: Paenibacillus maysiensis; assembly: GCF_000520815.1. Taxonomy (GTDB): domain Bacteria; phylum Bacillota; class Bacilli; order Paenibacillales; family Paenibacillaceae; genus Paenibacillus; species Paenibacillus maysiensis. Next base: position 62,701 of record NZ_ASRY01000184.1, on the reverse strand, counting down.
GATCGTGCCTCCAATGGTCATGCGTTGTTCGCTAACTTCTCTTTCATCTTCACGCACGAAGATGTCATCACGTAAAACCGGATTGCTAAAGCTCATAAAGGGGATACTCCTTTTCGATGTGTTATTTACTATGCCATATGTATATATCGGCACAACCCGAAAAAAGTTTCAGAAAATTATCAAAGCAAAAAAACTCTAGCTCACCTTGCGGCAAACTAGAGTTAGAGGATCAGTTCGTTACAGCTTAAAAATCAGCTGTCGCAATCTGGATCGTACCCGTAGCTGCTCCAGCTGCGGTAGTCTGAAGAGCGGCTACCAGCAGTAAAGCAACAGCCAACGTGAGACTGTTAGTTGGAGGGATAACATAAGTGATCACGGGTGCGTTAACAAGGGTAACGACAAGATTGATCGGAGCCGGACCGTTATTATTAACGGTAATTGTAGCATTCGCGCCACCGTTCAAGTTTTCAAAGTATGATTTACCAATATTGGCAGCGAGAGAATAGAATTGCTGAGGTAATAGAATCGCCATAGGATTCACCTCCCTTGCGCTTGATAGTGTATTCTATGCTTCCAATCTATGAACGCAACGTCAATTGACTCAGCCATAAGACACAAATTAACAGATTCATAGATTAAAGTCCCTATACACAAGCCAAAAAGGGGTTGCCTTCTCAGATCCTTTGTAGAATCTGATTGGACATCCCCTTCTTAAATAAACGAAGAAATAACCTACGTCATATAACGTTAATATTCTATTTTAACTCTACTGCACGCGAATACTTACTTCCTGCGGGTCAAAACGGGATGGCGCGGAAACCTTCACACGGATATTACCCGCCTCTCCCTTTGTACGAACCCAGAACGCAATACGTCCACCAATCAGGGATAAGGTTGAAGGGCCGATCAAATCGCCCGCTCCCTCGACCTCCACGGAAACCGGATCAGCATAGAAAGGCAGGACATTGCCGTATTCGTCCAGAGCATCCACCACAACTCTCGTCACGTCCCAATCGCCCGCCTCCAGCACTGTATCATCCGCAGCTACACGCAGCTCCGTGGGTACGGGATTACGGGAATAGCGTCTGCGAATGACCTCTTGACCGTCCACGTACCCTATGAACACGGCATCTTCCCACTTCATGCCCCAGTGACCTGTCAATTCGTCGACGACGACTGGAGGATGCGGAAGCGCCGGATACTTTTCCTGGTTCGGACGATAGACGCCCTTGCGCTCGTCACCATAAATGAATTCCACCTCATCACAATTGGTGAACACAACCAGCGGCACAACGCCCCCGATGCTCCGTTCGCCACGTGACCAGTAAGTGACTGGCTCCAAAATGATTTCCTGCTCGACCCGCTTCTGACTGCGATACACGTTCGCTGCGAATTTGGGCAAGCGGAACATATCCATGACACCGTGGTAGCAGATTTTATCGCCAGAACCAAAATCCGCGTGTGTATTATAGTCAAAAGCACACCAACCAATCGCTCCGGCAATCCCCGCGTCAGCGTAGGAAGCATTTTGCACCCGCGTATGGCGCAGTGCATGCTCCATTACCCGTTCCTCCTGATCAAAGCGCTTAGTCGGGTACATATGCCCGTTATATTCCGTCACCAGATAAGGGACCGGATGATCCAGCTCTGTTACCAAAGACGGCGGTCGCAAGCCTGTTGTTTCTCCATCTACGCCATCTGCATTGTCATACGTCTCGAAATTGCGAATTTCCTTCACCAAATATTTTTGATGCCCACCGTCATGAACGAAATCATTCATCGTATACACATCTTCCAGCAGTTCGCTGCCTACAATATAGCGCACCCCACCAGTCGCACGAGTCGGATCAAGCTTGCGTGCAAGCTCATTGGTACGTGTGTACAGCTCATGATCATCCTGCGATTCATTAATCCGCACGCCCCAGATCACGATGGAGGGATGATTGCGGTCGCGGATAATCATGTCCTCTACGTCCTGTACCGCCTGTTCCTTCCACGCTTCACCGCCGATATGCTGCCAGCCCGGAATTTCCTCAAAAACGAGCAATCCGATCTCATCGCAACGGTCCAGAAAATGACGAGACTGCGGGTAATGCGATGTTCGCACCATATTCAGGCCCAATTCCTCTTTGAGTATATCGGCATCACGTCGCTGTGCTCTTTTCGGCATCGCATAGCCGACATACGGGTAAGACTGGTGGCGATTCAAGCCCAGTAGCTTGAGCTTCCGCCCGTTCAGGTAAAACCCGTCCGGCTGAAATTCGGCTTCGCGGAAGCCGAAGCGCACATTCAGCCGATCCAGCTCTTCCCCGTTCCGCAGCAGCGTCAGCTCTGCTTCATATAGCTTGGGATCATCTATATCCCAAAGCTGTAGATCGGTTAGCTCTTTCAGCTCCAGCGTCACTTCCGCCGCCGTCACCGCTGTCAGCTCGGTCTCCGCCTTCACGCTCGCTCCGTCCAGAAGTCGTAGAGCAACCTTCAAGTCTTCCTCCTGATCGCCAAGTCCCTCCAGCTCTACGACTACACGTACCGCCTTGCTTGCCGCAAGCGGCTCCGGTGTCTGGACGAATACTGTGCCGAGATGCACAGGCTCGACAATTCGCAGCTGCACTTCACGGTAAATACCGCCATAGGTCAGATAGTCAATGACTGCCCCAAAAGGAGGAATGTCGTCCCGCTCCGTGGAATCGACGATGACCGTCAGTACATTGGAGCCGCCGTATTCGGCAAGTCCGGTCAATTCAATACTGAACGGTGTGTAGCCTCCCTTATGCTCCCCCGCTTTTACCCCGTTCAGATATACCTGCGCGTAAGTCATGACCCCTTCAAAATCGACGTACACCCGTTTCCCCTTGGTATCTGCCGGAATGTTCAGCTCCCTTTTATACGTGGAAACAAACTGAAACGCCTTGTCGTCAAAATAGTTATATGGCAGCTCTACATTGGTGTGTGGCAGCAGAATGGGCTCATACCGACTCGCATCAATTCCTGCGCTTATTTCGCTCTCAACATATTCAGGACGGTAAAACCACTGGTCATTCAACGGCAAAATGGTACGCATAGACAGTCACCTCAACCTTTTATTTTTCACTCTTTTACCACAGTAAAATATTTAAGTAAAAATAACGAGTAAAACTTAGTAAAATAAATATATTTTCAATGTAACCATTTACAAAACATTTGTCAATTCCGTTTTTTTCTTCTGCCTATACAAAAAAACAGCCCCGGCATCCGGAGCTGTAAAGGTCATGAAACACACAATGGAGCACATTTCTATACCGAAGCCGTAAACGGCGACGCACTGCTGTTACGAATCATCAGCTCGGTCGGAATGGTGACCTTTCGACCCACCTCGTTCGGACCGTTGCGCACCGTATGCAGCAAGAGCTGAACGCCCGTTTCCCCCATCAATTCGGTATACGTCTTGACCGTCGTCAGCGACGGTGTCAAATATTCCGCTGTCGGAATATCATTGAAGCCGACGATTGAAATACGTTCAGGGACAGCGATTTGATGCTGCTCCAGCGCCTTTAATACACCAATCGCCACCGAATCGCTCGCCACAAAGAAGGCTGTAGGCAGGTTCTCCGGCCCTGCCAGAATGGCCGCTTCCATCGCACGAAAGCCGTCTGCCGCCGTCCCGCCACACACATGAACGTCGTTCGATGTGCATAGCGCATGCTGCCCTTTATACCGTAAAAAGGTCTCATACCGCGCATCCAGCTCCGTCTGGTTGAAATCATGGGCCTGCTCATCCTTACCCATACCCACATAACCGATATGACGATGGCCCGCATCCATCAAATAATCCAGCGCGTCCGCCGCAGCACGAGCGAGGTCAATGACGACATAGTCCGCACCCGTTCGCTCCACGGGGTGATCCAGAAAAACACAAGGGATGGGAAGCTCCAGCATGTGCTCCACTTCCTCCCTGCTAAAGTGTCCGAGCACGATCAGCCCGTGCAGCCCTTCGGACAGCGTCTTCAGTGCAGACAGCGTCTTCAGTGCGGCCAGGTCTTCCCGCCGGAAAATGCGCTCCAATTGCGCTCCGCTTTGGCGGCATTCCTTTTCCACGCCGAACCGGATGGACAAATAATATGGGTCCTCCAGTTCCTGATACGCGCTAAACCAATGGACCATACCGAGCCGGATCGGCCCCTCGGCCTTTTTACGAGGCTGACGCCCGATACCGCCGTTTTTACGTTTGGCTGTCGTATATTTCATACGCTCCGCGACCTCAAAAATTTTACGCCGTGTTTCCTCCGAAACGGACAATGTTTCATCATAATTTAACACTCGGGAAACTGTCGATATGGAAACCTCGGCCTCCTGAGCAATATCTTTTAACGTAGGCATTGCAGACTCCTTTGATGGTTTTACTCCATTTTTACGTTCTTTTACTGTTATCTTACTCGTCGTCTCTGTGCAACACAAGCCGTCGTTTTAGAAGGTAAAGCCAAATTCTTCATATAACAAGTCCAATCATGATAAAATATGTAGCATATCAGAAATGACCACAAGGAGGATATACGCATGAAACAGGAACTGATTGAACGCCTGACCACTTATGTTCAGGTGGATACCCAATCCGATGAAAGCAGCAGCACTTGCCCGACCACACCAGGACAGCTCACACTGGGCAAACTGCTGGTCAATGAACTGAAAGCCATTGGTATGACAGATGTAACGATGGACGACAACGGCTATGTCATGGCAACCCTTCCTTCCAATACGGATAAAGAGGTCCCGGTTATCGGCTTTTTGGCCCATCTCGATACCGCTACCGAAATGACTGGCGCAGGGGTAAAGCCCCAACTGACGGAAAATTATGATGGGGGCGATATTACGCTGAATGCAACGCTGGGTGTGAACCTTTCTCCGCGCGAGTTCCCCGAACTGCTCCAATATAAAGGTCATACCCTGATCACGACGGACGGTACTACATTGCTTGGTGCAGATAACAAAGCCGGGATCGCAGAAATTATGACAGCCATACATTATCTGCTGGATCACCCTGAGATCTCGCACGGCAAGATTCGCGTCGCATTTACACCGGACGAGGAGATAGGAAGAGGACCGGAACGGTTTGATGTAGCTGCTTTTGGTGCTGAATATGCGTATACAATCGATGGCGGGCCGCTCGGAGAACTGGAATATGAAAGCTTCAACGCCGCAGCCGCCCATATTACTATTCATGGCGTTAATGTCCATCCCGGTACAGCCAAAAACAAAATGATTAACGCTGTCAAAATTGCCATGGAGCTAAACGGACGATTGCCGGCGAATGAAGCTCCGGAATACACGGACGGATACGATGGCTTTTATCATTTGCTGGAATTTGAGGGTACGGTAGAACAAGCCAAATTGTACTATATCATCCGTGATTTTGATCGTGAAAGCTTTGAAAACCGGAAGGCTCACTTAACGAACGTGGTTAAAGAGCTGCAAGCCGCATATGGGGAAAACCGTATCGTTCTGGAGCTGAGAGATCAGTATTACAACATGAAGGAAAAAATCGAGCCCGTCAAGCACATCGTGGATGTTGCCCATGAAGCGATGACAAAGCTGGGCATTGATCCGATTATCAAGCCGATTCGCGGTGGTACAGATGGTTCACAGTTGTCCTATATGGGACTACCTACACCTAATATTTTTACAGGTGGGGAGAACTATCACGGCAAGTTCGAGTATGTGTCTGTAGACAATATGGTGCTTGCAGCCAAGGTCATTGTCGAAATCGTACAATTATTCGAACAGCGCGGCGAGTGACCCGAATACAAGAAGCTTTTGCATCATTATAAACGAAAAGGCATATCGTTTCCTGACTTGAAGCGGTGTGCCTTGTTTCTGAAACTCTCATACTCGTTAAATTATTCATTACTTTTATAACTTTTATCCCTCCGTAGACCGACAAATATATATAACTATAAAAAATACACCTAGTAAAGAAAGGTAGGTTATCTATTTGAATACAGTAGATGCATTAATTGCAGCCATCCCCTACATACAGCAGATTATGCGTGAGAAAGTGACCCTTTCTCTCTTCGACCGCACTCATGTTCTGGCTTATAGCGAGTCAGAGGGTATGGATCTCGGCTATAAACCTGGCTCGGAGCTGCTCGAGAGCTACAAAAATTTTGCCACGCTTAAAAATGGACGTGAACCCAGCCTGACCCACATTCCTGCTGAAGTTTTGGGATATCCTCTTGATACAGTCAGTATTCCAGTGTTTGACGAAAAGGGCGAAGTCGTTGCAGCATTTACGGCCTCTTATAATTTGACTAACAAAAATCAACTGGATCAAATCGTATCCGAGAACGGCTCCATCACCGAGCATCTCATTGATATGGTGCAACATGTAGCAGCGCATTCCGAGGAACTTCAGGCTACCAGTGAACAGATTTTGAAAAACACCCAAATTGCCGTGCAAAACTCAGGAAAAATCAATCAAGTTGCTGTATTTATCAAGGAAATTTCCGAGCAAACCAACCTACTCGGACTGAATGCTGCTATTGAAGCCGCACGTGTGGGGGAAGCGGGAGCAGGCTTTGGCATCGTGGCTCAAGAGGTGCGTAAGCTATCCGTAGAGTCCAAAAAAGCAACGGTCGATATCGAAGGAGCCCTCAAGGATGTACAAAACTCCATTCGTCAGATGGAGCAGGAAATTGAACAAATCGTTTCCTCCTCTCATGAGCAAGCGACTCTCGTAAGCTCTTTTACTGAAGTGATGGAGCGTATGCAACAAGCGAGTGAAACGATGCAGCAGTTAGCTAATAACCTGACTTCTTATATCGTAGAATAAATGTAATTTCACACGAAAGAAGGGAGCACACTTATCGCCAAAAGCGTTAAAGTATGCTCCTTTTATTTACAAAATCCCTGCCGAGACTTATCATTCAAACCGAGTTTAAACAGTAACTTAGAAAACACCATGATTGGAAGGATTCACGGGTTCCAGCTCTCCTAGTGCAGCTCCCACTGAAATCACAATACTAAGAAACGTCAAGACCATAGTTAGCGAGATTAAAGCCTTTTTCATTATGAAGTCCCCTTAATAAAATGGTTTGATATTGCTCTTGCTGTGACGATGTTGCCAAATCTCGATAAGCCTCAAACAGAGCGACCAGTGTCCTGAAATTGGCATCTGTTTCTACACTACCAGAGGATTGCAGAGAGACCAGGACATAATTCAACGCAACGGTGTACTGCTCCTGTTTGAAATAATAAATGGCTAATTGGTTAACCAGCTTTACATAATATACGCGGTTTCCTCTATCTTCATAACCTTCAAATATCTCAATATCGCGGGCAAAATCATTCAGCAGGTCGTCAATATTCCAGTTGTTCAAATTAGCTGCTTCGGTAATACCGACCAGTCCTGGAAGCAGTTCCTCATCATTAGCGTGAAGAAATTCAACATATTCAGGCAGAAGCTCCCGTTTTCCTGAAAGCAATTCAATCGTGTACAGGTTGGCTTTAGCGAGAAAACGAAATCTTTCCACTTCTTCATGACCGCTCTCATCCAGCCCCATAAACCAGCCCATCTCGCTATACTTCATAATATAGTCTCTAGCTTCGTCATACTTGCCTTTATTTTGATAATAAATAGATTTCGCCAGATAGCTGTATGCATAATAAAATACCAACGGATGTTTGGTATTCAATGTCTCGTGCTTGCCGTCCGCAGTATTTCTCAGTTGGGTGTGATACAGGCTTTCAGCCAAAGCATGCAGATAGTCTGCAACCTTGTTCGCTTCATCCCAATCGTTATGTGTGTAGCTGATTCTAAACAACTCACAAGCCTTGTCGAGTTCGTGGCTGTCCGACAACAAATAAATAGCTTCCCTCTGGTTCAGGACCTCTTCCACTAAAACCCGCCTCCATATCCTGAAAATGCGTTTACCCATAGACAAATGGTTGTTATTCAGGGCAGCTGTGCTGCTGGTTTCCATCCTCCCGGTTCTGCTGTAGAGCGCAACTGGAAGGGACATTCGGATCATAACGACAGTGTATTCCCATCAGGAGCATCCCCATTTTCGTTCCACTCGCATACCAGTATATTACAAATATAGACAAAACCTAACTTGAAGTCAATTCAATTAATTCATAAAAAAGACGCGAATCAGGCCCTCCAAAGGAGGCCAAAGAGAAGCCATAGTATCCTCAGGGTAACTACGTTACGGATTAGTGCGTACTTTTCAATCGGATACCGGGGGCTTACAATCAAACCTGTGCATGAAACCAAAGTATTCGCAGCACTCAACAGAGTATGTACCTGTTCATCAAATACAAATTCACTAAAGGAGTGAAGTTATAACATGGAACTTCAATTGGCTTTAGACTTAGTAGATATCCCGCAAGGGATTGCATTGATAAAAGAAGTAGAATCGTATATTGATATCGTAGAAATTGGTACACCGATTGTCATTAACGAAGGACTACATGCGGTAAAAGCAATGAAAGAAGCATTTCCGAATTTGAAAGTGCTGGCTGACCTGAAAGTTATGGATGCAGGCGGTTACGAAGTGCTGAAAGCTTCCGAAGCTGGCGCAGATATCGTTACGATTCTGGCTGTAGCTGAAGATGCGACGATCAAAGGTGCGGTAGAAGAAGCGAAAAAACAAGGCGGCAAAAAAATCCTGGTGGATATGATCGGTGTTAAAAACCTGGAGCAACGCGCTAAAGAAATCGACGCTCTCGGCGTAGACTACATCTGCGTGCATACAGGCTATGATCTGCAAGCTGAAGGACAAAGCCCGTTCGAAGCACTGCAAACTGTTAAAAAAGTCGTGAAAAACTCCAAAACAGCCGTTGCTGGCGGCATTAAGCTGAGCACCCTGCCTGAGGTCGTTAAGGCTCAACCGGATCTGATTATTATCGGCGGCGGGATCACTGGCGAGGACGACAAAAAAGCCGTTGCTTCCCAAATGCAACAGCTCATTAAACAAGGTTAATTCCAATGGAAACCTCTCAATATTTATCCGAGGTGCTCAAGGAGCTGCAATGGGTTCCACAGCTCATCAGTGATGTAGAATCGGAACAACTGATCCAGTCCATTGAATCCGCGAATAAAGTGTTCGTGGCAGGTGCAGGGCGTTCAGGTTTCATGATCCGTTCGCTGGCGATGCGGCTGATGCATATGAGTGTTCAGGCTTACGTGGTCGGGGAAACAGTAACTCCCGGCTTGAGCGAAGGCGACTTGCTGATTATCGGTTCAGGCTCTGGTGAAACCAAAAGTCTGACCTCGATGGCAGAAAAGGCGAAGAAGCTCGGTGCTTCTCTGGCGCTTCTGACCACTTCCCCCGGATCGACCATCGGCAAGCTGGCTGATATTATCGTCAAGCTTCCGGGCGCCCCCAAGGACCCGTCCAACAAGGATTACCAAACCATTCAGCCTATGGGCTCACTATTTGAGCAAACCTTACTGTTGTATGGCGATGCGTTGGTACTCAGAACGATGGAGCTACGCAGACTGACCTCTGAATCTATGTTTGGTCAACATGCTAATCTGGAGTAGAGCTGCCAGACTTTTACGGTAACAAGGCAGGCCGTCTTTTACATGTCACATGGACATGCGAAGACGACCTGCCCATGAGGACGGCTCTCTCACTGAACGTGCGGATAAAATCATTGCCCATACTCCTATGCGCCGCTTCGGCGTACCAGACGATCTGCTTGGCACTCTGCTATGGCTCGTGGATGAACAAACATCGGCTTTGTCACAGGGACAGTGATCCCGGTAGACGGTGGGTTCATGGCGTATTCCGGGGTGTGACCCCCCCCACTAAAGAAAGCCGCTTGGCTTAATGCCCAAGCGGCTTTTTTATATGTGGAGTTCTTTTCCTCTTCTTCTGATTTTTATAATTTATATATTTTGCGCATAGCTTTCACTTGGCGTTTTGGTCAACACCACATGCAGGCTGGAATTCGCCTCCGCACCACCGCGATAGGAAAAGCGCTCATCTCCGGTAATATGGATCATATCCCCTTGGACCACTTCCGTTTCTTCACCATTCACAGTTACAGTACCGTTACCTTCAAGAACAAGCAAATATACATTTGCTCCTGGATGATTATGTGTTGGCAGTTCAGCATTAGGAGTAAAGTTGAGAATAAAAATTACATTGTCGGCTTCCTTATGCACAATTCGTTTAGTAAAGGCAGCTTCTTTATATTCCTGAAATTGAATGAGGTTTGATTTTTTCATGTAGATTCACTCTCCTGTTTGAAATTGGATTTGTCTATGATGGATTGTATACCTGACATATTCTCAGGCTTCAATCTATACGGTCTTATTGTATTTGATTATTACGCCGGACTTGTGATTGCAATCACAAATATAAATTTAAGTCATAAATATTTTGAAATATTCAAAAATTTGATTTCAATCCTCTTTTTCATGGTCCCATTCAACTAGAATCGAATGGTGTCAGACAAACAAAAACAAGCAGGAGGTTGTTCCTATGAAGCCCGGATTTCAACTGGCAAAGGATATTTATTGGGTAGGAAAAATTGATAATCGTGAGGTTCCCTTTCATCGTCTTCTACTATCTAAGGGTACAACCTATAATGCATATCTATTGAAAACTGGAAAACCAACCATTGTGGATACCGTGGATATGGCATTCGGTAGAGAATTCGCCGAAGCTGTAACCGAATTGATCGATCCGCTGGACATTCAATATATTATCGTCAATCACACGGAACCAGATCACTCGGGCGGATTGGCGGCACTTGCTTCCAAGGCAACGAACGCTACGATTGTCTGCACTGAGATTGCCGTTCCGGAAATTCAACAAATGTACAAGCTTCAGCATCGCAATTTCCTCGTAATCAAGGACGGGGACCAACTGGATATTGGAGGCAAGACGCTGCTGTTCAAGGAAACGCCTTACCTCCATACAGAAGAAACCATGATTACGTACTGCATCGAGGATAAAATCTTGTTCCCTTGCGATATTTTCAGTACACACGTGGCTGTGGAGCATCTATTTGCTGATGAGGCTGGTTTTGATATCACCGAGGACTTTATCGGATACTATCAGGCTATTATTCATCCGCATCGCAGATATGTGCGTACATTAATCGAAGCTGTTTCTGGCCTGGATATTGAGATGATTGCTCCTTCCCACGGCTTCGCGATCCGACATGACATTGCCAAGTTTATCGATTTGTACGCCTCTATGAGTACCGAAACCAAGGATGATAAAAAAGTAGCAATTGTCTATGCCACCCTAAAAAATAATACTAAAAAAATGGCAAACATCCTGAAAGACTGCTTTTTGGAGAACCAAATCAAGGTGGAGCTATGGGACGTGGATAAAGCCGATGAAACGGAAATATTGAATAGTATTGCCTCTGCGGATGCTGTTTTCGTCGGTAGCTCTACCAAATATGCCGACATGACGGGCAAATTGGAAGACCTATTGCAACAAATGCAAAAGATGAATCTGGAAGGCAAGCTGGCTGCTGCCTTTGGTTCCTACGGCTGGAGCGGGGAAGCCATTGAAGTCGTACAGGATTACTTGAACGGTACCAATATGAAGGTCCAAAGCACTTCAGATGTCATCAAATCAACGGGTATGACCCATGTGGAATTCCCAGTACGTATTCGTTTCTCTCCTACAGAAGTTGAAAAAGTGAAAAAAATTAAAAATGCCGCTGAATTTGTCTCAGATCTACTGCTTAGTGTTATTTAAAACACAGTAGCGTATAGCGAATAGGAGAGATACTGAATGGGTAACCAACATTACGTTATTATCGGAGGCAGTGTCGCCGCCGTCAACGCGGCAAAAGCAATTAGAGATCATGATGAGCTGGCCGAAATTTCTATTTACGGGGAGGAAGCATCCTTTCCGTATAACAGAGTCAAACTTTCCAAGGGACTATTCACTGATTTGCACAGCGACAAAATCCTAATCAAAAAGGAAAAATGGTTTGCCAACCAACGAATTCATGTTTATTCCGGCATCAAGGTCACCGCGATACATGCAGAGGACTGCACCATTGAAACGGCAAATGGGCAGACCGTTGCTTATGACAAGCTGCTGCTGTGTACAGGAGCCCACAACCGTAAGCTTGTGCTGGACGGAGCTTCACTAAGGAACGTTCACAATATCCGTTTTCGACAAGATGCAGATAGCCTTAAAGCAGAATTGCGACAGGAAGACCGGATATGTATCATCGGCGGCGGTATTCAAGGCGTGGAAACCGCCTGGTCCTTCCAGCAAGCAGGGTATGCTGTAACCATACTGGAAGCTTCGCATCGGCTTATGCCCCGCCAGCTAGATGAAAAGGCCTCCGCTATTTTGACCGATCGTATGACCGAACGGGGTACTCAGGTATACCTTGGGCAAGGCGTACAGCGTATTACAGGCACAGATCATGTAGAAGGTGTAGAACTAGAGGACGGCTCTGTAATTCCCTGCGAGCATGTCGTGTATTCCATCGGAATTGTACCTAATACGGAGCTTGCTCGCCAAATCGGCCTTGATATTGGACACGGCATCTTGGTGAACGCACAGATGGAGACCAGCTCCGCCAATATCTATGCGGCAGGTGATGCAGCCGAATTTCAGAGTAAAGTAGATGGGTTATGGGAAAGCGCAATGGAGCAGGGAAAAATAGCAGGCGCTAATATGGCGGGCGCATCCGTCAGCTATCAGCGTACCCTCCCTGTAACCCTTTCGAACTGCTACGAATCCCCTCTCTTTTCCATCGGTCTAGTAGATGAACACGTCTGCGACACCAGCCTGATTAATAAAAATCGAGCTTCCTATACACGTATGTTCATACAAAATGGCTCTATCTGCGGCGTGATTGGCTTTGGAGATGCTCTCGCTTCACTTCCATATAAAACAGCCATCATCCAAGGACTCAAACCAGATGCGCCAGAGCTTACAAAAATTTTAAATGACAAGGAGAACTAAAGATGAAAAAATATGTATGTCAGCCCTGTGGATACGTTTATGATCCTGCTATGGGTGATCCCGATGAAGACGTTATGCCTGGTACAGCGTTTGAAGACCTTCCGGAAGACTGGGTTTGTCCAGTCTGCGGTGAGGATCAAAGCCATTTTGCCCCAATAGATGATGCAGAATAACAACCATGCGCTATAACCTGTAGTTTCCGGTTTATGAATGGAGTGAATGAATGTGAATGAGATGTCCTGCCCCTGCCAGTGCGAAAAGGAGCCCTGTGCCCGCAAAGTGCCTATCTTTTCCTCTTTGTCCGGCGAAGATTTGTGTAAGGTCAGCTCCATGATCCGACACCGAAAATATCAGAAAGGCGAGGCCTTGATTGTGGAGGAACAGGCTTCCGATACGCTGTACATTATTAAAAGCGGGCATGTCAAGCTTCTGAAGATGACGCCTCAGGGCAAAGAACAAATTCTGCACATTCTGACAACTGGCGATTTTTTTGGCGAGTTGAATATATTTAACAGTGACGAGCTGAGTAATTTTAGTGCCTATGCCTTAAAAAATACGGATATTTGTATGCTCACCAAGGATGATATGGAGCAATTGATCCGCAACAATCCCGATATCTCTTTAAAGCTGCTCAAAACCATTACTAAACGCTTGGCACATACCGAAAAGCTGGCTCAAAGCCTGGCTACCAAGGACCCGGAAATCCGTATTGCCTATATGATTCTTGAACTTGGGCATAAATACGGCAAGCCGGACGGCTCCTACATTAAAATAAATCTCCCCCTTTCACGCGAAGAAATGGCTAATTATGTTGGTGTCACACGCGAAACCATCAGTCGCAAATTCGCAAAATTTGAACAGCTGGGGATTATTCATATTAAGGGTACACGAGAGATTACCATCTGCGATGTACAGAAACTGAACGAATATATAGATTGAATAAAAAACCGCTTCTTTGAGCTTGTGGTTGGTGGCGACTTGACCACCACTTCCCATTTGCCCAAGAGCGGTTTCTTTTGTTCTTACATATGACAACCTGCTATCTTTCCATCGTTGTGCTCACACCCTGGGAAGACGCTCCCATGTTGGACTGAAAGCATCCGTAGAGCCGATGCTGCCTGAATAACTCCATAAAGAAACAACACTAGCGACAGCACACAATATGAGACTACATAGAAGTATATATTTCAGACCGTTCGCTTTCCAAACGTTCAAATCCGATACACCTCTCTCTGCTTCTATTTTCCTCATATTGTATCTGCCTTAGCTGAGGACTTTGTGAGTTCTGGCTGAATGTGGCGTCATTGCGCTGTACATTGCTGCCCCATCTCCTCAATTGCCCTTTCCAGTTGAGACTGCGGATGCTGTAGCATGTTACCGTGACCGACAGCCAATAAAGACGGTTTGAAAAGCGCTAGCTTTTTGGCGCTTTCCAGCGAGCTTGCCTTGTTCCAGGTAGCCAGTGCGGGAAATGGAAACAGCGGCTTGAGCCTTCCCGACACCGCCACACCCCCTCGGACCTGAAAGGCGTCGCCTGCAATCAACGCACGGGTACGAGTGTCCAGAAATGCCATCGAGCCCGGCGTGTGTCCCGGCGCGCTGATCGCCAGCAGCGCGCCTACATGATCCCCATCCTCCAGCAAAACATCAGGCTGGGTAAGAATACGCTTCGGCACACTGCCCCGAATGGGAGTATCCGGTTCATCTGTCTCCAGCGATACATCGCCCTGCAGCAGCCGCGCATCCCGTCTGGAAATGAATACTTGTGCATCAGGATACCTTGCCCTCAACCGATCCAGCGCACCCACATGATCCTCATGGGCGTGGGTAAGTACAATTCGTATAATTGGCTGGCCTATCCGCGCAGCGGCCTGTTCAATACCTTTGGCACTGTAAGGCAATCCGGCATCGATCAGGGTGAGCCCATCGTTCTCCTCCACCAAGTAACAGTTCACCGGGAACAGTCGAGGCATAAATGTCAATTGATACACATGCTGCACTTGAACGATACGCATTCATCTCAGCTCCTTGTTTTGATTTAAACTAATTGTATTAGTATTATAAGTAATATAGTTAGTTTAAATCAAATTTTTTCGCTGTTATGGACTGGAGTTTGTATTTATCACATGGAGCTAAAGGAGAGGATCATTTACTTGGAACTGCTTTCGGGATTAAAAATGCTCAATTGGGCTGTCCGTTTCCTGCTGGAAGTCTGCGGTATTGTCGCTTTTGCATATTGGGGGTTTAAAACAGGAGTTAACGTACCTATACGACTGGTACAAGGGGTGGGAGTGCCTGTTTTCGTGATGATCTTTTGGGGACTCTTCGTTTCTCCTGCCGCCTCCTTTCCCCTTCAAGGTTGGGCCCATCTTGGCGCTGAACTGGTTATTTTCGGTTTAGCGACTGCGGCGCTGTCTGCCAGCGAACGGCCACTTTGGGCTATCATCCTGGCCTGCACGTTTGTCGTTAATCACCTTCTCATGCAATGGTGGGGACAATAAATAGCCAAAAGAAGCAGCAAAAAAAGCAGACCTCGGAATAATACCGTTGGTCTGCCTCTCTCCAACTATGATGCGAATGTTCCTCTATCCATCAACCCTGCCGGATAGCCTCAGCAATGGACGTGCTGCCTGACGCCAGATTAATCGCACGGTGATACGTCTGCCGTTCATCCACTGCCGCTACCACTACTGCCGCTACATCCTCACGGGAAAAAGTGCTAACGGAAGGGTCATCCCTCGTATTTACCCGTATGGTTCAAGACGCAATCAGATCGGTGCGCCGAGCTTGTACTCAGGTGTTGTCTTAAAGCTTGGCTTCCCGCTCCCAGCACTCCACTTGCTCCAGCCCCGGAATGCTATCTTTATAGAAAACAGGGTCGTGACCCGCCTTTTTCTGCTGTGAATAATCCTTTAAAGCTGCGAAAGCCACTCGGGATAAAAGAGCAATGGCAATCAGGTTGACGACAACCATCATACCCATAAATAAATCAGCCAAATCCCACACCAGTTGCACTTTAGCCACCGCTCCGAAAATCACCATGCCAATTACAGCAGCGCGATACAGCCATACCCAGATTTTCTTGGATTTCATAAACTCGATGTTCGTTTCACCGTAATAGTAGTTACCGATCAATGTGCTGAAAGCGAACAGGAATACCATGATGGCAAGAAAACCGGACGCCCACGGGCCGATGTGCACACTAAGAGCCGCCTGGGTCAGCTCAATACCACTAAGTCCCGGCTTCGTATACGCACCGGATAACAAAATAATCATTGCCGTGCTCGTACAAATAATAAGCGTATCCGTCAGCACCCCGAATGCCTGAATCAAGCCTTGCTTGACCGGATGGCTGGTGTCTGCGGTAGCAGCCGCATTCGGTGCGCTCCCCATTCCTGCTTCATTGGAAAATAAACCACGCTTGATGCCATGCATCAAAGCTGCCCCGATGGAGCCTCCCGCAACCTGCTCGAAACCGAATGCACTACGTACAATCAGGGACAACACCTGCGGCAATTGCTGAATATTAATGATCACAATAAACAGCGCAATTCCGATATACAGCACCGCCAGTACGATGACGATATATTCGGACATTTTGGCAATCCGCTTGATCCCCCCAAAAATGATGACCGCAAACACAGCCGCCATCAGCAGACCCACGACCAGCCGACTCGTGCCGAAGGCATTTTCAAAAGCCAGCGTAATCGTATTGGACTGCACCGCGTTAAAGACCAGACCAAAGCTCAGTGTAATCAGTATCGCAAAAACGATACCCATCCACCGCTTTTTCAATCCGATCTCCATGTAATACGCCGGCCCGCCACGGAATCCGTCTTTGTCCTTCACTTTATATACCTGTGCTAATGTACTTTCGACGAAGCTCGAGGCCGAGCCGATGATCGCAATGATCCACATCCAGAACACCGCACCCGGACCGCCCAGCGCAATGGCAAGAGCAATCCCTGTAATGTTACCCGTACCCACGCGCGCCGCCATGCTGATACAAAATGCTTGAAAAGGCGAAATGCTGTCTCGGGAGCCGCGTTTTGATTCTTTGAGGACCCGGAACATGTCTCCGATCATTCGTACTTGCAGACCCTTAGTGCGGAACGTAAAAAATAGTCCCAACGCGATCAGCATGACAATCAACAACTTGGACCAGAAAAAGTCGTTAATTACACCGATCACATCCTGTAAAATCTGTTGCATCCACAATCCCCCTAATATCCTTTGAATCATTTCTGTAAAACCGGTTCCACATCCGGCTGTTAAGCAGTATTTTTCGAGTATATCAATTTTTTGCTGCACAGAACAGATAATTATACATTTTACTGAATAGAAACCATTACCAGGAAAGGGAACCGTGTTCGTTTCTCATGTTATCCCCGTTTCTGCTGCACATGTAGCCCTGCCAAAAAAGTATTCAGCATGACTTCAATACTCCGATCCACTTCCACGGGTAAACCAAAACCGCCATTTTGTTCGAGCGAGGCAAAACCGTGAAGCAGACTGCGGAATCCCCTCGCCGCATGAACACAATCCTCTTCCCTAAATCCGTAGCCGCTGGACAGAACAGAAATAACAAGCCCCGCTACGCGATCCGCAGCACGCCTCATTTCGGGATCATTTCGATCTGTTGCATACAGCATCGCTTCATACAAACCGGGTCGCTCGCGGGCATATCGCATATAGGCTTTCCCCATAGCGGTCATTGCATCGTCACCCGCTCTGCCAACCGCCGCACTCATCAAAGCTTCCTCCAACTGTCGCAGGCTGTGCAGAGCCAGCACTTGGCGCAGTCCGTTCAACCCGTCCACATGGTTATACAAAGACGGGGGGCGAATGTGCAGCTTCTGCGCCAGCGTGGTGAGCGTGACATCGCCCATCCCCCGTTCATTGGCAATGTCCTCGGCAGCCTGTAAAATATCTTGCAGCTTCACTCCGTTTCTGGGTGACATCAGCATTTCTCCTTTAATCGAATTTCTATGTAAAGTATTTACGTAGAAATATACATAATAAATCTCATTTCTATTTTAACTAATTATGTTAGTTTATTCAAAGAAGTTATGGTTTGCAAGCATATCGGCATTTACTGATATAATGAACGAAACAAGATCATAGAGCGGGCCTGACCACTTTTTCGATCCCATGCAAAGGAGATAGCTATATCTATGGAGTCCAAGTCACTTCCAGCCATTGAATTTAAAGACGTCACCAAATATTTTACCGGGTCTGAACGGCAACGTGCTGTCCTGAATGGAATTACGGCAAAAGTCTCTCCCGGCAAAATAACCACGCTGGTCGGCCCGTCCGGGTCTGGCAAAAGCACACTGCTTTCACTGTGTAATCTTCTACTGACGCCGGATGAAGGGGAAATCAGCGTATTCGGCAAGCCCCTTTCCGAATGGGAAATCCCTGAGCTGAGACGAAAGGTCGCACTGGTTTTTCAGGATGCCCCCATGCTGCAAGGAACCGTTCTGTACAATCTCCAGACTGTAGAACGATTGCACGGCACGATACTGCATGATCCACCCGGCCTGTTAGAGCGTGTAGGGCTTACCCGCGATCTACTGGAGCAAAAGGCGCAGGAGCTATCCGGAGGTCAAAGACAGCGCTTGGCCTTGGCGCGAACGCTCGCGAACCGCCCGGATATTTTACTGCTGGATGAGATTACTTCTGCACTGGACCCGGCCTCGGTCAAAGAGGTAGAGGAACTGTTGCTTCAAATGAATAAAGAAGAGGGAACGACGATGATCTGGATTACGCATCATATGGAACAAGCACGCAGAGTAGGCCATGAAACATGGCTGATGATCGACGGAAAGCTCGTGGAGCAAGCGGATACCGAGACTTTTTTCCATGCACCACAGCACAATGAAACCCGCAAGTTTATAGCAGGAGAATGGGTATGACGATTGTCGCCCTGATTCTGTCCCTCGGTTTTGTGTTCATCGCCATCGTCATGTCCAAATCCTTCAAGCTCGGTCTGGATCGGGATATCATTATCGCCACGATCAGAGCATCGGTTCAGTTGCTGGCCATCGGATATGTGCTGCATTTGATTTTCGGGATGCAGAGCTACGGATTTATCGTATTATTCATACTGCTCATGATCACTGTAGCCTCTCAAAATGTTGCGCGCAAAGGACGATTTATCCCCGGCCTGATGTGGAAGTCGTTCCTGACGCTGCTGTGTGTGGAAATCGTTACACAGGCATTTCTGATTGGCCTGCACATCATTCCGGCGACAGCCCGATATATGATTACGATTAGCGGCATGATCATTGGTAGCTCCATGATTTTGTCCAGCCTGCTGGTGTCCCGGCTCAAGTCGGAGGTGCTGCTGCGCAAGCCTGAAATTATGCTCATTCTGGCACTGGGCGGCACGCCGAGACAAGCTATTTTCCCGATACTCAAGGATTGCATACGCTCCAGTATGATTCCAACCATTGAGGGACAGAAAACGCTGGGGCTGGTCCAGCTTCCCGGCATGATGACCGGGCAGATCATCGCAGGTGCCAATCCGATTGCCGCTGTCCGATTGCAGTTGCTGATCGTATTTACCACCATGACCTCTGCAATTTTGACCAGCGTACTGCTCAGCCTATTTATTTATCCAGCATTATTTACCCGCCAGCAGCAGCTGCGCACAGAAGCATGGGAGCGCGGATAAAGGCGAAGGCTAATAGATACTCGAACACGCTTTACTAAAATTCGATGAGGAGTGATTGAACATGGCTAACAACAACCAAAATGACAAACTGAGTCACGAAGAAGCAGGGCGTTTAGGTAGCGAAGCCCGTGCCCGTCAGCGTAGAGATAACTGACGATAAGGAATATATCGTTCGTGTAATTTAGCGTATATATAGTGAAGTTTATTTTACAAAAGCCTATCTGCCTGAATATCGAGATAGGCTTTTGTGTAAAAGAATACTGTAATAACCAGATCATCATGGTTGTTAACTTGCGTTGTATTATTTTTCACGACTACAGCAACTAAAGGTTATGTTAACTGTAAATATTACGGGGTACGACGATTATAATATACTATTAGCTATCATTAGCCCGTTAGTTTGGATGTATGAATCATTTCAATTTGTGCGAAAAGCAGACATCCCCATAGCAGTCGTTTACTTTACTACACTAGTTTTCTGGCTTTTTATTGGATACGTTTTGGATCGTTTGGTTAAGCAATTAAAACTCGCTAAAAATAAATGCTGTATTTTTATGGACAGCTAATTAAAGATAGGACTGTATTTTTTCAAGAATATTCTGACCATTTGTAGTGAACAAAATATATGTCTTTGAATTTGTTTTAATTACAACTCTATCCGTTGTAGCATAAGGGGTACCAATTCTTATTGCACTTTTCTCTTGCCCTGCATAAGTATTATCAAACAAAACATCCTCAATATCCCCAAGAGATACTTCTATCCGAGATAACTGCCAAGTAATAACTAAGTTATTACTTTCCTTTTTTATACCGATTCCCAACATGCCGTTTCCTCCTAAATTTTTTCGCCAAAGTCTGTACCGTCACCATCATATCTCTAACCATTGAAATTATCTTCTAAATTACCGTCTACCTTATCAGGCTCGTACTCGACTGTTTTATAGTCAGGTGATGAAGGAATCATATTGACCACAACATTCCTCATTTGTAGCTTGTACTTTCCTTCTTCAAAAGCAAGAATATGCTTGATGGGAGGTAACTCCATATCCTCATACTTCGTTATCGACGAAACAACAATTTTGGAAGGGTCAGCATCATCCACAGACACGATACGATAATCATCAGACAGTGAAAGCATCTTATCGTAATCGCGACTCATAGAAGCGTTCATATATTCTGAAAATGTCGATTTTACCATCTACTTTCAGCTTATCACAAGGGCGGCGTGTATCTCAGCTTAAAAAGTTACTGTAAAACGCAGCATAAGTTCTTGTAAAATCCCGTTCATTTAAATCCAAAGCCATCCTTCTAAAATAATTTTATTTTAACGTGAATACTCAATGAATACCTTTGTTACCTTATGTAATGTCGTCTTCCCATCCTGTAAACTAAGTCCATCAAGCGATAACCGCTGGATCATAGAGAGGATGAGATATTCATGGGTATGGAAAATAGAGTTTTTGCGATACAAGATGGTCTGGACGGACGTGTGAATGCAGTCATAGATCAAACCCTTGCCGAGAAGCGTCTGGTCGGCGCAGTCGTTATGATATATATCGATGGTTCACCTGTGTATGTGCGAGCGGCCGGGCTGGCTGATCGAGAAGAACATCGTCCTATGCGCGAGGATGCTTTATTTCGGCTCTCCTCTGTATCCAAGCCGATTGTATCTACAGCGGCCTTGGTTTTGGCTGCCCAAGGGTTGATTGGACTCGATGAACCTATCGAACGGTGGTTGCCGGATTTTCGGCCCCGACTGATCAGCGGCGAGCAGCCACCCATTACGGTACGCCAATTGCTCACACATACTGCCGGGTTGACCTATGGCTTTTTGGAGGAAGAAGGGGGCGGCCCTTATCATCGTGCGGGCGTTTCGGATGGCATGGATTTTTCAAATCTTACGCTTG
Source organism: Paenibacillus maysiensis (assembly GCF_000520815.1). Classification (GTDB taxonomy): domain Bacteria; phylum Bacillota; class Bacilli; order Paenibacillales; family Paenibacillaceae; genus Paenibacillus; species Paenibacillus maysiensis. The sequence continues at coordinate 41,189 of NZ_ASRY01000184.1, read as the reverse complement.
ACGAAAACTTGCACCGTCTGGCTTCCGCACCTCTGTTGTACACACCGGGTAAGGCGTGGGGCTATTCGATAGCGACCGATGTGCTTGGTGCAATCATTGGCCGCGTATGCGGCACAACCCTTGAGCAGGCTGTTAAAAAGCTCGTTACAGACCCCCTCGGTATGCAAGACACTAGCTTCACGGTTGCTGATCCCGAACGACTTGCCGCCGCTTATGTCAACGATACTCTGGAACCCCGCCGGATGCGTGAACTTGAGGTTGCGCAGGTTTTTGAAGGCACAGCGGGGCTTCGTTTTCAGCCTGCACGAGCCTTTGATCCCACAGCCTTCCACTCTGGCGGCTCTGGTATGATCGGGAGCGCAAAGGAATTCATGGGGCTACTTGAAACCCTACGAAACGGCGGTCATCCGTTACTACCGAAGGAATGGGTTCGTGAGATGGGTACCATTCAAACTGGGGACCTTACCTTGGCAGGCTGGCCGGGACGGGGCTTCGGGCTGGGATTCACCGTACTCCAAAATCCTGACGAAGGCGAAACAGCAGAATCCCCCGGAACGTGGCGTCTCGGAGGAGCTTACGGTCATTCGTGGTTCGTTGATCCCGCGCAAAGACTCAGCGTTGTCGCCTTTACCAATACGGCGTTCGAAGGCATGTCAGGTCCGTTTACAACCGAGCTTTGCCAAGCCATTTACGGCAGCTCAAATAGGGTCTAATAAAGCGGGAGTTACATGTTTATGCTCTACAGGCGAGGACAGGACGATTAACGTGGTAGAGTGACCGTGCTTTCCGCACTCATCCCCGAATTGCTCCAGCTTAAGCATGGATTCGGCCATAACCTTAAGTAGATAATTTTGCTCGCCGCTAATTCGATGGCACTCAATGACTTCAGGCGCAGATTGACAGAACTCAACAAATGAGTTGCATTGATTCGTGTGCACAAGCACATGTGCCATGATCGGCTTTCCGACTTTCTCATGTGAAACCATGGCACGATATCCAGTGATAATGCCTTTATCCTCCATGCGCCTTACTCTTTCCGTGACAGCGGGCTGGGAAAGTCCAACCTCCTTGCCCAGCTCGGTCATAGAGATGCGTGCCTGGCTTTGTAGACATAACAAAATTTTATGATCCACTTGGTCCATAGGTAATCCACTCCTTAAATACAAGGCTATATTGCATATATGCTTTATTTTTTATCATCTATTCAGACAATGACTTTGAATTATATCCAACAATCGAATATTACCATGTAAAACTGTGACGGTAAAGAGAACTGCTTTAGAGAAGGACTTGATACCCTATAGCCAAAGAAAACCGGCTAACACGATGCATACGTGTTAGACCGGTTTTTGTTTAGAAAATAGGTTTCCTACCTGTTGATTGCGTGTGGCTTGGATTAGATCAGCGTATAGCCACCTTTTAAAGGGATTATATCGTAACCATTTCATGATCACACATATTTTTATTCGGATGGGCTTTCCTGCACAGTGCTTTTACGGTAGGATGTCGGCGACTGACCGGACCAGCGCTTGAACTGCCTGCTAAAATGCGCAATGTTTCCGTAGCCAAGCATATCGGCAATTTGCTGCACCGTCCATTGCGGATCTGCCAACAGCAACTTGGCTTCGTGCAGGACAAGACCAGACAGATACACACGGGGAGATACACCAAAAACACTACGAAATACACGATTACAATGGGACACGCTAATACCCAACTCGGATGAAATACCCTCAATCCCATCATGCTTTTCCACAGAGTCGATTTGTCCAAAATGCTGATTCACCCTGCCTTGAAGTCGGCTGGCAATCTGATGGGCAAGCTCAGCCTGCACGTATCCGCGCCCCGGCAGATGCGCCGCTTCGCTGGATACCGCCTCCCATAACGTAGCGAACAGCTCGAACACGGCAGATTGAATCCGCATACGCTTGGCCACCGAATCCCCTGCTTGTTCTGCATTGGGTGTGGAAAGTTCGAGCGGCTTATCCAGCGCGGGTCCAATCTGCCTCGCCACCGCACCTTCGGCTGGAAACAACACCTGCTCCAGTCGGCTCAGTAACGAGAGGAACAGCTTGTCATCAATGTCGAAATGCATGCAAAAATACGTAAAGCCCTCCCCGCTGCTGTGGCTGGAGTGAACAATTCCCGGTCGCAGCAGCACCAGATCACCTTGTCGTTGTGTATAGCTGCGGCCATCCACCACCATCACCTGTTCTCCTGCAAGCACGATATTAATTTCATATTGAGGATGCGTATGTGGCGGATAGCTCCATTCCCTTCCGACTCTTCGCGTATGGATGGCAAACAGATTGACCGTCGTTCGCACATCGGGAAAAAAGAATTCCTCTTCAGTAGCCGCAAGGTCTATAGGCTCTGGGCGGTTCGGTAAACGTGGTGACGACATGCTTCCCCTCCTGACGTTGATGGTTTTACTCCAGTATATCGTTTTAAGCGCGATTTGGATAAATGATGGAGCGATTTGACAATGGTTCCCTAAACCTTAGCATGCTAGGCTCTATATGAGGATGCTGCAAAATACTTTTGTATCTGAAAGTCACTCTCTATATTGAAAGGGGTTTCATTATATGCCGAAAAATATATTTTATAACACGCAACACTCACCTATCGGTGCCTTTTCCAGCTTTACGCTCGGGTTCAAGGGTAATCGGGGTGGACTCGGCTTGGAGCTAGGCAAGCCCGCGGATGAAAATGTATATATCGGGCTGCAATCCAGAGACGGCGAGGTCTATGAGGCGCTCCCCTTTTTTGCAGCCGCACAGGACGAAAGCGCCCGATACGATGTGGAGAAAAAGGATAAACGAACGGAGCCACAGCTTGTTCCCTTTGCCGATCAAAACATTACCCGTGAGCTAAAAGCTGGCACAGATATATGGAGCGCTGGAGATTTGACGTTCCGGCTGTATTCTCCTGTCCGTCCGGTTCCAGAACCGGGGAAAGCGGGTATAGATGAGCTGCGGTCAGCGTTGGTTCCGGCGGTATTTGCCGAGCTGATGGTCGATAACACGCAGGGAACGGCTGCACGGAAAGCTTTTTTCGGCTATCAGGGCAGTGATCCGTACAGCAGTATGCGCATTGTAGGCGAGGACCCGCGCGGGGAAGCTGTGGGGTTGAATGTTGGAACGTTGGGAAAAATCACGGGCATCGGGCAAGGGCGCAGCACTGCAATTGTGACTAACAGCAGTGAAGCGGTACCTGCCTGCGGATTTACACTGGAGAAGCTGCTCGGGGAGTCGATTGCCGAGAACTTATCCTTCGGTCTAGGTGGGACGGCTGCGCTCCTGATGGACGTTCCCGCAGGCGAGAAGCGCACGTATGCCTTTGCGGTCTGTTTTTACCGGGGCGGCATCGTCACTACAGGTATCGACACAGCGTATTACTACACCCGGCTGTTCACGGATATTGAAGACGTGGCAGGTTATGCTTTGGAGCATTTTACAGCCCTGAAGGCATCCTGTATCCAGGCGAATCACTGGATCGAGTCGGCAGACTTGAGCAAGGATCAGGAATTTATGCTCTCACAGGCGATCCACAGCTACTACGGCAGTACCCAATTACTCAGTCAGCAAGCGGATGGAGAACCCATCTGGATCGTCAATGAAGGCGAATATCGGATGATGAATACGCTCGATTTAACGGCAGATCAGCTTTACTTTGAGTTGATTTTGAACCCGTGGACGGTACGCAACGAACTGGAGTGGTTTGTAAAACGGTACAGCTACCGCGATGAGGTACGATTCCCGACAGAGGAACAGACCTATCCGGGCGGCATCACGTTTACGCATGATATGGGCGTAGCTAATGTATTTTCCCGTCCGGGGTACTCCGCGTATGAGCTGGCAGGGATTGACGACTGCTTCTCCTACATGAGCCACGAGGAGCTGGTAAACTGGCTATGCTGCGCCACGGTATATATCCAACAGACACAGGATCGAGCGTTTACGACACGTATGCTGCCCGTTTTGCGTGAATGCTTCGCCAGCATGTTACAACGGGATCACCCTGATCCGTCGCGCCGAAACGGCTTAATGGGCTTGGACAGCACCAGAACTCAGGGGGGCGCGGAAATTACAACCTACGATAGTCTGGACGTTTCCTTGGGGCAGTCCCGCAACAACATCTATTTGGGCAGCAAATGCTGGGCGGTATATATTGCGCTGGAGAAGCTTTTTGCCTCGGAAGGACTCGATACCCTTTCACGGGAAGCTGGCTCCCAGGCGGACAAATGCGCAGCAGCGATCACGGCACAGATGACAGATAAGGGCTATATTCCTGCTGTCATTCAGGAGGGCAATGATTCACAGATTGTCCCTGCCATCGAGGGGCTGATCTTCCCCTACTTTACAGGATGTGAGAAGGCACTTAAGCTCGATGGGCGATTTGGCGGGTATATGCAAGCGTTGCGACGTCATTTGGAAACCGTACTGGTACCAGGTGTCTGCCTGTTCGATAACGGGGGTTGGAAGCTGTCCTCCACCAGTAACAACTCCTGGCTGAGTAAAATCTACCTGTCGCAGTTCATTGCCCGTGAGCTGCTGGAGCTGCCTTGGGAGGAAGCTGGGCAGGCTGCGGATGCTGCCCACGTCTCATGGCTCCTTCACCCTGAAGAATCCTATTGGTGCTGGAGCGACCAAATGCTCTCCGGTATTGCCCACGGCAGCAAATATTACCCGCGCGGAGTCACCGCTATTTTGTGGCTATATGAAGGCAAGGGCAACCGTCTGACACTCCCTCAGCATATGAGTCAGGACCAGGAGCAGCATGCCTGAGACTAATCTTCACCTGCCTAAAAGGAGGCTGGAATATGAGCAAGCGTAGGGATATGCCAAAAGAGAGCGGCTATGACGCTTGGCTGCATTATCGCCGCAATAGTAAGGTGGAAAAGCTGCCCGCTTGGTGCAAGGCCATCGTGGTTCATAAGACAGATGAAGTGCTTCAGACGGCTGCGAGTGAGCTTCAGCACGGATTAACCTCCATGATCGGACAGCAGCCGAAGATCAGTGCCGTTCCTGTGAATGCTCCATTCATTGCGCTGGGTACGTTCCAAAAGCATCCATGAGTCGCAGAACGATTTAGCGCAGAGGAACAGGCAGAAGTGAGCGCAGAAGGCTACCGAATTCGCAGGATAGAGATGCCAGATCCGGCATATTCAGCTTCGCACGGTAGGTGAATGAGATGATTCAAAAACAAGAATCTATGACTCTTTAAGCTCTTATTTGTAACTTTATAACTTGGTAGTGCCGAAAGACAATATGTTACGACAAATCAACGAACTGGTTGACTTCTCTTTTGTTTATGAAGAACTGAAAGAGCGGTACTGTCTGAACAACGGCCGAAATGCGATCGACCCGATTCGAATGTTCAAGTACTTACTTTTGAAGGCGATTTTTGAACTGTCCGACATGGACATCGTCGAACGTTCGAAGTAGACATCTCGTTTAAATACTTTCTTGATATGGCACCTGAAGATCCAGTGATTGACGCCAGCTCGTTAACCAAGTTTCGGACGCTGCGACTGAAAGACTTGAATTTACTTGACATGCTCGTGGGCAAAACCGTTGAAATTGCATTGGAAAAGGGCATTATTAAAAGCAAACAGTGAACTCAAACACAGACACGGGTATGATGTAGCGTCATCTTCGGGTCTTATTGGCATGCAGTTACAAGGTGCAATGGCGATCTTTACTGTAAACCTGAAGAGAATATTGAAGCTGATGTTTCATGCATTTAACTACTCCGTCAAACTACGAGTTTTTCAGTGACCTCGAATTCATCAGGAGTCATCTTTTTTAGTATCCATTGAGCATTATCCTAGCAGTTGCCATTACGGGACATCGACTATTTGACTTCGAGTTGTATTTTTTAATATCACTGACACTTTCTTAATTAACAAAAGAGAATGGATGTGAGATAGAGTGAAAATACAATCGATAGGATTACCAAACTATAACATCAAAACTGCTACAAACAAAGAAAACAAGGGTTTAGAAATAATTCATGCTGAACAGATTTGGAAGCGAAATATTTTTGGATCTAATGTTGTCATTGCTGTATTGGATACCGGGATAGATATGAAGCATGAAGATCTACAAAACAACATCATTGGTGGAAGAAATTTCACTTCAAACTATGACAATGATCCGCATAACTATCAGGATGGCAATGGACATGGGACTCATGTTGCAGGAATTATTGCAGCTAACAATAAAAAAGTTAACATTGGAGTTGCCCCACGAGCCAGCATTCTCATTTTAAAAACGTTAACCAATGACGGAGATGGAGATATTAATAATTTAATTGAGGCTATTTACTACGCAATATTATGGAGAGGGCCCAACGGAGAAAGAGTTAACATTATGACAATGTCTTTGGGTACCAAAAAAGACAATCCTCTTCTGCATGATGCTATCCGCTATGCAGTGGGACATGGCTTGTCTATAGTCGTTGCTTCCGGAAATGATGGAAATGGGGAGAGTGATCGGGAATATAGATATCCCGGTGCTTACAATGAAGTGATAGAAGTTGGGTCTATCGGAGCAACAAAATTAATTTCAAAATTTTCCAACAAAAACGAACAACTTGACATTGTCGCTCCGGGTGAAGACATATATTCCACATTCCTTAATAATAAATATGCTTCTTTTAGTGGTACATCTATGGCAGTCCCTTTCGTTGCTGGTGCATTAGCATTGATCATCGAAGAAGGCAGAATCCTATTCAAAAGGGATCTTACTGAACCAGAAATTTATGCTCAATTAATTAAAAGCAGTTCGCTGCTCTTTGGAAATCCAGCTATAGAAGGAAACGGAATGCTGAATTTGTTAAAGAGCTTTGGATAAATTGATCTAAAATTAAAAACTTATCGCCTGAAAGAAAAAACGACTCATGACCTGATTAGTGTGAAATATAGCTATAATTACATTCATACAAGAGAATCAGTTCATGAGTTGCTCTCAATTACACGATTTTTTAAAAATCTCTAGGCATGTTTTAAGTTCAAGTTATACACTCCGGACGTAAGACGTTAGAACACTTCCGCGTTTGATTTACTATTGAAATAGTGGCTTCCAAGAAAAAGCGTCATTACTTGTTAGGAACTCCCTCCCTCAAGCAGTAGAACTCCAAGTAAAACTTATATATTCCTCTCTCGTTTTGAAATGCTCCAAATACACGAGTTCCTTTTTTTAAATGCTGTGAAACGTTCAATGCAGACATTTGTCATAACAATTCCTTTTTCGGCTCATGCTGCCTTTCATGCCATGCCGTATTCCACAAGCTTTTTCTGGTTTTCCTGAGCTGCATACTGACTGCCGCGATCCGAATGGCGCAGAACTTCACTGGCAGGACGGTGAGCCTGGTAAGCACGCTCTAATGCTAAAAGGACCGGTTCCTTTGTCATTCTGGACCCCATTTGGAAGCCCACAATCTGCTGGATTTCATACCCAGCTGCTTAGCTCACTTTGAGAGGATCAGTTCTGCAGCTAGGCATAGTAACCACTTCGGGAGACATCGAACCATGCGAACATCTTTGCAACCGGGCACTGGAAGCGGTATTGATGCATGCAAAGATTAGTTCCAGTATTTCAGAATATGGGCATTTCATGTATGCAGCTTTAATAAAGGGAGAAGGAAAACGATAAATAACAATGTTTTGAAATTCATCTCAAAAAAACCGAATTCCATTTGTCTTAAAATAATAAATATTGGGTTGTTATATCTAGTACATAACTCACTTTTATAGTTGTAACAAATTAAATCGAAAGGAGAAATTAAATTATGAATGAAAAGAAAACTACTCAAACAAATGCTTCCCAGCAAGAGCAAGTGCAGATTCAAGCGGAAATTGGCTGTTACCAACTGCCTAAATGCTGTGGCTTCGGACCTGACTGCCCAGCAACATATCGCGGCATATTTAAGAACAATCCGGTCTTTTATTCATGTGGCTGTTCATCTTAATGATTAGCTTTTGATAAGATTTGTGCGTTATCCGCTTTATATTTCAAATTTAGAGGAGTGTATATAGTTATGATGAATATAATTAATGGTCGACCTATGACAATAATCGAAACAACCGATTTTTTATCAAAGCTTACAAATAGCCCTGATTATAAGAAAATTTCAAAATTAATTGATACAGAGTATTCGAAATTTTCTCTTGAAAACCTAAAAATCAAAGCTACTTTTGTGAGTGACTTATATACAACAAACAAAAAATTAAATGTAGGGAAAATGATTTATTTCATTAGTGAAGATAAGAAACTTGTATTTCATGCCTTTGGTTATAATGAAATTGATAGTACAGAAGTTACTTACTCCCTTGGTGTAGATATTTTAGAGGGGAACGAATTGAAACAGTTAGATGTGAAAAAAGGGAGCACTCACGTCACTAATTCACCTTATGATGGAGTTGATCTAGACGTAGATGTGGAAACTCCACCTTTTCATGACGAGACATACACCCCCGGAGAAACTAACAGTAAAATTACTACTGCTTGGGATCCTACGGAGTTTTGTGCTCCTGGTGGTTATCAGCATTGTGGTAAAAACTGTGGATACAACATGGCTAGAGGTGGGGGCGCCCCCATTAACGAATTAGATGAATGTTGCGTAGCACATGATCGTTGCTGGGAAAATTTTGGTGAAGGTAACTGCGAATGCGATGGGATTCTCGAGAACTGCGCTCGCAGATATAGAACTAAATATTATATTATAGCTAATGCCATTATCATTTATTTCGATGGATGCTAATAGATAATACTTAAGAATACTTAAGAATGTTTAAATATCTTCACTTCTTAAAATAGTACTATCCCTTTCAAGTAGACACTCAAAAAAACCTTATGTCACATGAGGAAAGAGTAAACTTGAAGGGGATATTTCTATATGACGGATTGTAATTATGAAGTGCGACACCTACTGGAATAAATGGCCCATGGCCTGACGCTCTAGCGCTGGCTGTATGCTGGTGTGTTGACGAGTATCTCCTTAGATGCTAGGGCACAGAGGCACACGGAAACAACCGACAGAGAAACGTGAGAAGTTTGTTCCTGGGAACCTTTCGTACTGGGAACTGGATAAGGTAATACCCAGTCGTGGGAAAAGTAAAAACTGCTTAGCTACCTTCATCAAACTGAAGATGCGTCTGTAAACCGCGATAAAAGTGCCAGATCTCATAGGCCTTGTCCATGGAGATTACCTTTGGCGTAGTCGCTTTCTAGTACTCTTCCGGAACGTTTCAAAGCGTTACGGCTACTTACCCCTCGGGGAAAAGGAGTTTGCCTGTTACGCGAGCCTCGAAGCGATCCACCACCTCAGTTCTATTTCAGACCCTTACTCTTCATGGCAACAAGTATCTACAGAGAACGCAAACGGTTTGTTTCAAGAGATTTTCCCTAAAGGCAGTGACTTTACTCAAATTACAGATGAAGAACTGGAGCATGTTCTTCCTCATCAACCACCGCCCCGACAATGTCTGGACTGGAAAATCACTCACGAACGATTTACAGAGGAACTGTTGCACTTGGGTTGACAATCCGTCATTTAATCATTGTTATCTTTCTTCACTCTTACCGTTTAAGGAATTCAAATTGAGCTATTTCGATTGTGCTATGATGAAGGAGTTAATGAATCGAGATTCATCTGCACGAATGTATTTTGGTAACTATATTTCACATGATCAGACCATAAGCTGAATATTTATTTCTTTGGAACCGTTACAATAATCGGTATGTAATAAATTTAAAGTTCATCAGTAAATTATTATTTACTGCAACTTTTTCCTGTCTTCATTCGTGGTTGTAGTGAAAGGAGGAAAGAATGAACCTAGAAACTCTTTACTCCAGCTACTTTAACGACTTGTATAGATACCTGCTTTCCCTCTCCTGTAATCATTTCGTTGCAGAGGAACTAGTCCAAGAAACTTTCTTTAGAGCCTTTTTACATCTTGAGGATAATGAAATTGGAAATATTAAGGCTTGGTTGTTTAAAGTTGGATACCATGCGTTTATTGATTTCACACGACGAAAAAACAAAAAAAATGCGCTTATTGAAGAAATTAAGGGACTAGAATTATTTGATAACAATACGCCGGAAAATCAGTTCATAGAGCGTGATCAATTAAGCCAGTTAATACAATCAATTCATACTCTACCCGAAAAAGAATCCCAAGCCATCCTTTTATGTGATTTACATCAACTCAAAATGCACGAAGCAGCTGAAGTGCTGGGGTTAAATCTTAATACTTTAAAAAGTCATATTTATCGTGGGAGGAAAAAGTTAAAAACGATTCTTGAAAAGAGGGGCATACTACATGAAGAAGGATAACGATAACGAACAATTTCTCGATAAAAAAAGTATTAATAGTAATTTAACACCTAAAGAAGATCAAGAGGTGACTCATGATGAATACAATAAGTTGTTTAAAAAAGCTAATTTAGATCTCGGGACCACTTTACACTTTGAAGAAAAAGGTTCAAAAGGCATTATAAAATTAGCAAAATACCAAGCAAAGGTAAGTACAATCCTCATTGTTCTAACCATTTTACTTTTAATTGTACCTGTTCTAACACTTTGTTCCTATTTATATTACGGAACAGGGAACCGAGCTAACGACTTACTAGACACCACTAAGAATTTAATTTACGTAACTGAACCTAACACAATGTTAGAAGAAGGATTCGATACTAGAATTGGTTTTTTTTCTATGGACGCGAATTTTAACACTTTAAAACGTGTTGGGAAGCAAAGTCTTAATTCTGAGGCAATCAAAGTGCAATACACAATGAAACAATTTTCTGCTGTGGAACGGCAATCTAAAACAAGCATACCTGTATCTGAGTCAAATAAGAATCATTTCATTTTCCCGAGTAACAACCTGAATTTTGATAAAAGTAAGGAGTGGGAGGTTTTAAACGGCTTGCCTTCTGGGTCTGTCGCCGAATTGTACATTTCTTTCGATGATTTGTATTCTCCCCAAGAAGTGGAACACAAGCTCCCCAAAAGTATTGATACTCTGTGGCTTGCAGTAAACTCAGGAGTGGAAAACTCACAAAATAGTGAACAAATAATTCCTTTGGGGTACCCTACGCATTCTGATACCAATTTATTTTCTCCGTTTTTCGGAGCTAAGGTTGCTAAACAAGGAATTCAACCTATATTTCTTAAAATTGTCGAACAGTTGGCTCAGCAACAAAAGCTAATATCAACTTTTCCAAACTACCAGAATACATCTTTCTCTAAACGTTTGGATTATATAAAGAAAAATGGAATACTCACCTATGGAGCCGTCGTTACAGGGCCATCTGAAGAACTAAAAAAACTTAAAAGTAATAAAATGGTGCGCACAATAAAAGTTGGGGAGGTAGAATTATGGAATTGGCATTCATAAAAAATAAAAAGGGAACCCTTTTACACCCCATAACAGGAATGATATCTTTCTTGTGCGGTATTTTTTCATTAGTTGAATTGAATATTAACTATTTATTTCTCTCATCTTTTTTTCTTCCTCAAGCACTATATAGCATACCAATACTAGGAATTTTTTCAGGAATTGTAGCACTATTTACAAGGCGATCTAAAATGTATGCATGGTGGGGGATTGGACTGAATATTTTTGTACTCCTCTTCTCTTTCGTGATACTAATACTCGCTTGGTCAATTAATCCTAAACCATGATAAAACTGCGGTAAATGATTCACTAACTTACATCACGCTATTTACTAACTCAATTCGCATTCAAACAAAACTAAATAACCAGTCGCCGATAGATTTCAGGCGACTGGTCGCTTAAATTGCAATATGTTTTGATATCCCACTCTCACAAGACAGTCCCGGCTTACAGCGCCAGATTTAATTATCTGTCTCTTCATTCTTTTTATCTACAAATTCCCAAAAACCCGGCACTGATCTTAAATCATATCTATAGATTGCCTCGATTAATTTTAAGCTTACTTCTTGTCTTAAGTCATTACGATCTTGAGGCTTTGTCTGTGTAAGAGATTTTTGAATTTTGGGATTGAATTTATCAATAATAGCTGCTATTGCTCGTGCGTCTCTTTGTTGTGCTTTCTTAATTAGATTCATAAAAGAGTTCACTGCTTCTCTCCCTTTCATATAACGAGTTGCTCGCTCTATTTTTCCCGAGAGTATTGAGGATTGATGCCATTGAACATAACAGATTGGACTGACACTGTTCTTTTATAAGATTGCAGTGTTCTACTTTGAGCGATCTCCCCCTATTTCGCGAATATATTAGGGAACTTTTTGATTGCAGCAATATAATAATCCATTTTACGCCAAAAAATCTCTGAGTTTTTTTAATGCCCTAGTTCTTGTTTTTGAAACGGCCTGCTGTGATACGTTATTATTTTTAGCAATTTCAGTATCCGAACAATTCATAACATATGAAGCGCTCAAAATACTTTTTTCTTTTTCCGTTAATAAACTTATCGCTTTATGTAGCTTTGAACTCGTTACCACATCTTCTATTTTAACTGTTCGCTTATCCTTCAAGAATTCATATTGTGTACATACATCCTTAAAAAGATTGTGTGAATCCTCTTCCGGTAATAACACGTTTCTTTTTCGGATTCTTCTTTGTTTCTTGTCAAAATCTATCGAAGCATAATGTATCAAGGATGATATATAGGTTGTAAAACGTAGTTCTAAAAAGAATTGTTTGAATTTTTCATCTAGTTCCTTATTATTAGCATCAGATGGCGACATAATACTTTCCTTGAATAAAGCATAGTGCTCTGGGTCATTCAAAAACTCATTTATAATTTTTTTTCTTGAAAGAATGCTAACAATTTCAGTAAAATTTAGTATATAAGGATTCATAATTTCCCTCCTAAATAAACAGTATGTTTAATCAAAGTGATACAACTTGGCGAAATCACAACCATAAATGTCTAAAAGGATGCTTTCTTAAAAAAAATTGTAAAAAAACCTTGTGAAAAGGCTTTAATATAGCTGGTGATATTACAATTTAGGTAGTTTCATGAGAAACGAATGAGCTTCAAGAGTTTTTTTGTGAAAAAACCAGGAAATAGGTATAAAAGTATTTAGAGGATTAAAGAAGGTATTGGCCAAAGTGTATCTGTAAGATTTTGAATAAAACGTTTATGAAGCGTTAGCTCTTTGACAAAATAAAAAAAGCCGCTTCCGAAGAGGAAGCGCCACACTTATGAGTTTCGCTATATTATTATATAAGTTGAACCTACAAGTACTACTACTCAGTTAGATCATGCTCCCTTTTCCCCACCCTTTCTAAAACCGCTTGATTAAGGCCCGTAATCAGGGGCAGAATGCTCTGTGGTAATGCCTTCAAAGCGGCCTCTTCGCTTGTACAACACTATTGTGCCCCATCCGTTTAATCTAAATTTTAAGAGTTCAACTCATATAATTGTAATTTACATGTTTGTTTACTTGACAAAGGAAAGAAGCACTAATCCGTACAATGTTCAGGATTAAAGTTACAACCACAAATTGTGACACCTACTTTATCGTAGCAAGCGGATTCAATTTTTTTAAGATGATAAGCATATTTCTCACATATCTCCTGATAAAATAAAATATCACTAGGATTTTCAGTTTCTTCGATTTTCTTACTTAGTTTCAATAGTTCAATTTTAAAATTATGATGTCTTGATCTCCAAGCGTGCAATTCTTCCAACAGGATCGCCTCCAAAATATTTTATATTTAATAAAGTGAGGCAGTGGACTGATAGAACAACCTAAAAAATAGAAGCTATTTAAGGGTTGTACTTTTTAAAACTACTATCACTTTACTTTTCAAACACCAATTAAGTTTGGGGGTATAGCCAAGAGGCTAAGGCAAAGGTCTGCAAAACCTTCATCCCCGGTTCAAGTCCGGGTACCCCCTTTCTAATTTAATTTGATGGGAGAGAAAGGTAAATGTTAAATGAGGTACTTATCTACACAAAGTCAAATTGTATCTTTTGCCAAAAAATCAAGGAGTGGATGGGGGAAAACAAGATCAATTTTACTGACATTGATATTACCAATATAAATGATCTCAAGTTACTTCGTGAAATTAAAGGCGTACCCTACACAATCATAAAGAGATCGGGCAAAGAAACAGTTATCTGCGGATTCAATCCAAACAAGCTTAGGGAGACGCTTCTATAATTTTAAAATCTCTTCTGAAGGGAAGATATCTATGAGTGTAGAGGCATTGATTTCATTAATTACAAATGTTGGATTTCCCGTTTCGCTGTGTTTTATTCTTCTTTGGTACATTTTGAAGACTCTAGGAGAAAAATTAGATAAGTTAGACAACTCAATGAATCAGCTTAATACTACAATTAAAAAGATTAGCCTATTAAGAAACTCTAAAAATGAATTTGACTCAAAAAAAAATCCACTTATGTGATAACAGCATCCTAATGGAAAATCATACAGACACCTTTCAAGTAAGCTATTTCTATGAGAAATGTCTGTCAATTATATTTAATTTCACATAATATATATTCCTCGTTAGGAGGGATGTATGCACAGGTGCTAAAGCGGCTGGAACATCAGGCTGAGCACGCCAAGGAATGGCGGGATCGGATCAATACGTATTTTTACCGCAAAAGTGGTATTGCAAACCAGAAGAATCGCCCTATTTATTAAACAAGCTGCCTCGGCAATACTTTCATACAGACTGGAACAAGGCTTTTATACACTTAGGTTCACTTTCTCCTATACTGGCATTGGCTATCTGCATATTACTAAAAGGCATGCGTCTTACTCAGACCTATGCCTTATTTTTTTGCCTGGACTCTTTTAAGCACACGGTTGCTAACGAAAAATGTCATATTTCTCTCCTTCAAGAGTGCAATAAATTCTTCTTTTTGGGCAACCGATTGCTTTATAATTATTTTATAAACGTTTACAGAATGTTGTCGAAATAGACTATGCTTTGGGGAGGATGATCGGTTTGACCTTGTATCGAAGTCTATGGAACAAAGGGTGCCTGATTCTGCTAAGCCTTGTGCTGTCTCTGACCGCCTTCATTGGCTCACCCTCCAATACGGCGAGCGCCGCGGTTGCTGATGATTTTCAGGCTTCCGTCATGGGGCCGCTGGCGAAAATCAGTGACTGGGGCGCATTCAAAAAGCAACTGCAAACGCTGAAAAGTAACGGTGTGTATGCCATTACCACCGACGTATGGTGGGGCTATGTCGAGAACGCAGGAGATAACCAGTTCGATTGGAGCTACTACAAAACCTATGCAGATGCTGTGAAAGAAGTGGGACTGAAGTGGGTTCCCATCATTTCTACACACAAGTGCGGCGGAAATGTGGGTGATGACTGCAACATCCCGCTTCCAAGCTGGCTGGGGAGCAAGGGCAGTGCAGATGAAATGCAATTCAAGGATGAAGGCGGCTATGTGAATAACGAGGCCCTTTCACCGCTATGGAGCGGGACTGGTAAACAATATGACGAGCTGTATGCGTCATTTGCTGAAACCTTTGCTGGCTACAAAAGCATCATTCCCAAAATTTATTTAAGCGGTGGGCCTTCTGGAGAATTGCGATATCCTTCATACTATCCGGCAGCGGGATGGAGCTATCCTGCACGAGGCAAATTCCAAGCCTACACCGAAACAGCCAAAAATGCGTTCCGCACGGCCATGAATGGAAAGTATGGATCGTTGGACAAGATTAATGCGGCTTGGGGGACCAAGCTAAGCAGCCTTAACCAAATTAATCCGCCGAGCGACGGGGATGGATTTTATACGAACGGCGGGTATAATTCCGCGTATGGGAAGGATTTCCTGTCGTGGTACCAAAGCGTGCTTGAAAACCATCTGGGCGTCATCGGAGCTGCTGCCCACAAAAACTTCGATTTCGTGTTCGGTGTTCGTATCGGAGCCAAGATTTCCGGTCTGCACTGGCAAATGAACAATCCTGCAATGCCTCACAGCACAGAGCATACAGGTGGATATTATGATTACAACCGTCTCATTCAGAAGTTCAAGGACGCTGATCTGGATTTGACCTTTACTGCACTGGAGATGAACGACAGTGGCACAGCACCGAATTATTCCTTGCCGTCCACACTGGTAGATACCGTCTCCTCGATCGCTAACGCCAAGGGTGTTCGCCTGAATGGTGAAAACGCGCTCCCAACGGGAGGTAGTGGCTTCCAGAAAATTGAAGAAAAAATCACGAAGTTCGGCTACCACGGCTTTACACTATTGCGCCTTAATAATCTCGTTAACAGTGATGGCTCATCCACCGGAGATATGGATGGATTCAAACAGTATATCGTAAGCAAGGCTAAGCCCAGCGATAACGGAGGCGGTACAGGCAACAAAGTAACCGTATACTACAAAAAGGGCTTCAACTCACCTTACATTCACTACCGCCCGGCTGGCGGAAATTGGACTGCTGTACCTGGTGTGAAAATGCAGGATGCCGAGATTAGCGGCTATGCCAAAATTACCGTCGATATCGGCTCCGCCTCCCAATTGGAAGCCGCCTTTAATGATGGTAATAACAACTGGGATAGCAACAACACCAAAAATTACTTCTTCAAAACAGGAACTTCTACTTACACACCCAGCTCTAACGGAGCCGCAGGAACTGTCCAAACGGGGTCGCCTTCGGGCGGCTCTACTCCCACTGATCCGGGTAATCCCTCCAATCCAACTCCCCTTAGCACAGACTGGAGCAAACAGAGCATTTATTTTATCATGACAGACCGATTTAGCAACGGAGATACATCCAACGATAATTACGGTGGCTTCAATTCCAACAACAGCGACCAGCGCAAATGGTATGGTGGCGATTTTCAAGGTATTATCAACCGGCTCGATTACATTCAAAATATGGGTTTCACCGCCATCTGGATTACTCCGGTAACGATGCAAAAGAGCGAATTCGCTTATCACGGCTATCATACGTATGATTTTTATGCGGTAGACGGGCATCTCGGTACAATGGACAAGTTCAAGGAGCTGGTCCGTAAAGCACACGACAAAAATATGGCTGTTATGCTGGACGTAGTTCCCAATCACACCGGCGATTTTCAACCAGGGAACGGCTTCGCCAAGGCTCCTTTTGACAAAGCGGACTGGTATCATCACAATGGCGACATCACAGGGGCAGACTACAGCTCCAACAACCAATCGAAAATCGAAAATGGTGACGTTGCCGGATTGGACGACCTGAATCAGGACAACCCAGATACAGCGAATGAACTCAAAAACTGGATCAAATGGCTGCTGAACGAGTCGGGCATCGACGGACTGCGAGTGGACACCGCCAAGCATGTACCGAAAGGCTTTTTGAGGGACTTTGACCAAGCAGCCAATACCTTCACCCTCGGTGAAATTTACAGTGGCGATCCTGCTTATGTGGGCGATTACACCCGGTATCTCGATGCCGCACTGGATTTTCCGATGTATTATACAATCAAGGATGTGTTCGGACACGATCAATCTATGAGGAAAATCAAGGAACGCTATACGGATGATCATCACTATCGCGATGCTCATACCAATGGCGTATTTATCGACAATCATGATGTGAAACGTTTCCTTAATGACGCCTCCGGCAAGCTGGGTGCTAACTATGACAAATGGCCTCAGCTCAAGGCAGCCTTGGGCTTTACTTTGACCTCACGCGGTATTCCAATCATCTATCAAGGCACCGAGCAAGGCTTTAGTGGCGGAGATGATCCCGCCAACCGGGAAAACGTCGTTTTCAACGCCAATCATGAGCTGTACCAGTACATTGCCAAGTTAAACCGTGTGCGCAACAGCCACCCCGCCCTGCAAAACGGCAGCCAAAAGGAAAAATGGGCGGACGACTCCTTTTACAGCTTCCAGCGCTCTAAAAATGGCGACGAGGCCATCGTACTCATCAACAACTCGTGGAACAGTCAAACCCGCACGATTGGCAACTTTGACAACCTGTCCAACGGCACCCGTCTAACCAACCAGTTAAGCAACGACTCCATTCAGATCAACAACGGTTCGATCACCGTGACTCTCGCTCCAAAGGAAGTTAAAGTTTTCACCAAATGAGTTACATCGATTATTCAATTGTGCTAAAATAAATGATAGAAGGATATACTAAAAAAGAGCAAGGATGCTGGTAACATCCCTACTCTTGGCAACAGCCGCTTTGAAGAGCGGTCGGCTGATAAGGGCTAGCTATTAGAAATAGGCCGTATTCCCCTCACCAGGGCGGTCTATTTCTTTTTGTTTTGGTTCAACGCAATAACAATCGTAACGATTAATCCGATCAACGCTACTAATAGCGTGCCGAACATCATCATTAATGTCAGAGCATCCTTAACCTCCACAGGCATCACCTCCCTTCCGGGAGACTTAGCCGACCGGCCACCTAAGCCATTCTGTTGTTACTGGAATTATATCACGTAAATCCGTCCTTTAGCGACAACATTTTACAGCTTCATTCAACCAACTCCATGCGGGCACTCATCGTCATTTACTGCTTACACATTCTACTATTTTTCTATACGAACATAACTTCTCAACGCCAAAAAAAGCCCAAGCGCAAAAATGAAACATATACTGATGATCCCTCCAGGAACATACGTAAATGTTCTGCCCATGTCACCATGGGGAGAAAACAATAACGGCACTGTCCATGGATAAAAGGTATTCCCCGGTGTATTAACTAAAACAAAGTTTAAACACATAACCGTACACATCCCAATAATGGCGGGCACAAATTTTTTCCAACGAATGGCGAAGAACGTGATGATCGGGATGAGCATAGCGTGCATAAGAATCATTTTAGCGAAGATCCCAAGCTGATACATAACGATATCAAAAGTTAGCGGTCTGGTCGTAATAAACGTACCTAATACTGTAGATAGCACAAATGCCAACAGCAGGCTAACAGCGATGTACATATAGATAACGAGCAGCTTGCTGAAGTAAATCCGAGTTCGTCGAACCGGGTTTGTAAACAGGGCAATATGGGTATTCTCTTGATACTCTCTCGCATAGATATAGCAGGTCAAAATGTAATAGCTCATATACCCAGTTATTAAATTAATGGAGGATACCAAATCCATAAAGTATTCATTCCACCCATCACGATCCAAGGAAAGTTTAGGATTTATGGCGTAAGTACTAAAAGTCAAAAATACGGTTGCTATTAAAATAAACACACTTAGAAAAAGAATTTTAGTTCCTTTCAGCTTTAAGCACTCTGCTTTAAACAGGTCAAGCATAATAACCCTTCTTTCAAAAAACTCCCCATTTAGTCTTTTCTTTGATATGTCCATATGGATAAAAACAATCCAAGAAGAAAGGTCACGGATAAGCTGAACCATGCTATTGAAACATTGGTAGGTATAGTCGCATTTCTTTCATTAGGAGATAAGAGATAGGGCACAATCCAAGGGTACCATTCACTTTTGTATATAAAATTCAAAAATATTGCAGTACAAACTACGAGCACAACCACCATGATGCTCTTCCAGCGTATAGCAAAAAAAGAGGCGATCGGGATTAACATCGCATGCATCACACACATTTTAGCAAACACTTGGATTTGGTATACCCATATAGCCATCGTTAAGGGACGATCTGTAATGAACATGCCTAATAATGCAGACAAAAACAAAACGAAAAATAAGGACCCAATAATAAATCCATAAATAAGGATCAATTTACTAAAATAAAATTTAACTCTAGTGACGGGCGTGGTAAACATAAACAGATGAGTGTTTTCCTGGTACTCTCTTGCAAAAATATGACCAGTTAAAATGTAGTAGCTGATAAATCCGGCCGCGATATTTACCAAGGAAACAATATTTGTTAAATAGTAGCCCAGCCCATATTATCAATTGAATATCTGTAAAAAATAGCGCTCAATCCAAACCTCAACAGAACAACAGCCAGCAATATAATATAGCTCAACAAGAAGGTTTTAGAGCCTTTAAGCTTAATGAGTTCTGCTCTAATCACGTCGTCCACCCTCTCTTGAAATGAGAGTCAAAAAGTACTCCTCTAGCGTCTGCTTTGTGGTGTGTATCTCATAGACTGAAAACTGATGATCTATTAACTTTTTATTTAACGCAGCTGTATTTTCAATCGGGCTATGAATTCTTAGTTGTTGTGGGGATAGCACCTGAGATTGTAGCTGCTTCATGTGCTCTTGTAGAAATGCTTGTACTGCTTCTGCATCGTCTACCTTTACATCTGTGTATTGCTCAAAACCGTCCTCCAACCGACTCAAACGATTTTCCGCCAATAACTTTCCATTATGTATAATCCCGATGTGTGTGGCTAACTGCTGAATTTCGCTTAAAATATGACTGGAAATAAGAATCGTTTTCCCGTCTTCCTCGCACAACCGCTTCAATAGCTGACGGACTTCCTTAATCCCAGATGGGTCCAGTCCATTCGTCGGCTCATCCAATATGAGCAACTCAGGATCATGAACAAGCGCTCTCGCAATCCCTAATCTTTGCTTCATCCCTAGGGAAAAATCTTTGAACTTCTTTTTACCGGTATGTTCTAATCCTACCGTAGTTAGGGTTCGTTCAATTCTCCCATCATCCTGTACCCCCATGTACGTACAGCAGATTCTCAGATTATCACGTGCACTCAGGTTTTCATATAAACCCGGTGTTTCTATGATCGTGCCTATTTTCGAGAAGATAGACGGATAGTTTTTCTCCAATCGCTCGCCAAATAAAAAAACCTCCCCACTTGTAGGCTCAATCAGCCTCATCAGCATGCGGATGGTAGTCGTCTTGCCAGCTCCATTCTCACCGAGAAAGCCATAAATGCTGCCCCGCTCCACATGTAAGGATATGTCGTCTACGGCCACTGACATCCCAAACTGTTTGCGGAGCTTTTTCGTTTCAATAACAAAGTTCATTTTTCCTGCCTCCTAAACACCAAATATGATTATTATACAGAATGGATCATCCACAAAATGTAAAAACCATCACATTTATTCATTCTTAATCAGTATCCCTCTAAAACAAAACAGGCACCTGACGAAGCGTACACTTCGTTGCAGGTGCCTGTTTATATATAAACAACGTGGGATTACTTAGGCCTCAGTAGCCACGTTGATATTGTTCAGGAATGGAAGGCTTCTCGCCGCGCAGCGTCACCGCTGCATGAGTCGCCCAATAGGGATCGCGCAGCAATCCGCGTCCTATAGCGACCAGATCGGCATCCTCGTTGCCAATAACGGACTGCGCTAAGGCGGGGTCATCCAACGAGCCGACAGCGATCACCGGGATGTTCAGTGCCTCGCGGATTTGGCGTGCGAACGGCACTTGATAGCCCGGATAGTTGCCCGGCTTTCTGGCTCCGGCCGGACCTTCTCCGCCCGAGCTGACATGGATCACGTCTACGCCCGCAGCCTGATATGCCCGGCTCAATTCAATCGTATGATCCACATCGTATCCGCCATCTACGTATTCCACTGCGCTGATGCGGAAGATCAACGGCATGCCCGCAGGCATTTCTTTACGTACAGCCTGAATGACTTCAACACCGAAGCGGGATAAATCCTGACCATATACGTCGTCCCGTTTGTTTGTGAGCGGCGAATGGAATTGGTGAATCAAATAACCATGTGCACCGTGAAGCTCAATCGTATCCACGCCCGCTTGAACCGCACGCCGAGCGGCGTCTGCGAATTTTTGCACCATGCCACGTACTTCCTCCGTGGTAAGTGCCCGCGGCTGTTTATAATTCGCATCCGGGTATGCAATCGCCGAAGGAGCCACTGGCACTGCTGCATCCTCAGCTTTACGGCCCGCATGAGCAATCTGGATACCTACCTTGGACCCGTGCGCATGAATGCCGTCAACCAGCTTCTTATAAGCCGGGATATGCTCATCTGACCAAAGGCCCAGATCATAATCTGTAATCCGTCCATCCGGCTCCACGTCTGTCATTTCTATAATAATTAGACCTGTGCCTCCAATAGCCCGGCTCAAGTAGTGAACATGATGCCAATCATTCGGAATCCCGTCCTTGGCTGTCACCGAGTATTGGCACATCGGGGCCATGACTACCCGGTTTTTTAATTCCAAATCCTTCAGTGTATACGGTGTAAATAACGAATTCGCCAAAACGTTCACCCTCTCTTCTCTAATCTTTACCACCAAAATCAGGATACCCTTCCAAACCACACAGTCTATCCAGACTCAATCGGCAAAGTCCAAACGGAATAAAGAGATTCCCCAAACGGGGTATCTCTCACATTTGCAACTTGCAGTCATTATGTATGTCGTATGTCGTATGTCGTAGATATATTGCACACAATCTATTATCCACAACTCAATAACTTTTTGCAAGTAAATATTTAAATATTATTAAATATTTTTTTGTCTACCCCTCACAGACTTCCAGCTATAGCAAAAAGACGCCCTTACGGGCGCCCTCTACAAATGAGTCTTATTGTGCCGAGCCTAATTGCACCCACGCTTTCTCGATCTCTGCAACCGCCTGACCCTTGTTCATGTTGCCGCTGATATAAGCCTGCATCAGCTCGCCAAATTTTTGGTGGAACGTATCCAGCGAGTAGTTAACAGACAGATCACCGGACTTGGACGTTTTCAAAATGCTTTCCATTTCCTTAGGCATTTCCAGATCAGGAAGCGGGATGAATCGGTGTATCCGAAATTGAAATTCTATCCATAGATGTACGTCTGGTGAATGTCCCGCGTCCACCATTCGTATCCCCTGATTGGCCCGAAGCCGAAGCATTCTCGTCTGCATCGTCTGTAATGCGGAAATGCTGTATTTCCGACATTAGCTCAGCAGCCATATGACGCAGCGAATCGGCAGAATCCGCGATGACCTCCATAGAAGCGAGCTGCTCCTCGCACACAGCCGCAGCCGACTCCGATTCCTCTGCAATCTCACGGGACAAGCCTACCAGCTTTTGCTCCGAGTTCAGCAGTTGCCCGGTAATGGCAGACAATTCTTCGGTCGCAGCCGACACCTCCTGCGTATGCTCAGCGACCGTTTGTACTGCTTCAAGTACTTTGCTAAACGTCTGCCCGGTGCGATGAATCAGATCTGTTCCAGCCTCAACCTCGCTGGAGCCTTTCTGGATCGAGTCCACGGCCTGGTTCACTGTATCCGCCATGGCATCCATAAAGACAGCAATCTGCTGGGAAGCTTGACCCGTCTGTTCCGCAAGCTTCTTCACTTCACCCGCCACGACAGCAAAGCCCATACCCGATTCCCCGGCTCTAGCCGCTTCAATGGAGGCGTTCAACGACAGTAAATTGGTTTGCTTGGCGATATCCCGAATAAATTGCGTTACGCTTTGGATTCTCTTCGATTGCTCGCCCAGGTCCTGAATAACCTTGACCGAATCCTTCATCGTATCCTGAATATGGCGCATCTGTATAACCGTTTCCTCCAGGTCTGCATTGCCGCGCTCTGTCTCGTGAATCGCTCGCTCGGACAACTCTGCGGTAATGGACGCGGATTGGGCAATCTTTTGAACGCCTTCTGCACTTTCCTTGACCGCCTGCTGGTTTTCACGGTTTCGCTCAACCTGATTGCCCGCCGAATCATGGATTCCCTGTACCGTCTCCGCCATCTGCCGTGTACCTTCCGCCACCTGTCCGGAGCCATTGGACAGCTCACCCGAAGCCAGCGTAACTCCCTGTGCGTTTTGATAGATTACTTGCAGCAGCGAACGAAGCTGGCGTTTCATATCGTTAAAGCTCTGCGCCATTTCACCAATCTCATCCTTCTGCCGAATTTGAATATCCTCCTGTGTCAGGTCTCCTTCTGCAATACGCCGCGCGGCTTGAGCCACCTGAACCACCGGACGGGCAATCATGCGGGTAATTACATACGCCAATGCGATCCCGATCACCAGTGCGAGCGCCATCGCAATGATAATCATCGTCTGTACATATTGGAGCTTTTCACCCTGCTCGACTTGAGATTGATTCAGAAGATTCATCTGGTATTGCTCCATCACCTGTGACTGTTGTTCCAGCGCAAGCGCCATCGGCTTACATTTTTCCTCCACTAATCTCGTGTAGGTCACCACATCCCCCTGCTGCTTATATGAGGTAATTTCCTTCACGATATCTGCATATTCAGCCTCCATCTGCTGGAGTTGTTCTGCCATTTGTTTGGGCTTGTCCAGTGCTGGCGTTGATTGCAGCTTCTTCATGGTCGTTGCAAAGGTTTCGCGTTCTTTCAGATAACTGTTCATTTCGTCCTGATCGCCAGTCACCAGATACCCGCGAAAATACTTGGTTTGACTCGCAGCATCGTACTCCAATTCTTTAATCATTAAAATTTTAGCGACGCTATCATCAATCATGCTTTGATATGATTTATGTAAAGACGAAGTAGCATACTCACCAATAATACCCACAACCAATGTAAGCAATAATACGGCTGCAAAACTAATGGATAGTTTTTTACCAATTTTCATTCTGAAATATCTCCTTTGTATGGGATAATTTTCTTAGGTCTTTGGGTTATTATACGCTTGTTTATCATTTAAAACAGTTAAATTTGATGCATAAGTTTCAATTATTAAATATACAACATTCCAGGTATGATACGGCACCGAATAATATATAGATCACTTCTTTTGTTGATTTCTTTCTCCCCTTTTCATGTAGCTTCCTTATCTGACATTGTGGCCACTACAACACATTCAGCATTTCATGAACACTTTCGAAGGGATGAGTGATTACGTTGGCAAACACTATGGAATTGGAGAAGAAAATACCGGTTACGGTACTTAGCGGGTATCTCGGTTCAGGCAAAACCACGTTGCTCAATCATGTGCTGAATAACCGGGAGGGCTTGCGGGTAGCCGTCTTTGTCAATGACATGAGCGAGGTAAACATTGATGCGGATCTCGTTCGGGATGGTGGAGGATTATCCCGCGTGGATGAGAAGCTGGTGGAATTTTGTGATGAGCTGATTATTAACAAATGTGAAAGGAGATGTTGAACAGTACCGGAGACAGAGGAATACGGTATTGCTTCGTTTGTGTACAAGCGCAAAATCCCGTTTCACCCGGAACGCTTGTTAAGATGGCTGGCCAAATGGCCTGCCGAGGTTGTCCGTTTCAAGGGATTGGTGTGGTTCGCCACGCAGAACCGCACCGCCTTTACATTCAGTCAGGCGGGCAGCTCCAAGCAATTTGCATGCGCAGGACTGTGGGTATCTGCTTTGACCGAGAAAGAACGCCAATACTATCTCGGAGAAGCTTTTGAAAAAACACCGGATTGGGACAAAAAATACGGCGACCGGGTGACCAAGCTCGTATTTATCGGCATAGATATGAATCAGGAAGAAATTGAGCGTACGCTGGATGAGACGCTGCTGACTCCTGAAGAGATGAAGCAGGACTGGCGCAAGCTGCCTGACCCTTTTACCCCAAAAAATATAACAGCTTCAGAGACACGCAGAGCGCCTAAAACGGAAACAGCATTCCGTCTTAGGCGCTCTTCTATTCATCATGCTTTACCCACTGCGCGCTGCCCAGCGGCCAGAAAACCACATCCGCACGTCCAACAATATCTTTAATCGAAACAAAGCCAATCGCACGACTGTCCCTACTATTATTACGATGATCGCCCATGACAAAAATAGTACCTTCGGGAACCTTGGACTCGGTTATTGTTGCATTCGGGAAGTCCACATTGTTGTACAGCTCGCCCTTGGCATGTGCTTCTTGGACAGCTCCCTGAATGTATGGCTCCTCTACTTTCTTACCATTCACGTAAAGATTATCGCCTTGATATTTGATCGTGTCTCCCGCAACACCAATGACACGCTTGATAAAATCCTTCCCTTCTTTTCTCACGTGGAACACAACCACCTCACTCGGTTTGGGATCATGAAAATCATAAATCAGTTTGTTCACGACAACTCGCTCATCTGTCTTAAAGTTCGGCTCCATAGATGCTCCCTCAACGATAGATGGTACAAATAGCAGCCAACGTATAATGAACACGAGAACAACACCTACCATAATCGCTTTAAGCCAATCCACGATCTCATTTTTAACTTGCGGCTGCTTTTCCAAAACTTTCTGCGTAGCTGGACTCGTCGAATGATTCCCATGATCCATGCGTCAGAACCGCCTTTTCTCATAGATTCTATTCCTAATATGTGTATATTGTATAAGTATAATCAACTTTTCCCAGTTTGGCAAAACCGTGCTTTTAGTTGAAACAAAAGTGTGAACTTTTTTTCACAATATCAAAATATTATCAAAAAACAGTTGATGCAAACGTTAACATATATTAAACTGAGCTTATACTTCTTAGAGCGTTTTAGACATATGCCAGTTAATCCATCACCCAGGGGGGGTGTCCTCGTTTCGCATGAAAGACAGCATAAGTCACTTTTATAGTGCTATTTTTTTAAAAAATAAAAGATGAAATCAAGGAGGAATTTACATGTTTAAACGAAATGAACGTCCAAAAAACGGGTTTAACGCTCTAAGACTCGGTGTTTCTTTTGTATTCGCTTCTTCTTTTCTTATTGGAACCGCTTACGCAGATACGTCATCCAATGCCCCTTCTTCTTCCCTTTCAGAAGAGGCTGCCAGTGCAACGGATTCATCTACTATCTCCACCACACTGGCAGCAGGTGACTTGTATGTAGCACCGAATGGTAACGTGTCCAATCCAGGCACCATATCCAGTCCTACTACTCTTGAAGCCGCACTTACACAAATAGCTCCTGGTAAAACCATTTACCTGCGCGGAGGCAACTACGTCTATTCATCAACGATTACGGTTCAGCATGGAAATAATGGAAGCAATGGCTCCCTCAAAGGGTTGGTTGCTTACGACGGTGAAAAGCCTGTACTTGATTTTTCAGGTCAAGCCTTGGGCTCCGCTAACCGTGGACTCCAGCTTTTCGGAGACTATTGGCTGGTAAAAGGCCTTGAAGTAAAGGGTGCCGGGGATAACGGTATCTATATCGGCGGCAGCAACAACCGGATTGAAAACGTGGAAACTCACCATAACCGGGATACCGGTCTTCAGCTCGGACGCTCCTCCACTACAGCCGCTAACAGTGAATGGCCTTCGAACAACCTAATCTTGAACTCCTACTCTCATGATAATGCTGATCCTGATAACGGTGAGGATGCCGACGGATTTGCCGCCAAGCTGACCGTAGGACCGGGCAATGTGTTCGATAACTGCCTGGCTGCGTACAACGTTGACGACGGTTGGGATCTGTTTACCAAAGCAGCAACCGGACCTATCGGAGCGGTAACAATCTTGAACAGTGTCGCCCACCACAACGGACAGACTTCTGACGGAACGTCCACCGCTAGCAGTGACGGCAATGGTTTTAAGCTGGGCGGGGACAAAATCAAGGTCGACCATATCGTCAAAAACAGCATTGCCTTTCAGAATAAAAAGCACGGCTTTACCTACAATAGCAATCCTGGCTCCATTACCCTGACTAATAATACCTCATGGGGCAATGGCGAAAGCAATTTTGCTTTTGACAAGGGTGAACACGTATTTATTAACAATCTTTCCTTTGAAGGAACAGCCAGTGACAAGACCAGCGGAACCGATCAAGACAATTCTAACGTCTGGTGGAAAAGCAAAAAAAGCACCAATGCCAAAGGTCTTCTCGCCAGCGCTGATGACTTTGTCAGTCTCGTTCCTTCCATTACTAGAAACGCAGACGGTTCCATCCAGCTAGGTAACTTCCTCAAGCTGGCTTCAGGAAGCGATCTGATCGGCTCGGGCACTCCGAGCGGCAACAATATAGGGGCACGCTAAAAGCCCAACCCAATCAGGACGCCCTGGCCCATCTACCAACATAGACATTCAGCATAATATAGCGACCGGTGATAGTCCTCATAACCAGACAAAATATGAGGTGAACAGATCATGGAACGAAAAATCACAATGAAACATACACTCGCCTATGGAAGCGGCAACATGCTGGGAAGCGGTGCACTTGCTATTAGTGGCGCATGGTTAATGTATTTTTATACAACCTTTTGCGGACTGTCTCCCGTTCAGGCCGCAGCCATTTTCTCCGTTGCCAGCATCATCGATGCAGTCAGCAATCCGATCATGGGCTTTATTAGCGACAACTTTCATCGAACCCGCCTAGGCCGTAAATTCGGCAGACGCCGTTTTTTCATTATGATGGGTATTCCACTGATGCTCGTGTATCCGTTGCTTTGGGTAGATGGGTTGGGTTTCTGGTATTACCTAAGTACGTACGTGCTGTTTGAACTGGTGTATACCTCTGTCATGGTGCCCTATGAAGCACTCGCCTCAGAGATGACCCGGGACTTCGGCGCGCGCTCCAGATTGACCGGATGGAAGGCCATGTTCGGTAAAATTGCCAATTTTGCCGCCGCTTTTATCCCTGGTCGCTTTATCGCGGAGTATGGCAAAGACTCTCCATTGCCCTTCTTATATACCGGTCTCGTGTTTGCAGGTATCTTGCTCATTGCGATGGCATTTTTGTACAAAAACTCCTGGGAACGCCCTACGGAGGAACTGCAAAAGGAACTGGAAGGTGAAGCTCCGCTTTCCTTTATAGATTCCATGAAAAAGCTGTTTATTGACATTTCCTCAACCTTCCGGGTGAAGACGTTCCGTCATCATCTGGGCATGTATCTGGGCGGCTTTTCAGCCGAGTGGCTGTTCACTTCTGCCTTTACGTACTTTATTGTGTTTTCCCTGTTCCAAAGCTCGGAGATGGTATCTAATCTGAACAGCTTTAACTCTGTCATTCAATTAATTTCCACCTATTTCTTCATCCAGTTCTGTGTGCGCAAAGGGTTCCGTATGCCTTTTATCGCCGCACTCGTCGTCGTTTGCTTTAGCGTAGCGGGTTACGGCCTGCTCTATATAACGGGAGCCTCCAATACGATGGTATGGCTATATGTCATCACACTGTTTATGGGTCTTGGTACAGGCGGGGTCTACTATATTCCTTGGAATCAATATACGTTCCTTGCTGATGTAGATGAGGCACTGACTGGCCGTCGTCGGGAAGGAATTTATGCAGGTATGATGACTTTCGCAGGTAAAATGGTGCGAGCAGTCGTCGTCTTCATACTTGGCTGGGTGTTACAGCATTTCGGATTCGTATCCGGGGCTGATAGTCAGCCGATCGCAGCTCAGCATGCTATATTTTACGTGCTCGTCGTTGGAACCATCGTTTTGGCGATCATCGGTATGATTGCGTCTGTCGTGATGAAGCTGGATATCGACAGCCACAAGAAGCTGATTACCGAAATTGATCGTCTCAAAAACGGCGGCTCCATGAAGTCAGCCAAACCGGAAGCTCGAAAGGTATTCGAGGATCTGACAGGTTTTAATTACGATCGGTGCTGGGGCAACAATAATGTAGGTTTCAAGAACAAACCTGCTGACCCTAAATCACATACGCCTTCCATGTAAGCACAAACAACGATTACCAATCAAATATTTACCATAGAGGTGACTGTATCATGGCAAATCCAACATCACAACCGACAACCAACCCCACAAAAACAGATTCTTGGGCTGTACGTATGAGCGATTCCGTTCTACAGCGTAGTCCGGAGTTTTACGAAAAATGGGAATATGACCACGGCGTTATTTACAGAGGTCTGGAATGGGTTGGCGAACTGACAGGCGATCCCAAGTATATGGAATTTGTAAAAAAACATATGGATCATTTTGTTGACGAAAATGGCGTGATTCAGCGCTATAAAGTAGATGAGTACAATATTGACCACGTGAATAACGGAAAGCTGCTCTTCTCTCTGTATCGTGCCACAGGAGACGAACGATATAAAAAGGCAGCTTACCAATTACGCAGTCAGTTGGAAAAACACCCTCGCACAAGCGAGGGCGCATTCTGGCATAAGCAAATTTACCCGTATCAAATTTGGCTGGACGGCTTGTACATGGGCGCCCCGTTCTACGCTGAATTTATCCGCGAATTTGGAAATCCGTCAGAGTTTGACGATGTTACCTTACAATTCAAGCTCTGCTATGAACATACGCGTGATCCTCAAACAGGCCTGCTCTACCACGCTTGGGATGAGAAGCTTGAACAGCCATGGTGCAACCCGCAAACAGGCTGCTCCAAGAACTTTTGGGGACGCTCTATCGGCTGGTTCGTTATGGCACTCGTTGACGTGCTGGATTATATTCCAGAAGATCACGCAGATCGCCCTGCCTTGCTCGATATGCTGACGGAAACACTGGAAGCTCTGCTGAAAGTACGTGATAAAGAAAGTGGAGTCTTTTATCAGGTGCTCAACCTGGGCCATGTGAAAGGCAACTATTTGGAATCCTCCGCTTCCTGCATGATTCTCTATGCTATCGCCAAAGGCGTTCGCAAAGGTTATCTGCCAGAGCATTATCGTCAAGAGGCAGAGATCATCCGCAAAGGCATTATTGATGAATTTATCACGATTACCGAAGAAGGACTCGTGAATCTGAACAAAACGGTGCAAGTAAGCGGTTTGGGCGGTAAAGATCGTCGGGACGGTACCTTCGCTTACTATATCAGCGAGCCGATTGTGACGAACGATCCCAAAGGTATCGGAGCCTTCATTCAGGCGATGGCTGAAGCGGAACGGCTCTAAAACGGACGATTTGTATACCTTCTATAACAGAAAAGGACGGGGCCAATGGCCCTCGTCCTTTTCTTGTTTTAGCTACAGAGATGATAGGTAGCTGCCTTGTTATATCTCCCTTGCACACATTTTTTGTCTACATTACAACAGGCTGCATGATTATGGTTTCAATTTGTTTTCCGTCTATATCCAAACTCTTATGATATGTCTTACAAAAGGCATCCACATTACCTATAATTTTGTCCTTATCATAAATAAAGAAATATACATACTTCTCCCTATAATGGAAGGCGTCTGACCCTAATTGTTCAGTCAATTCACGTTCACTCATTTTGGGACGCGAACATTTGACTTCTATTACAGTTTCATACTCCCTTAAATATATATCATATCTAACAGATTTATAGCCGCCGTCATCAGATATCTCGACCCTTGCTTCTGGAAAAATCGGACGAATGAGGGAAAATAACATACGCTGTACATCGTACTCGTTTCCTAGAGATATTTTAGCAAGATCCTCTTGTCGAATCGTTCCCCTACCATGTACAGGTTTCTTATACATCTCTTCTATATGTTTATAAAAATTACGCATAATTCTTCGGATAATCACATGGAAGCTTTGAAGATCAATAAGATCTGAGCCCGAAGATAAGGGAGGAGATATTTTCTCAAATAGCCCCTTGTTTACATCAATTATCAATCCTTCTAAATAAGATACACCTGCATCTTGAAAAGTTTTTGCATCGGTCTTTAACAAAAATTCACGAGCAACTGATGCATTTGAAAAAGCTCTCTGAAGAATTCTACTTGTTGAAATTCTCCACTCTTCGAGCTTCACCTCGTTATTATTCTCGGACTGAGTCAGTAGCCGAACCTCATCAATCTGTTCTTGAATAGCTTGGATTGTTTCACTTTTTGTTCTATTTGATGTGGTCATGCTCTCTCCCATTAATGAATCCCCCATCGTAAATAAAATAAAAAGTGTGGCTCCAAAATATAAATTTCCTCGTCCTTATATTCGAAGACCTGATAAATACTCTCACTATTTTGCATAATGGATTGAACCTGCTCTATTGCAGATTTGACCTTTGGCTTATCCGGCTTGTCATCACCATCACTAATAAGTTCATCAATTCTCTTCTTCATATCTTCTATAGAGATGCTAATCTTAGGGGGATTTAGTGAAATTGCCTTTATTAATAGCTCATAGATGTCCGCATTCTCACCAGTCACAAGCTTGTAGGTTTTTCTCTGCTGCCCTCTTGGATTCGGCCCAGCCTTTAACTTCCTTACCACGTCTTTATATGAGAGATTAATTGTTGTCATCTTGTAAGCTTCTTCAAGCTGGGTCTTACTCGTAATCTGTGCATTTTCACGGTTATGATCTACATCCAGTTGAATAGCAAGGTTCAAACATATAGATTGCATGAGCTGAGGAGAAGCAAGACTTTCAAGAGCTATATCCTTAGCATAGCTTAAGTCAATATTCATACCTAATGATTGAAAACCTGTTGTTGCGATTTCACTTAGTTCATCCAGTTGCCAAGGCTCAATGTTGATAAGATTCAACCTTCCACTCAGATCAGGATTCTTACGGATGGCATCATCAGCTCTGTGAGGCAAAGAAATGACAATCGTTCGAAATTGCTTTCGAATAGCATCTTTTAATTGATAAGCCATTTCTAGCTGCATATCCTCTGGTGCATAGTGAAAATCATCCAAGACAAGAACTAAATCATTTTCATTAAAAAATTGAATAATCTTATCTTTGCCAGAACGAAATGATTCTGTGATTGCTGTTGACTTTTTTTCTATGAGACCCGTAGTTCCTTCTCCTTCAATACCTCTACGCTCTGTATGGTTGCTTTCTAGTGATAGGCCTACTTTTTTGGCTACGGTTACCCAAAAATCTTCTGAATGTTTAAAGTCATTTCCTGTCAAATCCACAATTTTATCTTGCCCTATTACTTTCTCACACAAAACGGTTTTCCCGGTTTTTGAAGGGCCAATAATTGATGTTAAATAACCAATAGTTTTAAGTGATTGCGCTAATCTGAATTCGTATGAATAGGAAGTATCGGGTGTGTTTCTTGAAACGTAGGTATATGTTGGGAAAGCCCCTGGTATAAATACCTCGTATGATTTTAATACCAGCATAATCTCCCCCTAAATACTATTTTATTATAGTATATACCTAAAAATGATATTATATAAGCTATTAAAGGGCTTTTAAGACTAATTTACTCGTTACAAAATTGAATACAAGCAAAATGGAGCAATAAACATATATTCACTTCATAATCTTAAATTCATATCCCTGCTTTTTTAAATATTCTATGATTGTCGGCAAGGCTTTTGCTGTTTCTTCCTTACCATAGGTATCGTGCATTAGTATTACGGCTTTTTCTCGACCCTTAACAGTCTTTATGAATTGGTTTATGAGTCCGTTCGCTTTCTTGGATGGTCCCTCTGCGTCTTTAGTTAACACATTCCAGTCCACTTGGTGGTAATCCTTTTTTAGTAAAGCTGCATCTAATGCGGCCATACCCTTGGGATCGTTTTTCTTCCACGTCATATGACCTCCGGGGAATCGGATCGCTCTTGTCGAGAAATCCGGACCCAGAATACTTTTTAAGGTTTGGTTGTTCTTTTCAATATCCTGCATGACGTTGTTCGTACTTACAGCCTTGTGAGGATATAAATACTTATAGTTGTGTGAATACGTATGGTTCCCTATAGCGTGACCTTCTGCAACAATTCTTTTGATGATGTTCTTCGTATGTTCATTCTCATCTGCTTCCTTTCCTACGACAAAAAAGGTTGCCTTAACCTTCTGTTTTTTAAGAATATCTAATATTTTAGGTGTCACGGTTACGGATGGCCCATCATCAAAAGATAAATAAGCTACTTTTTTACCGTCAGCTCCATCAGGCATCTGCCCCAGCATTTGTTGGTTTAAATATTTTTCAACAAAGGCCACGTCTTCCACGCCGGCATCATTTTTATGTGAAGCTGCTTTACCATTCGATTCGGCAGTCGGTTTACCTGTTGATTTGGCATTGGATACGGTATCTGTTTTTTTAACTTGTTCCATTGTTTGGGCCGGTGATTTGCTATCTGAAACCTTTAGCACAATGAGCGTAATACAACCGATCACAAATAATAAAATAGCAATGAATATTATTCTTCCTTTGTTCCTCTTCATGCGGTGCTCTCTTGTCCTGCTATGTGTGTAACTCTTTTCCATTAGCTTATGTACCCCCACCACAATTAATATTTCCCGAAATCAGGCATATTCGTATAGGTAACCTTACCATAAATAAGTAGAATGAAAATTGAAAAATTGTAGCCAAATAGCAAAGAATTGTTACCCTTTAGGCTAGTTCAATAAAATAAAAAGGAGCCGTGATATTTGCGCATCACAGCTACCTGACGATTGCTATTAAGATTGCTTCGTCAAAGCCTGAGCCAACAAAGATGCATAGGCTTTGGCGCCTTTGGGCTTCAAATGAACTCCGTCATGTTCAAAATACGAGTTTTTGCCAGAGCTGGCTCCGTACCAGTCGATCATCGTAATCCGTGCATCTTGGGCTGCCGCTTCGGCAAGATGCCTGTTTACGATACTCTCCCACGGCCGAGGCACACGGGTATTCACGAGGATAATACGCTTCGTATCCTTCAAACTGGCGAGTAAATCGGTCAATTGATCCTTGGTAAAAGCCCCGTTTGTGCCCAGCTCAATAATGACTGTCTTCCCCAGTTGTCCGTTCTGTCTCAACTGCTCCAGCACGGCAGGCGCTTCCGCCATCTGTCGTCCGATGCGCCCGTCTACAACCGCGCCTGGAAAAGCTTGCTGAATGTACGTCTGCACATCCAGCATGACAGAATCCCCAATCGCGGTCACACCTGCGCCGTCATCTGCTTTGGACGTAGCTTGTTGGGTCGAAGTATCCGACTGAACCTTAGTGCCAGCTTTAGTCTCCGTATTCTTTGGCGTTCCGGCTAGAGCCTGGACCTTAGTTTCGTCCTGCACGTTGTTGCCCCCGGATACTTGCGGCTTGGCTTTCGGCTCCTTCGAAGCCACGGATACGGTCCCATGAAGCGGCGGCATTGCCTTCGTCTTCCCGCTTGGATTCTCTTCATTCGCCGCTGCTGCCTGCGTGGTTGCGTCAGTAGACGCCACGTACAGGTGAACGGTGCCTGCAAGAACTCCTATAAAAAGCATAGATGCTGCGGTTGGAGGCATCCACCTCCACCGTGCCTGTCTGCGAACCGCTGTACGGATTCCTGCAACCCAGCGACGGAATCCTCCGTGACGGATCGGTTCCTCGATATATTTAAAGGAGAAGGAAGCCAGCAGTACCGTTGCTAATAGTTGCAAAATGGTTCGCAGCACATGCACACCCTCGGTATCCACCTGCGGTGTCGTCAGGGTGATAACTGGAACATGCCACAGGTATAGCCCGTAGGAACGGGCACCGATCCAGCGCAGCGGCTTGAGTCCAAGCAGCTTCCCCAGATGGCTCACCGGATGCGCTAACACTGCGACCACAATAGCAGTGACCAAAGCTATACCCAGTAAGCCACCCCGATACAAAGAAGGGTCATATTCATTTGAGGCCCATGCCCAGTGACACAGCAGTAGCAAGCTTACAGCCCCGATGCCATCCAACAGCAACCGTGCCTTGTCAGACGCTTGCCCTTTCAGCTTGCTACTGGGCCATACCAAGGCAAGCGCGGCACCGATCAGCAGGGCGAATCCACGCGTATCCGTGCCATAATACACCCGACTCGGATCAGTTCCCGGCACGTAAATCACTGCCATCAGCAGCGCAGAGATCAACGCCAGGCAAGTTACCCAGCCTGCGAGCACAATACGCTTGGGCATGTATTTCAGCCCAAGCGCCAGTGGTAACGGCCATAGGATATAGAATTGTTCCTCCACCGCCAGCGACCACAAATGTCCGAGCGGCGAAGGTGGGCCAAAGCTTTCAAAATACGATACCTGATGAAAAATAAACCACCAGTTGCTCATATATACCAATGCAGCAGGCACATCTCCGCGCAAGGCTACAAGCCGTGACGGATCGAAAAGCAACGAGCACAGGACAATAACAGCTACAACCATCAGCATAGCAGGCAGCAGCCTTCTGGCCCGACGCAACCAGAAATCTTTCATTTTGAAACTATGATATGTATCCCACTGACTTACCAGAATATCCGTGATTAAATACCCCGACAACGTAAAAAAAACACCTACACCCAACAAGCCTCCCGACAACCAATCCGGATTCAGATGATATACAATGACAGCGATAACCGCTAATGCTCTTAATCCGTCCAGACCCGGCATATACCGACGTTGTGATGGCAACGGATTAGACTTCATTTCAGCCGCCATCCTTCATGCAAATTCAAGCTCCCTGTCTGTTTCAATGCTCTTCTGCCCTTTCCCTCTCCTGCACATCGTTTTGTGCGATGCTTTGTACCCCTTTTGTTCATTATATAAAACTTCGTAATCGTAATGATTTCATTGAAGTTAAAATTAATGACAATGTTTTTATTATATCACTCCTTTCCACAGTTAGGTAACTACTGATACATATACAAAAAAAGGCATCTCTTCCCTTAGGAAGAAAGCCTTTTTATTGATTTGAGCTTAAAATTTAATGATGCCTGAGGTATGCAGGAATACCAACAACATCAGGATTGGTGCAATATACCGAAGGCCGAACAACCATATGCGGAACCAGAAGGGTTTGAGATTCGCATGTTCAGCCGCAGTCTTCCAGTAATAACCTGTGAATATAACAATCAACAAACCGCCTAACGGTAAGAAGATGTTGGACGCTGTGAAGTCGACGAAATCAAAGAATGATTTATCTCCCACTTTTAATTCCGGCACCAGTCCCATGGACAATGCAGAAGGGATGCCCAGCAACAGGCACAGGATCGATACGACGATAACCGAGCGAACCCGGCTCAAACGAAACCGCTCCATAACATAGGCTACGGGTACTTCCAGCAAAGATACCATAGAACCTAACGCAGCAACCGCCAGCAGTACGAAGAACAAACCGCCGAAGAAAGCGCCGAAAGGCATGGCAGAGAACGCAGCAGGTAAAGCAATGAAAACCAGAGATGGTCCTTGGGCCGGGTTAATCCCGAAAGAGAAGGTTGTAGGGAAAATAATCATACCAGCGATAAACGCATAGATTAAATCCCCGCCACCAACTGCCAGCATGGCTCCACCCAGCGATTGACGGCGATCCACGTACGCACCGTACGTGATCATAATCCCCATCCCCAGTGAGAGTGAGAAGAAGGCATGTCCCAAAGCAACCAATGCAGACTCTACACTTAGCTTAGAGAAGTCGGGATTCAGAAAGAAGGATACGCCCGCACCAGAGCCTGGCAGCATGAGAGCGTTAATCATTAACACGAGCAACAGGATGACCTTGGCAGGAATCAGAATTTTATTGAACTTTTCAATCCCGTTCGATACCCCAAGAGTAACCACGACTGCCGTAAATGCAAAAACAATTAACAGCCAAACCAACGGCGCATAGCCGGAAGAAAAAGAAGCGAACTGTCCAGCAAAATCATTATTCGAAAACAGATTTCCACTAAATGCCTCTACAGCATAATGCAGTGTCCAGCCTCCTACAATGGCGTAGAACGATAAAATAACAAACGGCACGATAACAAACACGATGCTCATCTTGCCCCAAATCGGATGACCACCTACTTTTACCATTGCAGAAGCAGCACTTCCTCGACCTGCACGACCAAGCGCAAGCTCTGCTAAAAGTACAGGTAAACCAACAAGCAACAGGCAGACAATAAACAACAAGAAAAATGCAGCTCCGCCATATTGACCAGTAATATACGGAAATTTCCAAATGTTACCCAGTCCTGCCGCACTCCCGATCGCTGCCAATATGAACCCGGCTGACGAGAAGCGTTCATTTTTATCGTTCAGGCTATTCTGCCCCTTGCTCAAATTCATTATATCCCCCTCATTCTCTCTACTTCCGCATAAACATTAGCATGCGTACATGAATAATTTTTACTCATTATAGCGTAAGTAGGATGTAAGGTCATGCAATTATTTCACTATCTTCGAAATTATTTTCAAAATGTTGTTTATCTACACAATACAACAAAAACCTACATTTTTTCTTCGACATCCTTCTTGATTATGGTCTCTCCCATGCGGTTAGATACTTTTTGGTAAATATACGAAATCGCCAACAATACCACACCAAAAGAGAAGTAAGCTACGATCGTGCTTCCTGTTGTTAACAGATGCAGGTCATACAGCAGCAGCTTACCTGTCGATAGCAAAGTTAATCCCAGACCAAATCTGCGAATATAGACAACCCGTTTGCGAAAGCCGTAGACAATATACAGAATCGCCAGCAACAGATACACCAAACTAAATACAAGCCCGGCATCCTCCAGACGGAATTGAACTCCGAGGAAAGCGGTAATCACGCCCAGCAAATATACGCCCATGATGACCGGATACAGCTCTGTGCTTCGATAATGTCGGGTCATCAGCGCGTTCAGGAAATCCCTGCTGCTGAAAAATACCAGTACATTGAAGGCAATCAGCACCACCAACGCCACATAATCGGCAGCCGTATTTTGCGCATAGTTGTCATGCAAGGTTGGAATGGCCACGGTAACTAGCAGCCCCAACGCATAGCCGATGACATACAGCGCCAAGCTGTAGTATTTAATCACTTGATCATACAGCAGCTTCACTTTAGGCAGGGAATAAGCCAAAACCAGCGATACACAGGTGTACAGCAGCGCTTTGTAAAAGGAATAGTGTGTGAAGCCTTCGGGTACGACGATGTTATACCAATGCCCGGCCTCATACAGCAAATAACCATACACGTTCACCAGTGTCACATATTTAAAACCCTGCATGATACGCATTTCGTACAAACGATTGTTTTTGAAAGCATCCAGGCGGCTAAATTGAATCGCATAAAAGACAGTAACGATCAGCATACCCAGCGTAATGAGCGTATATTTAAGCCCAAAATAGTCCGTCTTAAATCCGGACAGCAGATATATAGGAAAATCGACGAAAAAGAAAGCGCCCAGACACAGTAATAAAATGCCCCAGCCAGCCCGCTCCAATTCCTTCAATCGATAACGGTTGCCATACAACGTCAGGAGAACGGACTCGATTAGCCAGCCCATCGACAGCCATTTAACTCCAAACTGGAACGGAATCATCAGAATGGCGAAGGTCAGAGAGGTAGCATAAAATAACACCTTCGTCTGTTTCTCTTCCGGAATATATCGGCTGACCCATTGCGCCAAGCCCCCGTATACCAGGCAAAAGACGAGTGCCAGCAAGCCTTTGTAATCATCCAGGCCCGCATCATCGAACAGAGAGTACAGCACGGCACAGCTTACGACTGTATTCAGAGCCAGCAGGGAGAAGTCCAGCCAGGATAGCTTTTCTTTCAATTGGAACGGCACCCATAGCGTCACCCCGAGGTACATTGTAAATGTAATAACTGCATACAACATGCTTGCAGCCGTGCTATCCGAGAGCCACACCAGTACAAGCATCAGAGGCGTATTCAGCAGAAAACTGATATATTGCACGACGACCCAGCGTTTGCGGAAGGATACGAGCAGAATCAGCAGGTTCAGCAGGAACAGGTAGCCCATGGCGATGTAAACCGCGTTCCCTTCCAGCCCGTTGGCCGCCATATAGGAAAACAACGGGAGATATCCCCCTACCAATCCAAAAGAACAAATCGTTCGGGATTCATACCTTAACGACAACAGCACAGCGGTCACCGTCACCAGCACGGATAGGCCAATGCCTGTATACATTCCTATAATTTCAAGTAAAAAGTAGCTGTAAAAAATCGACCCGTACAGCACCGAAATACCGCCGCCCAATATCCCGAGCGCAAAGGTCTGCTTCTGTTTGCGGTACAACCACTCGCCGCCACCCAGCATCAGCGCTCCTAACAGAAAGAAGGCCACGCCCTTCATATTTCCTGTAAACCAGTTGGAGTATGAATATTTAAAGGCAGCTCCTACACCTAAAATAATGAGCAAAATCCCCAGCTTGTTGATCCAGTTCAAGCCCAGCTTCATTTCGAACTGATTCTGCTTCATGCGCTTCTGCATCGTTTCTTCGCTGATCTCTTCTTCTTGGAGCTGGTCCAGCCCGTTCGCCGTATGATGAAGCAAGTTTTGCTCAGCCTCTTGGAAGCGTCGGCGCTGCTCCATGATCCGCTCACGGATTTCCTCCGAGAACTGCCGCAATCTGGCGACGATCTCTTCCTGATCCTCTTTAAGCACATGAGTGCTTTGCTGAATAAGCTGGTCTACACGATTTTTAGCCCCGTACTCAAAGGCAGTCAATCGGTTCGTCCCTTCTGCTATTCTGGAAGCAAAATAGGTTTCCAGCTTTTCACGCGAGATACGGATCATATTGGCCTTCTCACTCAGCATTTGCTCCGTCAGCGCCGTGCGTAGCTTTCCATTTTCCTGCTCGATATGTTGTACCCGCTCTTCCAGACGGATACAGCGTGCTTGAACATCCTCGAATTTCTTCCGTAGCACTTCATTCTCCAGAATGACATCCGAGGCTTCATAGTCGGCAATTAACGTCTGATATTCCTTAAGCAGCTTGTTCTGCTCTTGGCGGATCGTATGTAAACGATCTTTCAAATCCTTCATGTTTCCCTCCATCACTGTCCATTTTGGTAATCATTACATTTTACATGAAATTAAAAAAGCATTATAGAGACTATAGCCCATTTTGGACGCTGAATTGAGGCTATTACTTAAATATTCTTCCAGTTTCATCATCGCAAATGAAGTAGAATGGATATACATAAGAAATAAAGCCTACCTCTTCTCTTCGTAAACATGAAATCGGAATTGAAAGGAGAAATATACATATATTTAATAAGTGGCACTATAGCCTTGATCGCAAGCATGTCCATGTTTTGGCTTTTATACGATTTGAGAGTCAGCCATTCTGTAGGCTATAATGATGCTTTTTACTTATTCCCACTGAAAGGAAGAACCCCGTAGGATTCTTCCTTACACAGTTGCAAGGTTCCATCTTTTTTCTTGTAGATGATCCTCTCTTGCGTTTCCTCATCTGTTGACTGACCATAAACTACTTCATTTTGACTGAAGTTTTTTTACAAACAATCCATCCTTCGTTTTGATTCTGTCAGGATGATTGAGAGGGTCAGTAGGTGTGAGGACTATTGATAATCTCCAAAAGTTGATGTGTGTAACCTTTTGGATTATAATAATCATGTTTATATTTTTTGGACAAATTTCAAAATATTATAAAGGAGGATGAACAAACAATGTATAGGGCTGTGATAGGAACAATATTTTGTTTTATATCTGCTATATTGTATTCTTCTTACTTTCTTAGTGCATCAATTATAGGAGCCGGAACGTTAAATCCTAATTATAATGTAACGTTTGATTCTTTAAAGTTTTTTGCCGTAATAGCTTTGATTATTGGAGTAGCTTACTTAGCTGTAAGTGAATATGAATATTTATCGAGTAGGAGGGGGCGGTAAA
>NZ_ASRY01000183.1 GCF_000520815.1 Paenibacillus maysiensis | reverse complement strand
GGCCGACGACGGCCAGATCAGCGGCCCCAGAGGCCGGAGCCGCTTTGCGCACGGCTGCTTGTCCTTGCTTCGCGACACGCGGCTTGGCAGGACGACTCGGCGCACGATAAGAAGGTGCCGCCGGCTCTTCTTGCTGAACCTGCGTGGCCCCCGTCGCGTTGGCGAGGGCTGACCCATGCAGAGCCTCCAAATGCTTCGCCAGCGATTCGATCGTCGGGAACTCCAGCAGGAGAGACGGGTCGAGCTTCACTTGCAACGCCTGCGCGATCTGACGCAGCAATTGCACTTGCAAAATGGAATCGACCCCGTAGTCTGCAATCTGCGCATCGACCTCGATCTTGGCCGGGTCCATTTTCAACTCTTTTGCAAAAATCGACCGAACCCAAGCCTCCGCTGTCTGCCCTTGGCCGCCTGCCACCACGCTTGCTTTCTGCGCAGGGGCCGCCGGACGCTGTGCCGGAACCACAGGGGATGTCGGGAGCGCCGCCGTCTGCTTTTTGCGCTGCATCAGCGTTTGCGGATTCCAGAGCGATGGGTTGACCACGGCGGACATGACGACCGGGCCGATTTTTCTCGCCAACACATAATCGAGGAACTCCAGCCCCTCGGCGTTGGTCATCGTCAGAAGGCCTGTCTGCTCGTAGGCTCTGCTCTTGACTTCGCCCATGCCCGCCTCTTTCCAGCTCGGCCATTGCACGCTGACGATCGGACATTCCGGACGCTTCGCTTCCGCCAGATAATCCATGTAGGCATTGGCCACCGCATAGTCGCTCAACCCCGCCGCGAGCGACGGGATCGTGGCCGACACAGACGAGAACGCGACGAAGAACTGCAGCGGCTCTGCGCGGAGACTGCGGTACAAC
>NZ_ASRY01000182.1 GCF_000520815.1 Paenibacillus maysiensis | reverse complement strand
AGGAGCCTCCGTATCGGCTGGTGAGAACCAATCTGCCATCGCGTACAGGTTAGCAATCAGGTTTTCGGCATAATACACCTTCTGTAGTCCTTCCTCATAGCTGACCGTCCACTGGCGACCTTTTAGCAGGGCTACCGTTTTATTCGGCTGTACCTGATGTCCTGCATATCGACGGGAAACGGTGGCACTTGCACGTTCATCTGCATTCGGCAAGTACAGCTCACGGAACACCTGTTTAAACGGCTGCCGAATCTGGCGGTCAAATAAATCCTTCTGGAAGTCGCTCCAACGACCACTTTCGTACAAATGGAGCGGATGAGCGATGATCAGCTTGTCCTCTTCACCTACGGGATACTGTTGACCCGAAGGATCAGCCAACCCTGATGTATCTTCATTGAAATATCCCAAGCGATCTCCTGCCTTGAAAACTAGCGTTCGCACCAACGGAGCAAGCACAGGGTTGCCTAATAATCCCGTTAATTCCTTTACCATAAAGGCCGTGCCGGACTCCATAGAGCGTTCCAATTCCTTGCGGGCTCTACGGTACTGGTCCACCAGATCGCCTTTAAGCTCCTTCAACGCAGCAACATACTCATCCTTCTTGAAGCGAGCCGGAATAGATTTCAGCGTCTTCCCTTTGCTGACAATCTCAATATCTGCCGTTCCTTCTTCATCAATGACCAACTGTATCGTTGTGGCCTCTTCCAAAGCATGTGGCTCAAAATAAGACCGAAGATCCTCCAGCTTACGGGCTTCCATGTCCCACACGAGCCGGGTCACATCATCATAACCTGCATTACGTGCCAAATTCCCAAGCGCAATTCGTGAAACCAGAGCTTCACTGGCCTTACGCTGTGCCCCGAATTTTTTGCTCTGTTCCAGAAACTTCTGGATGAAGTCATAACGTTCCCGTACATCTGGTTCAGGAGGTTTGGCAAGAGGAATCAGACTGTAGGTCAGCAAATGTTCCTTGTTCCGTTTGTCTTCCACCGACTTTTTCATTTCACTCAGTTTCAGCTTACCCAGCGTCGCATCCGCAAATAGCTGGGATCGGCGATGATTGGCTCCGGCCGAAATATATTTGGCACAGTCGTAGAGCAGATCAAAACGTTCCTCGCCCAACGTCTCATAGGCTTCGTGAAACCAGTGAATATCGAAGGCTCCATCATTAAAATCCTGCGGAGCAATCGGCGAATAATGAGCCACAATCGTTTCCTTCTCGGCGGAAAAACCTTCATTAATATGCGCATGGAAGTACCATGCAGCACTGCGAAGACCTTCCCATCCCAGGTAACCTGCTACAATTTCAATCCACTGTGGAGCATACATTGCCGCCTCCAGCAGACGTTTATCCGTAATTTTAGCGTTACTCAGCTTTTCCTTCAGCAAAGCAGAATCCTCGCCATCACGCGGATAACATGCCTTGAGCAAGTGGCTGAACGATTCCTTTTTGGTAATACGATCGCCGTAGCCATACACATAACCACGCACGAACGTTTCCTTATCGAGTCCATCCAGAATATGGATGAAGTAATCCATGCCTTCAATTCGGCTCAATCCCATCACTTTTGGCGTGGCCTCGGTAGGCAAATCACCTCGAACCAATTCAACCTCCAGCAGTCGGTCAATAACCGTACGCCGTATTTCTAAAAATTCCGGATTGCTGGCAATCCATGTATTGCGGGCATTCGTTAAGGAACTCATATGTCTTCTGCTGTCACTGCCAGCCAACAGTTCCCGATACACTTCTCCTACACCGATCAGCCCTTTTTCATACGCTTTAAAATAATCCTCCAGATCGAGCGGTGAATAAAAGTGATTTAATACGCCTGCCAGTTCATTATAGTTAACAAAAGTATGGAAAAAACGTTTAAAGGACTCATCATCATATATACGCCCTCTCTCCAACCCGATCCACGGGCTGGACAGCAGGTGCAGCATTCCCATGTCCTCAGCAGGTCTGTCCTTCGGCATAGCTTGCATCAATGTATTCAACGAGAAATCAATGGTATCAAAGGTTTTCTCGCCAGGAGTGTCCAGAAAATAAGCATTAATCAGCGTGCTTACCTGATTGTTATACGTCAGCTCTGCTATCCATCGCTGCATCTCGTTAATTCGATCCAAAGGATACATTTGTTCAGCGAAATCTTTACGCCATCCTTCCAGCAGCTTGTGCTTGCTCAGTTCTGAATAGTCCATGTTATGATTGGAGAAATAACGGTAATAGCGGTCAAGTGTTTGATCCATAGACTCCAATCGGTCATATAAAACAAGCTCTAGCAGTTCACTGGCTTCCATGTCGCTCTCCTGCAAATAACGACTCCATTCCTCGTGAAGAGGATATAAAGACAGCATGGAAACCGCTTCCTCATTAGGCTGAGCCAACCGCACGGTACGAAAATTAGCACCGATTAGCAGCGTTTCTTTGTAACCCGAATAATACTCAGCGGTATATTCTACATCACGGTGCTGGTGGACAAGCTCATTCAGTCCGTTCAGGAACCGCTTCATCTTCTCCAATGAACCCACAAAAACATCACTCAACCGGAAATCCCCCAGATCCGGCTGTTGCTCCAACCAAGCCTCCTTGGCAGCAGGCTCGTACAAGCCAAAGCCGTTTGTCCCCGTATAAGCATCCTCCTG
Organism: Paenibacillus maysiensis; assembly: GCF_000520815.1. Classification (GTDB taxonomy): domain Bacteria; phylum Bacillota; class Bacilli; order Paenibacillales; family Paenibacillaceae; genus Paenibacillus; species Paenibacillus maysiensis. The sequence goes on along the minus strand of NZ_ASRY01000182.1, from coordinate 42,462 downwards.
CCCCAGCTTGGACAGCAGTTGTTCTTCCTTAGCCGTCGGCTGCTGGATAATATCTGCTAAAGACTGGAGGGTTTCATACTGCTCGGCACGCTCGGGGTCTGCATAGATCTTCGTCAATATTTCCAGTCCGCCCAATCGTTGCAGCTCCGCCTTTGCTCGAAGCAACCGTTCCAACGAGCCATTCAGAGACTTATCGGGCTGTACCAGCAGCACACCAATGACACTTTGCCGCAGGGAACCCGTCTTGAGCTTCAAGAGCCCCTCCATCTGCTGCATTTCTTCTTCCGCCAGCGTCAGCTTGCGTGCCTTGGCAACAGCGAACTCGCGAATGCTCATACTTTTATCAGACAGACTGGCAAAAATAAAGTCGCGCTGTACCTTATTATCCGGGTTCTGCACAAAATGATTAAGCAGCTCGCCACGCAGATCAGGGCTAATCTGATCCTTCAAAGCTACGATTTCACCGATCCAGGTCGCGTCCATGTCATAACTGGCGAGATACAGCATTTTTTGAATTGGTGCATCTGAACGGTGATAAACGTTTACAAAATCCAATACCTTGGAGGGCTCGGTAGACTCGCCTTTTTTCATCTGTGCAAACAGAGCATGAAGTCGCTCAAAATCCTTACGCCGCTCTTCTTTATTTTCCAGTAATGGAGTACGCACCACTTTAACGATCCGATCGGCGACCGTCCCACCTTCTACCCATTCGTAAAAATAATTACTTGTATAGTTCGTCAATACCCAATATTGAAGCTCAGGGTTCGTCTCATTCAGATATTCTCTGGCAATCCCCAGACGCACATCTTTGTTTTTAGTGTTAGAGAGTACATAAAGCGCCACAATCTTCTGGTAAGGTGCTCCCTGTTCCATGACTTGCCGAACCTGTCCATACAGATCACGTTCCTCATGTACTGCTGTAGCCCACAAGCTCATATATACCTCATTGGCATTCGCGCTAGTCAGCCATTCCTGACGCAGCCCGCTATTCGTCAATGCTTCATACGCCTGCTCGATCAGTTGGCGAACCACCCGCTGATTAGCAGACTCCAAGCCCATGCCTGTCCATACCGCAAGCGCCCGTACCACTGAGCTGTAACGAATGAAACCCTGGTCGATAATCACCTTCAACAAATATACAAGAGCCTCCGGGGTTCCTTCATCCATTTGCTCCACGACGCTTTGGCGCAATCCCTCCTGAAGCTTGGCAGCTGCCAAAAGCTCGCCGATCATATGGTAATTCTCCTCTTGATGGCTCAAGAGCATTCCTTTAATCATGGCACGCGTAAGAAGCGCAGTCTGGTTATCGCCATAAATAATACCTTTTAGCGCCTCCAAGACCTGCGGATTACCGTTGTCCAACTCATAGGCTATCCAATCACTAATCGTCTCTTGAATCCGATAGTCATTCCCATGTTCATAATCCTTTTTCGTTAAATAATCTATAAGGGAGAAGCCGATCCAGTCCATTCGGATAAGCTGCACCATTCTTTTATAAATCCGCGAAGTATGGAATGTGATATCCGAGGTACGGAACGGTTTGCGCTCATACCCTGTACTGTAAGGATATTCAGTCACATGCTCTGTTATATATGCAAACACATCCCCGGCCGTTGTTCCAATCAACTGACGCAGCACCTCTGCCAGTGGCTTGAACAGCGGCTCTCCGCTTGCTTCTGCCTGTACTTTTAATATGCGCTGGCATTCGTTAAAAGGCTCCTCATCCTCGCGTATGTAATGAATTCGACCCAGTTCCACAACATGTTGGGCCAATTCCTGTTGTTGTCCATCCAGTTGCGCCGCGCGCCCCTTCAGTTCGGTGAAATATTCCTGCTCATTTTTCTCCTGATGCATATTTCATTTCCCCCTCTACCATAGGCTTCCGGCCAGCATTGTGAACCGTATAAATACAATCTCGTCTCCATCCTCAAGCAACAAAGGGGCATCCAGCACAGTAGCTTCCTCGTCACGTACAAAAACCCTGTACAAGCCGTCTTCAAAAGCCTGCATCGCCGTGTTTACCGCATCCTCCACATCAGGAGCACCATCATTATAGATGGACCCGAATCCTACCTTGCCTGTCTCACTCTGTAACTGAACCTCCTGCCCTGTGAGGAACGGGATCAGTGCGACACTCTCCTGCTTTTCACGCAGTCTGCGGACATTCAGAGCGACGGTAGCAGCAATCAGCTCTCGCAAAGTTTCAGGGGCAGGATTCAGCTCCATTTCCTGTTTTGCGAGTTCCGGCTTTCGTTTTCCCAAACTTTTTACAGTTACAGCCAGCTTCATGTCGTTCCCCTTCCTTCTTGCTCTCGCTTCTGACCCGTTGTCAGTTGAATTTTCCACCCATGCAAAGACACCGTTAACGAAATCGAAAACGAATGTTTGTTCGTATATTTATTTTAATATGTTCCCAAGCAATACTCCATCGCCCTATATGACCAAAAATCACAGCCATATCACGCCCAGTAAACTTAAAAACTAAGACTTTTTACCCTGTTTTCGATAAGAAATATCCATATTAAGGATAGAAAAGAAAAAGACCTGCACAAGGAACTCCATCTGCTCATCACAGACTTCATTACCTTATACAGGCCGCAACTAATTATAAAACAACGTTTCAACACTCGTATTTATTTAAAATGCTGGGACGACACTGTCCTTGTAATTATCCTCGAAAAATTTACGAACCTCCGGACCAGTCATTCGCTTCGCCAGCTTTTGAATGGCATCCGAATCCGCATTATCCTTGCGCGCTACCAGATTAATAGCAAAGTGGGTATCGTCCTTTTCAGTAATTAACGCGTCCTTCTTCGGTGTCAGGCCCAACGGCTTGGCATAAGCGGGATACATGGCAGCCATGTCCACATCATCCAGCGACCGCGCCAGCATTAACAGATCGACTTCTTTGAACACAAACTTTTTCTTGTTTTCAATAATATCAGCCTGTGTGGCATTATAGCCTACACCTTCTTTAAGCTTGATCAGACCGTTTTGCTCCATCATTACGAGAGAACGTCCGGTATTGGCCGGGTCGTTGGCAATCGCAATCGTCGCACCTTCGGGCAGGTCTTTAATGTTCTTGTATTTTTTGGAGTACGCGCCATAGATGGCGTTGTAAATCGGTTTGACTGCTACCAGATCAGACTTGTTGCTTTCATTGTATTGTTGCATAAAAGGAGCATGCTGAAAGAAGTTTGCATCCACTTCATGAGCTGCCAATGCGTTATTGGGTTGAATATTGTCCGACAGCACGACGATTTCCAGATTAACTCCGTCCTGTTTGAGCAATGGTTTTACGATATCCAGTACATCCGTCATCGGCGGAATCAGCGTCGCCACTTTCAAAGTCACTTCTTTTTGAGAAGTCGCTTCTTTAGGCTGTGTTTCTTGTGCCGCCTGCTTTTGACCGCCGCATCCGGCAACCAGCAGCATGACGACAGCGAATAGTGTAAGTAATTTCAGGTTAGTTTTCATGTTGTTTTTCCGACTCATTAGGTAAGGAACCTCCAAGTAAATTTGTGATAGGGAAGAGGAGAGTGAGTTACAGTGGAGCCGCTTCGCGTACAGATTGTTCTTCCGATCGCTGTTACCCCCGGATTTTTTTCATTTAGTAAAACATTATAAGGTAAAAATCCGGGGGTAAAGGCGAACGCTATCGCTTCTTTAGAACAATTCTGCCCGCTACGCTTTTGAGGCACTGTAAAGTCATTCTCATTTCCCATGGTGGGTGGTGCAAGTGTATTGCTTACGATCTATCGGTACTGAGGGATTACATCCTCAGTTTACCTTCTTGCCATAGGCTGCTGTTACGCTTGAACTTATAAGATGTTCAATAAAGCGTCCGCTCTAACATAGCAGGCTATAACCTATTTTATCGCTTGTCGATCCGGCGGGATATGGTGCTTCCGGTGAACTGGATCGTTTGCACGAAAATAATCATGACGACGATGGTGAACGCCATCAATCCGGTTTCAAAACGCTGATAACCGTAGCGGATGGCGAAATCGCCCACGCCGCCGCCGCCCACAATGCCCATTACCGTGGAGTAGGAGATGAAGCTGATTGTGGACGTGGTCAATCCCAGTACAAGCCCGGAACGGGCTTCAACGTACAAAAATTTAAAAATAAGCTGGAGGGTAGACGCCCCCATAGAAGTGGCAGCTTCGATTACACCCTTGGGCACATCCAGCAGTGACTGCTCCACCAGCCTTGAATAGTAGGCAATAGCTACCACTGACATAGGAACCGTAGCTGCCATCGTACCCAGCGCCGTACCCACCACGAGACGTGTAAATGGAATCATAAACACGACCAGCAGCAAGAACGGGAACGAGCGAATGACGTTGACCAAACTGTTCAGTATGGTGAATACCAGCCGATTTTCATATTTTTTCCCTTTGCCGCACAAATATAAAATCGTTCCTGCCGGAAGACCTAACAGTACAGCTGCTGCGATAGAAATACCCACCATGATAAACGTCTCTCCGATGGCCTTCCATATCTCGGACTGATACTGTGCAATGATGCTCAGCGTTTCATTCATGAGCTTCACCTTCTCCCGCTTTTGAGCTGTCCGATGGATCGCCTACAGGCTGCGTTGAAAGCAGTCGCCCATCCCGCATCTCCGAAACGCGGCTACAAATGCTCCGCACCACGTCCATATCGTGCGTCACGATCACAATCGTAACGCCCAGCTCACGGTTGATCTCCCGCAACACGCCTAGAATATCCGCCGTTGTCTGCGGATCAAGCGCCGAGGTCGGCTCATCACAAAGCAGCACCGCAGGTCGATTCGCCAGCGCTCTGGCAATCGCCACACGTTGCTTCTGGCCTCCGCTCAACTGTGCTGGATACTGCTCCGCCTTGTCAGCCAAGCCGACGAATTGCAGGCATTCGCGCACACGTACCGCTCTCTCTTTTTTCGGTACGCCTGCCAGTTCCAGCGGCATTGCCACATTGCCACTAACCGTACGGTTGTGGACGAGATGATAATGCTGAAAAATCATCCCGATGGATCGCCGCGCTTCACGAAGACGTTTTTCCGGCATGCGGGTCAGCTCATCTCCATTTACAACCACATTTCCTTCATCCGGCTGTTCCAATACATTCATCAACCGGAGCAATGTAGACTTGCCGGCGCCGCTGGTGCCTATGATACCGTGAATCTCCCCTTCCTCCACATGAAGGGACACGGATTGAACCGCATGGAATTGGCCGCTTGAGGTCGTATAATGCTTGCTTGCCTGATGCAGCGTAATCATGAAACCTGGCCTCCTGATGATCCATTTCTCAGGGAATACGTAATAAAGCCCGCCAGACCAGGCGGGTTTATGCGAGCCGTCATTTCCCATTGCATTAATATACCACAGGGCAGAAACCCGGCAAAGCCTTTTGGCAACAATTAGCGTACATCCCATGTCTCCACATAAGGGAACTGGATACCAAGTCCCCAAGCCAGTGTAATCATCACCACAAAATAACAAATAAACACGATATCTACAGCCGAATGACGGATCTCATAATAATACGTGCGCTTGGTCTCATTGGCAAAACCCTTGGCCTCCATGGCAATAGCAATTCGCTGGGCGCGCCGGATGCTTTGAGCGAGCAGCGGAATCGCATATCTGCGGAGCGTAGCATACATATTCCATTTGGACACATGCCGATGTACACCCCGAATGCGGTGGGCATGTCTCAACGTTTGGAATTCCTCCAGCATTATCGGCATCATCCGCATCGCCGCCAAAAAGCTGTACGCATATTTCGGAGGAAGCCTCCATTGCTGCATCAGCGAATAAAACAGGTTCACCGGGCGGGTTGTCAAACCAAATAACAGTCCTGCCGCTGCCATACTCAGCGCACGAAATCCAAGATGCATTCCCCGATAAAAGCTTTCCTGCGTTATATGGATCAGGCCCCATGTCCACCAGGTCGTCACCCCTTTACCAAACATCATCATGCCTGTGGAGGTTGAAATAAACACTAGTATAAAAGGAGAACCATACAGCAGCAGTCGCTTCCACGAATGGCCTGACCAGACGAGCAACAGCAGCATAGCACACGCTACATTGAACATCACGTTCGGATTGTGAATCAGAATGACGACCACGAACAACAAGGAAAACATAACAAGCTTTAGCCCCGGATTAACCCGGTGAAGCCATGTTTCATGATGGGGAAAAGACAGGTTCATGCCGCAGTTCCCCCTTCTGTATCCGCCATATATCCGTGCAATATCGACGGACAATTTCCGGGTCATGCGTGACCATCACAATCGCCGTGCCTGCCGCTCTAAGCTGTTCCAGCATGTCCAGCATGACAAAGGTATTGCGTGCATCCTGCCCAAAGGTCGGCTCATCCAGCAGCAGCACCGCTGGCTCACGGATAATGGCCGTGGCAATGCTCAGCCGCCTTTTTTGCCCCAACGATAGCTGATACGGATGACGTTCATCCAGCCGTTCTAGCCCAAACTGTACGAGCATTCGATCCACTCGCTCCCGGCGCTGTTCAGCCGTAAACAAGCTCTCCGGCAGCGAATACTCCAGTTCCTTCCGAACGGTGTGCGCTACGAATTGCAGCTCCGGATTTTGAAACACGAACGCGATACGCTCTGCCAGCTGTTCCGTACCGCCAGCCTCTATTCCGTCCACGCTGTAACTTCCCTGCGTTCGGATTAAGCGCATCATGGAGAGCAGCAGCGAGCTTTTACCAGCCCCATTTTCACCGACCACACCAATCCAGTCCCCCGGCTTCACCTGCGCTTGCTCTACATAAATGACTGAGTTCGAACCCCGAAGACCGCTGAAATGCTTCAGCTCCAGTATAGGAGTACCCGCTGCCAAGATGAACACCCCGCAGTCATTCCCCACTCCATGCTCCTGTGCCCCTTGTTCACTCCAACGTGGTGAAGATGCCTCATCCCATACGCCCGGATACCAGACACCATAATCAGACAACGCCTGCCGATGCTTATGAAATACCTCCTCCGCAGTCCCGTCCGCCATGATTTCCCCTTGAGCAGAAAGCACCACAATCCGGTCCACATCAAGGACAATTTCATTAATTTTATGCTCCACAATCACTAGCGTCTGATCTGCCGAAATGTGGCGAATCGTATCCCACACCTGTGTGGTGCCTTCTTCATCCAGCAAAGCCGTCGGCTCATCCAGAAAAAGCACCTTCGGCTCCATCGCCAGCACAGACGCAATCGCCAGCCGTTGCTTCATGCCCTGAGACATGCTGCCAATCGGCATATGTATTTCATCCGTCGAAAGACCGACCTGCGTCAGCAGCTCGCGGATACGAGAAGGCATTTGCTCCCGGGGAACCTGATTATTTTCCAATACAAAAGCCAGTTCCTCGTCCGCATACGACATACAAAACTGCGTATCCGGATCTTGAAATACGACACCCGCACGCGCCGGAATGACAGCAGCATCACATTTCATCGGCACTTCTATCGTGCGTGGAATCAGACCGCTCATCACCTGGAGCAGCGTTGATTTACCGCATCCGCTTGGTCCGAGCAGCAGCAGCTTTTCCCCCTTGCAGACGGATACAGACATATTGTGAAAAAGCAGCTCCTGCTCACCGGGAAATTTCAAACGAAGACGAGTGACCGACGCCACCACATCTTCGGCAAATAAACTCATTAGTCCAGCCCCTTGTAATCCTGTTCCGTTGCTGGTCTTAAGGTACGTGTCACTCCGGTGACTTCCAGCGCCTTAGCCAGATAGAACGCGAACACCCCGGCAATCACAATACTGCCAATCATCCGGAATCCAACATACAAAACATAGTTCCAGGTCGAAAGCTGATCAATATACCCGTAACTGAAGTCTAAAATCAGAGAGACGATAGCCGATCCAGCCGCAGCCAGCGAAGCGACCCACAGGTTGGCGTTCCGGTACAGAAAAACCGCAAAGAACAGCTCTGCTCCCAATCCTTGCAGCAAGCCGTAGTACAAGGTAGACATCCCCCATTCACTTCCCAAAAAAGCACTGACCGTTGCCGCTGCGACCTCTGCCAAAATCGCAACTCCCGGCTTGCGGATAATAAGGTATGCGAATGTGCCCGCCATAAACCACATGCCATACACCAATTGCTCGGCGTTCAGCCCAAGCGGTTTCACCAGATCATACGCAGGCCCCCATATTTTATAGACCAACCCGAACACGACGGCGATCACAATCGTGACCAAAATATCCGTCAGCTTCAATCCTTTAGACGCTTTTACAGCAGTATTCATTGTGATGTACTCCCCTTTTCCCTTAAAATGGGCCTCGTGGCCATGAAAAAAAGCTTGTCCGGAGCTGAATCTCCAGGCAAGCTTTATGCGCAGTAAAAGGTGGATCACCATACAAAACATCATTCGTCGATATGCCTCATACAACCAGTAGCCTAAGCGCAGCCGTCTAGCTTGATTATAAGATATGAACCGAATCTATCGACAACCGCAAAACAAGCGGCATTCCTGTATAGTGCTCTAGGTTTCTCTACGCTGGCATTACCCAGATCAGATTTCACGGTCGATGGCAAGGGCCACCCTCTCAGCCTGACTTTCTCAAGCTCCCGACAATGCTTTTTAATTCACTATAATGTACACCACATCTATTGCTTTGACAATCCTAATATTGGTTTCAATAACCATTTATTCTTCTACAGATAATCCGAAAAAACGTTTTGCCGTCTCCGTCGTGGCGATTTCGATCTCCATGATGCTTCGACCTGTACATTCTGCAACCGTAGCGGCAATATGTGCGAGATAGATCGGCTCATTGCGCCCTTCCTTCGGCTTTACAGGTAAATTACGCGGGGTGAGAAATGGAGCATCTGTTTCAATCATCAGACGGTCCAGCGGAATATCCCTGACCAGTTCACGCAAATGCTTGCCGCGCCGTTCGTCGCAGATCCAGCCTGTAATACCGATGTACAATCCCATGTCTACATACGTGTGCAGCTCCTGTGCGGTTCCGGTAAAGCAATGCACCACCGCCTTATCTACCAGCCCATAATGCTCCCGCAGCATAGCCGCAAAATCCTCATGCGCATCCCGCTCATGCAAAAATAACGGCATTTTCAGCTCGCCAGCCAGATTAATCTGTTCCCCAAACCATTGGCGCTGCACATCACGCGGAGAAAAATCGCGGTTATAATCCAGCCCGCATTCCCCGATGGCTACGACCTGCGGCTGACCCGCCAGCTTACGGAGCTGTTGAATCGTATCCGGGGTACAGCCTTTTGCATCATGGGGATGCACACCAGCCGTCGCATACAGCTTGCCGGGGTAACGTGCCGCATACTGAGAAGCCTCCCGGCTGCTGCGGACACTTGTCCCGGTAATAATCAGCGGTGTAATCCCTTCGACTGCCGCTCTCTCCACCACCTGCTCCCGATCCTCATGAAACGAACGATGCATCAGATTCACACCAATATCAATCAGTGACGTGCCCATTTCAGTTCCTCCTTTATAAAACTATAATCTCGGATCATATTCCCATACCACTATTTCTCCCAATTCATAGTCAACGAACCAGTCTTTACAGTTCGGCTTGCCATACTTCCTTCACCGCAGCACGGAACAAATCATCCAGTTGCTGATCACGTCCACCCTCCATATGACGGAGTAAAGGTGCCATTTGTTCAAAATAAGCCATTTGCTGCTGGATATAATCATTGACCACAGAAAGCTGTGGCTCAATATCCAGTTCCTCGCCCGCTTTTTTACGTTGCAGCAAATGTCCGATCACCTGATAAAGCTCTGTATCTGCCGGAATTAATTCCTCCAGCAAGTCCTCGAATTCCATCGGAGGCATGCTGTTATAGCGTTCAATCCAGCCACAGGCCAGCAACGGGCGCAGCACGTAAAAATATTTTTTAATCTTCACCTGTTCTCCTTGCAGATAATCCCGATAGTTCCCCCGCGCCATATTCAGATAGTGATACATACAGGACTTAGGCGAAAAAGTTAACGGCGATATAGCGCGAATTTGCTCTGCCACTGAATATGGCTCCAGATAGGGAATCGGGGATTGCAACCATTCCAGCAAAGGCGGATTGGACTTGCGAAACAGACTGAGCGCCTTTTTCAAATCCCAGCCGTTGATATCCAGCAAATCGCTGATCGGACGCTCAATCACATCCCGTTTATCAAAAATGGACAAATACCACTCCACCGGCCTTACATAAATAAAACGTACATCATAGTCACTATCCTGTGAAGGAAATCCCCACGCCCGACTGCCTGATTCACAGGCATATACAATCCGCACCTGCTCCTCCTGCTCCAAAACGCGCAGCTCCTGCAATATCGTTTCACGCATTTCCGGTCTGATTGAATCCCGCTCATGTTTTATATCTGTCATGCTATTCCCTCCCTAACCGCCCTTTTATACCTTGATATTTCCTGAATGCTCCTCATTCATTCTACGCCCCGTCTTGGCTGACGGATTCTACTTGGTATGTATATCATCCTATATTTTGCTTGCCGCGAACATGGCGAAAGTATTACAAAGATGAATAAATTCCCTTTTTCCTGCATCTCTTCCCTGTTAGAATAAAGGGATACTTATTTTCGGAGAACGGCAACAGAAACGGGGAATCCGCCATGGCGAGAGAGAGCTTTGATAAAGAAATTCAATTTCTGCGCATGCTGACACTGACGAGCGGCGCTTATAATCGGCAGCAATTTGCAGACAGACTGGGCATTTCCGTACATACCTTTGATAAAACAATCCGGCGTCTCAAAGAAATCGTTCAATCCGTACAGCAGCAGTTACCAGCGGAGCAAGGACATGACTTCAATGAAATGCTGCGCTTCAACTACTATGAATCCGCTGATCCACTACTGCTATTCCTGTTTCGGGCCAAATCGCTCAAGGAGTCGGAAAGCGTCCGCCTGGCCCTTCTGCTGACAGCGCTACAGTCACAACCGTTGACCACCATGGAGCTGCTGGATGCCTGCTACGACGGGCTGCCTCCCGACAGTGCGCTACCGGATGAGAAAACGATTCGTTCGGACCTGAAATATCTGGTCGAAGTTGGCGTGGTTCGCAAGGAGCCCGGCGGCAGACCTTACCGCTATGCTGTCCGCAACGATCTGGTCACTGGACTGACGGACGAGGAATTACTGGACCTGTATGACTTTGTGAACATTATGGCGAATACGCACCTCCCCTCTGTACAGGGATATCTGCTGCGCGATCATTTAAAAAAAGCTATGCGTCGTCAAACCGGAGATCAGGAGATGGTGGAACCTTTTTTATACAAATACCACTATCACTCGCGTATTCTGGATGAGGCGCATGTTCATCCGCTTCTTCATGCCATTCGACAACGTCGTTGTGTGACTTTTTTGTACTTTTCGGCGGCCAAACGAAGCATTTACGGGTCACAGAACACAAATCCGCTGTTTGAAAAAGAAACCGAAGGCCATGAACACACCATTCTCCCCTTGCAAGTCATCTATGATCATCAATACGGGCGTTGGTATGTGCTGGGTCAGGTGGGCGGCAAAGGAATCATGAAGTTCCGCATGGAGGGCATGACACAATTGGCGGAGGGCGAACCCGTGTCGGAGAAGCGTTTTGCCGACCTGCTGGCCGTGTTGGAAGAAAGAACGCGGTATAGCTGGCTTGTGGATACCGGGCGCACCGTGAAGGTGCGGGTACGTTTTTTCAATCCCGAAGGTGCCAAACGCAACTTTATTCGGGAACGTGTGCTGTTGCAGGGACAATGGGGAACGATCACGGAGGAAGAAGGTGAATCCTTTATCTATGAAATTACAGTGAACGGAATCACCGAGATTAAACCATGGCTGCGCAGCTTTGGATCAAGCTGTGAGGTATTGGAACCCAAGCGGCTGCGTCAGGAATTCAAGCAGGAATGGAAGGAGCTTCAAGCCTATTATGAGCCTATTCGAGAAAATATTTAACTACCAGATCGTCTCGCGGCTGGATGAATCGGGCGCTTTTGCTACTACATCGCAGGAAAGAATCTGGCTCCAGTCCATGCTGGCAGATCGGGCGTCGGCAGAAGCCTTTACCCCGTCTACGCTCGATAAGCTTCGGCTGATGCTCGCAGATGACGAGCCGCTGGAGGTCGATGGCAGCTTGAGGGAAAAGGCCGGCATCCCTGCCTCCCCGGTCTATCATCCGCTCCTGCGTATATTGCGTCCCATCCTGCGGTCACGCTCAGGTATCTGTATGAGCTACAGAATGCGCAACGGACGTGTTCATGAGCGTATGTCCGGCTTTCCGTATAAACTGGAATTTTCCATGGTCAAAAAGGAATGGAGCCTGCTTTGGTACAATCGCAGACACCGTGCGCTGATGTCCACCAAGCTGTCCAGCATCGTAACCATCACCGAAGAGGAAATTCCACCTGAAGAGACCGAAAAATTCACCCAACGTATACTCGGTATTCTGGAATCACGCAAAGAACAGGGCATCATCGAAATTATTCCTGTCTACAACGGGGAAATGTCCCGTATTTTATACGCCTTTTCCTGCTTTGAGAAAGAAGTAGAGTATATTCAGGATGCGGATACCTATCGCATTACGCTCACTTTTCAGGCAGACGAAGATGAATATGTACTGTCCAAAATCCGTTTCCTCGGCAAACGCGTCAAGGTCGTCCAAGGCTCCCGGCTCATTTCCCGAATGAAGGAAACAACCGCCAGGGCACTTGCAAGATACGAAGAGGATTAGCCACTGGAAAAATATGAATACGTCCAATAAAAAAAGCCCGCACTCTGTCCATAAGACAAAGGGCGGGCCTATTCATATTGGAAACGCCAAAATGCCGTACTTTACCGGATTCCTTGAGCTTGCTGAACGCCTCCGCCACTTCTTCCGGCTCTACCAGAGGATCGGGACGATGCAGCAGCAGGATGTCCAAATATTCGGTGCCCAGACGCTTCAGAATACCATCCACAGACTCCACAGACGACTATCGGAGATTCCACGTTTCTGTAAAGGCATAATCTTCATGCTGCTCCTCCTTTACTTCTCCAGAATATTCCTTCATCATCCCACATGATATCAACCTATGAAACCGTTACCATCTACTATTTTACCACCTACATGTGGTCGTGTATAACGATGTGCCCCGAATCGCACCTTTTTTATCCAAAAATCCCCATGCTCAAATAACGCTCTCCTGTATCCGGGGCAATACAAAGCACCCGTTTGCCCGGTCCCAAGCGCCGAGCTTCCTGAATTGCCGTCCATATTGTAGCTCCGCTGGAGGGTCCGACGAGAATTCCTTCCTGAGCAGCAATGGCCCGTGTCATTGCAATCGCATCCTCATCCGAAACCTGTATGATTTCGTCATAAATATCCGTATTCAGTACGGCAGGAACGAATCCTGGGCTAGTACCAACCAGCTTATGCGGACCAGGCTTGCCCCCTGACAGCACTGGCGAACCCTTTGGCTCTACCACGACAACCCGCAGATCCGGCAAATGCTGGCGCAGCACCTCACCCGTTCCCGTAATCGTACCGCCCGTTCCCGAAGAAGCGACGAACACGTCCAGCTTGCCTTCCGTCTGCTCCAAAATTTCAAGTGCAGTCGTCGTACGGTGGATATCCGGGTTGGCCTCGTTTTCAAATTGATGTGGGATAAAGCTCCCTTCAATCTCAGCCCCCAGTTCCAGCGCCTTGCGAATCGCTCCTGACATCCGTTCTTCCGGTGGTGTCAGCACAACCTCAGCCCCATACGCTTTTAAAATATTGATTCGTTCCCTCGTCATATTCGACGGCATCACCAAAATCGCACGGTAGCCTCGGGCAGCCGCATTCATCGCCAAACCGATCCCCGTGTTGCCACTGGTCGGCTCAATAATGGTTCCACCCGGCTTTAAGTGTCCAGCCTTTTCCGCCTCGTCAATCAAATTACCCGCCGCCCGATCCTTAACACTGCCGCTGGGATTAAAGTATTCCAGCTTCACATACACTTCCGCATCCTGCGGTCCGGTTAACCGTTGAAGCCGCACACAAGGCGTATCTCCAATTAAATCTGTAATACTATGTACCACTTTAAGCGTCATTATTGTATCCTCCTTGGATAAGTCCATATTATAAAAATAACATATTTAACCCGCTTATACCTGCCGTCTTTGTAAAATACATAAATCTTATCTGCTTAGTATGTAAAACTTTTGCAAATGGGTCGCCAGATGTGGTTTCTAATGATATACTGCCTAACACTCATCAGGACAAGCCTTCCAGTCTCAAACAAGAAGTCCGAAGCCTGTTTAATACGAAGGTACTGCTGATGCTGCTCACAGGTCGCAGGAGAGGGTAACCCCCTCTTCCTTTTACTTATTCAAACGATGGCTTTTAAGTACTGCGACGTTACCTGCTCAGCTTAACCAATTCTCAAAAAAGTCCTGATACCCCTGCTTCATCACCTTGCTCGAAAACTTCTCCATGGCATACGACTGATTTTCCGTGGAAACCCGACGAGGTGAGGCGGCAGCCATATTGACCAGCTCGAACCAGTTTTTCTCATTGCCCGAAAAAGAGTGCGTGGAGCTGATATGTCCGTAGCAAGGATGCTCAGGCTTCACGACGATTTTACCCATAGCGAGTGCTTCGGTCAGCGGCATTGCGAACGTGTCGAATTTGGAGCAGCTCCAGTATACTTTGGCCGTATTCATCAGCGCGAATACCTCATCCTGCGTCAACGCAAATTGAAGCTTCACATTGTCAGGGATATCGTACTTCTTCATGCTTTCCTTGTAGCGTTCCCCGCCAAACACCATGTAAACTTCCTTATCGGGATTATGCCGCGCATACTCCAGTACCAGATCAGGACGCCGATTCTCTTCATCCCTTCCGATCCACATCACCCGATTCTCCACCACCTGCGACGGGTTAAAATGCTTTTCCACCAGCCGCTCATTAAACCCAATCGGGATAACTGTCACATCCGTTACACCAAATTTGGATGCCATCTCCTGCTTGAGAAAATCAGTCTGTACAATAGCCTTGTCCACAATCTGATAAAAAGGCTTCATCATCTCATATCCAGTAAGCGCCGGGTCCGGAAAACTGTGCGGAAAAAGCACACTTTTTTTAAAAAACATATTCAAATATGTAAAGCCGGATACCGTATAAATAACATGCTCAATCTGCTGCTCATGAAGCTGGTCGAGTACCACGTCATAATTGACCAGATCGCCCTTTTCATGCTCATAGCCTGGAAGCCAATCATGGCTGCTGACATGGCGCTTCGGTGACACAAATACGATGTCCACGCCCAGCTCCAGCCCGATCTGCTTCAGACGTTCCGCAAAAATACGCGGCCCCTGCGCTTCGGCAAACTGTATTTTTCTCATGACCAAACCGACTTTTTTCATGTATGTCCCCACCCTTGTTTACGATCTGTACACACTCTGTAATTCAAGCTCTTGATTTACACCATCTGGCTTGTCCCCATTCCAGCATCGCTGCGCATTGGTTCAAGCAGGCTAACGCCTCGCCCCGTTGGGCTTCTAATTGCTCTTTTGACCATTTATCACCGTTTATATGCAATTTCGTTCCGATCTTTCGCAAATCACTTTCAATTAACAACAGCATCCACAGTGAAAAAACCACGGCAAACATGCTGTATTCTTGCATAAATGTGCCCCGCTCCAGTCCTGCTCCCAGCAGCTCCATCTGCTCCAAATACCTGTCCAGCAAGCAAATTCGCAAGTCGGACGTCATACGCCGGGGAAACAACGGATGGGACATGTCGATCAGATGATACACATCCCAAAGCGGTGTGTTCAAATGGGTATGCTCCCAATCCAGCACCATCAGCCGTTCCCCACTTAGCGCATAGTTTCCCGGATGAAGGTCACCATGAGACAGCACAAGCTGCGGTGAAAAAGTGAACTGCTCCAACTGTGCATACATACGCTGCACCTGCTGTTTAGGAACTCCTAACGAGCTGCAAAGCTTCAACACATCAAGCTGACGTATGTACAGCTCAGCAACCAAATCTTGAATAAGCGGCTTCGGTCCTCGCAGTGTAATTCCGGTAAAACGATCCGTTGGCAAAGCATGCCACCCTGCTACAAGTCCAACCGCTTGCAACATGACTTCTTCATCATGCAGATGATCTAATGGACCAAGGTCCTCAAAAATCATCCACTCCCCACTGCCATCTTCCCCCGAATCAGACCAGGCAAGCAAGCGGGGATAAACCGTCGGTAGTGAAGGAAGTACATGCTCATACACCCATCTCTCTCGGCCTTCTTGCTCATCATTGGTTAACGGCTTGAACACATAGCTCTCAGAAGGTGACACGTAAAAACGTTCAACATGCCGACCATTTGTACCTGTATATAAAACTTCCCGACTCCATACCTGCGTATCATTCAAAGTACCGTCAACATTCACATATGGATGAAATAGATTCATAGCTTCCCAACTTTTTTGTATAAAATGTAATAGCACGATCATATCACAGTACTCGTTCTGAACGAAGCCCGGCTTGTCTCATCAGACCCAAGCGAACTGTTGGACACGTATCACCACCTTCGTACAATGAACCCATTGACCGACACACGTCTGTGAAATGGTAATCAGAACCTTTTTCGTCCTATACCTCGTTTTTGATGTGATCTATACTATTGAATGACACGTTTGATGAACGTATAATGTATTTAGTGCTTTGAAGCGTTACATCTCAACATTACTGGTGAGAAAAGAGTGGTTATAGTGCAAAACAAGAGAGAGATTCCATTAAGAGAACAGAATATTGTGCTCATTGGCTTTATGGGTGTAGGCAAAACAACGATCGGTTCCCATCTCGCGCGCAAGCTGTATCGGGACTTTGTGGATATTGATCAGGAGATTGAACAAGAGTACAACATGCCGACAACAGAAATTTTCAAAACATATGGAGAAAAAGGTTTCCGCGAGATTGAAAAAGACCATATTCTCAAACTTAGCAGCAATACCCGCTTGAAAGTCATTTCGATTGGCGGCGGTGCTTTTTTACAAGAAGAGGTTAAACAGGCTTGTTTGGCTTCATCTATCGTCTTCTTTTTAGATTTAAATTGGGAATCCTGGAAGGATCGACTCAAGATGCTCATCGATACCCGTCCCAATCTGCAAAACAAGAATTTGGAGGAAATCGAAGCTCTTTTCCGTTCCAGACAGGACATTTACGCGGTGAATCACTCCAAGATCGATACGGATCAGTTGGATGCGGAAGAAGTCGCAGACTATATTATCCAAACTCTAAATCTGGGTTGGGAGTTGTATGAACCTACTCGGGGATTGAATTAGAGTTACAAAAAGGAGGGCTCCAGCATGCTTATCACATGGGGGCCTTCCTTTTTTGTTCACTGCGGATACCTTGCTTGCTGGCAGTAATGCCATGCGTCTTTTAAGAATGACTATGCAGTACCGTCAATATCTCTCTCAGTTCAGTGACAGGTATCTGCCCCGGCGCGGAAGCTTTCTTAGCGGCACCAAAGGTTAAAGCCGAACCAAACAGCTCTCCGGTCAGACGGCTCACGACACCTTTTCCTGCCATCGACATCGTAATAATAGGCCGGTCTGCATATTCCTCTGCCATGGTACGCGTGGCATCCAGCAAGGTCAGCACATCGGCCGTACTTGTCGGCATGACCGCTATTTTAGGCAGATCGCCTCCCAACTCCTGCGCCTTACGCAACCGGGATACGATTTCCTCCTTCGGGGGTGTCTTCTGGAAATCGTGGTTGGATATAATCACAGATACGTTATGCTTATGCGCAGCTTCCACCAGCGCCTTCACATCGGCTTCGTCATTAAAAAGCTCCACATCAATGATATCTACCTGTCCCGTTTCGGCTGCCGTGCGGTTCAACTCCACATAACTCGCCGTACTGATTTCCTTTTCCCCGCCTTCCCGGGCGCTGCGGAACGTAAAGACGAGCGGAATATTCGCCAAGATGGACCGGATTTCAATCAAGGCAGCCTTCACCTTCTCCAAATCCTCTACATGCTCGAAAAAATCGACTCTCCACTCCACGATATCCAGGTCGAGTGTACGCAAATGGGCAGCCTCTTCCTTCAGTTGCTCCAACGTTTCTCCCACCATCGGAACACAGATTTTAGGCGCGCCTTCACCGATCAGAACATTTTTCACCTTAACGATTTTTACCATATCTTACTCACTCCCAAATCACAGTTTTAAGTCGAGCATTTACAATATTTCATAGTATAACGCATTCTGAATAAGCCTGCTGATGATTAGGTTCAGCCTGCCCTACTATTCCGTTTCCAGCACGATACCCAACACATTCACAATAATAGCCAGCATGAAACCACTGGAAGGAAAAAGCGTGCTTGAAGATGTATCATACAGCCCGGCTAAATCCAAGTTGATGGAACAAGCCGAATCCGTAGGTGCAACAGCCATTAACGGTCTGGGCATGATGCTGTGGCAGGGCGCACTTGCTTTCGAGCTGTGGACAGGCCAGGAAATGCCGGTCTCTTATATCAAAGAACAGCTGTTTGCGGACCGACTGTAAGACTTAAAGTTACTATAATACTAAATCTTTTCATTAGTCCTTATACGGATCGAACTCATTCGCCCCCGCCATACATACTCCAATAGGCTTGAGCTCATGCAGAACCTCCACCGTCTCAGCATGAGCGTCCAGCACCTCGCGCAGCTTGCGGTAAACGAACGGACTTTCATCCGTACCCGCTCCGCGCAGCTCGACACCATAGTCCTGTACGGCCTCCTTCATCTGCAAGTCCGTAATCTGCCCGCCGCTGCGCGTACGGGTTTTCCAGTTCATTTTACCGGCTGCCTGCGTACGGCTCATAATGCGTCCTGCACCATGAACTGTACTATAGTAGGAATCGGAATTTTCTACCGTATCCTTCCCGCGTACAATCACCGAAATATCGCCCATGCTTCCGCCAATAAAACCCGTTTGACCAGGAGCCGAGGGAGTAGCACCTTTGCGGACCACAATCGTATCACGTCCATCATGCCGCTCTTTCCAAGCGTAATTATGGTGATTATGCACAGCAAAGTCCGCTTCGGTGCCCATTATACCAAGCACCTGATCTATAACATAATCCCGTCCCGCATAAGCATAACGTCCGGCAAGCCGCATCGCACGGTAGTACATATCCCCCAACTCACTATTCATGTCCAGCAGGACTGGCGGTTGATCCATATGCTCTCCCAGCGCTTTTCCGAGAAACTCCCGTCCTGCCGCCAAGTTTAGAAATCCGCTTGCAGTTTTGTGCCCAAAGCCCCGGCTTCCAAAATGATTCGCAATCCAGACCTGATCTGTCGCTTCCTCCACGAATACATCCACAAAATGATTACCACTCCCCACCGTACCCAACTGGTCTCTCGCCAAGGATTTCAGCTTGTCATGCTCCTGTTTCCCAATCGCAGCATATACTGTCCAATCCGGGTCATCAAACAGCTCATGATCGACCTGAACCGCATTTACACGGCCTACGCCAAAGGAAATATGACGTGCAATCTCATCCATAATGGATGAAATACGTGGCAAAATATCTGCTGCGGACAGCTTGGTTCTAACCGCCTTGTTTCCGCATCCGATATCATACCCGACACCCGAAGGTGAAATTTGTCCGTCATATACCATCACGCCGCCAATCGGCTGACTGTAGCCTTTATGATGATCCGCCATTAGCAGTGCTTGAATCACATTACCGTTCTCTGCACAAGTACGGGCTTGAGATAACGCCCCTGAATCAGGTACTCCCCACACGCGCACTCCGTTGATTTCTTGATAAGCCATCGTTTCAGCCCCCTATATTTGCGTGGAAATTTCTAGCTACTTATCCGTCTCTCTGTTATACTATTGCAGCATCTACTAGAGGAGGGATCTTTCATGATTGAAAAGGTAAATTTGTTGTCCAAATTTGATCAGATTCAAGAATATTACAGCCCCCGCATCGTTGCCAATGTAAATGATTCAGCCGTTAAAATCGTTAAAGTCAAAGGTGAATTTCTATGGCATCACCATGATGAATCCGACGAATTATTCCTTGTCATTAAAGGGAAATTGACTATAAAACTACGCGATAAGGATATACACCTGAACGAAGGTGAAATGGTGGTTATCCCTAAAGGCGTAGAGCATATGCCTTTTGCAGAAGAAGAGGCTTATGTTGCTCTTATTGAACCTGGCGATTTATTGAATACCGGCAATGTTCAAAATGAACGCTCCGTTCATCATGTGGACAACATTTAAACGTTAAACCTGTTAATAGCATTATGTACGTTTTACCAGCTTCCGAACAGGGCGTAAGTATTACAAGCACAACAGCAGACGTGCCCTAAGAGAATGAAAAGGATATCCATGCAGCCAACAAGACTGCAGGATATCCTTTTATGCTATTCATACTAAGGCCCCTCTCCCTTGGCAGAGCCAGCCGCTTCCCGAAATCCACCGTATGAGCGATGAGATCACAGCAGCTTACACTTTTGCGCATATAAAACCAAATAGGGCCGACCGGATGTTTGCAAAGTTTGCAAAACCGGCAGCCCTGTTTCCCTGTTCTAGGGTATCGTTAAATCACAAACCAACTAATGTGCAGACGTATTTTTCAAATCCGCTTCAAATCGAAGGCCAATCTGCTGTCTTGCATCCTCCATCACTTCGGCGACTGCGAGTGAACATTCCAGTGAGTTAATGGAGCTATTGCGTTCTCCGCTTTTAATCAGATCAATAAACTCCTGAATTTCATAATACATCGGTTCGCGCGTCTGTGCTTTCGTCAAATCCTCAATCGTGCCGTCCCGATAATGAATTTTCACCTCATACGGTTGGCTGATTTTATCAATCACCATCGTTCCATTTTCACCCTGAATTTCGGCAGGTAAATATGAATCGGTAATTTTGGAATGCATCACGACGGCATCCATATCCGGATATCGCATAGCAATGCTTCCTTCCCCATCTACACCAGAGGACAAGAGCACGCCAACCGCGCGAACTTCCTCCGGTTTGCCGAACAATGCCACCATAGGATACAGGCAATAAATCCCAAGGTCCATCAATGAGCCATTCGAAAAAGCCGGATTAAAGGCATTCAACACTTTTCCTTGCTTAAAAGCATCAAAACGTGATGAATATTGACAATAACTTGCAAAATAGCGCCTAACACGGCCTATTTTATACATATGGTCTTTAACAATTTTAAAGTTTGGCATAAGCGTAGATTTAATGGCCTCCATTAGCAAAACATCATTGTTGCGCGCAGCCTCAATCATGCTCTGCACCTCCGTTGCATTGGAGGCAAACGGCTTCTCACACAGTACGTGCTTTCCGTGATTCATACACACAATCGCCTGCTCCGCATGCAAGGAGTTGGGACTGGCAATGTATACGGCATCCACCTGATCACTTGCAGCCATTTGCTCCAAGTCTGTAAATACCTCCGGATGGCTGTTGTTCTTGGCAGCAAAAGCTTTGCCTTTATCCTCTGTTCGTGAGTACACCGCCGTCAGGGCAAATTCATCCGTCTCTACCGCGGCTTGAATAAACCTCTCCGTTATCCAGTTTGTTCCAACAATACCAAAACGTATCACAGTATCCCATCCTTCCCCGTGAGTCATTTACATTTAATATATGTATCTATTCTCGCATTCTAGCTTAAGCTTGTCCACTATACAGTTAAGCATACTTCGTCCTTGGAAATAATCTCTATTCGACACAAAAAGACTGCGGTCATCAGCCAAGTTCATCTCTGATTGTACCACAGTCCTTGTATGTTTATTGGGTTTTATACCTCTATCTTTTAGAAATTACCTTGCCTACCTCTACCAAAATGGCATCCATGGAAGCTGGGTCATGCACGTCATATTCATCAATGTTCAGACGCAGCACAGGACAGGCATCGAACTCGTTGATCCAGTTGGAATACCTGCGATACATTTGCTCCCAATAAGATCGCTCTGTCTGAATCTCCATTTCACGACCGCGCTCCTCGATCCGGCTCAGTATGGATGGCAAGCTGCCTTCCAGATAGACCAGTACATCCGGGTGCGGGAAAAATGGCGTCATCACCATCGCCTCAAACAGACTGGTATACGTTTCATAATCTGTAGGGTTCATCGTCCCCTGATCGGCATGCATTTTCGCAAAAATTCCTGTGTCCTCATAAATCGAACGGTCCTGCACAAAGCCTCCACCGGACAAGAAGATGTTTTTTTGCTCCTTGAAGCGCTCGGCCAGAAAATAAATTTGCAGATGAAAGCTCCATCTTTCGAAATCGTGATAAAACTTCTCCAGATATGGATTATGATCTACCTTTTCCAGTGAGGTTTTAAAGCCCAGGCGTTCAGCCAGAGCGCCCGTCAGCGTGGATTTACCCACACCTACCGTACCCGCTACCGTAATCAGGGCATTTGCGGGGATGTTGTAATTATTCATTGTATAAGCTCCTTTACATCGGAAACAATCAGTTCAAATTGTGCTCGGTTTTCTACAAAATCAATCTCATTCCCGTTAACGGTCAATATCTTGGGAAAAGGAGCCTGTTCGGCGAGGAATTGTATGCCTTTATCATAATCGATAATAAGTTGCTCTAGATAGGCCGGGTCCATCTCCTGTTCAAAGGAGCGCGCCCGTTTACGAATTCTGCCCAGCAACGTATCCAGATCGGCTTTAATGTAGATGATCACGTCCGGCTTAGGCATATCGTCGGTGAGCAGATGATAGATTTGGCGATATTTTTTAAGCTTCACACCCTTTAGGGTCCGCTCAGCAAAAATGAGGTTTTTATAAATATGATAGTCGGAAATAACAGGCTGTGCCTTCTCGATATATTGCAGGCCGGTATCCTCCAGTTGCTTGTACCGATTGCAGAGAAAGAACATTTCCAGTTGGAAGCTCCACTCATCTATATTTTGATAAAATTTATCGAGAAACGGGTTCTCCTCAACAATCTCTTTAATAATCGGCATATGCAACTCCGTTGAAAGCATCGAAGCCAAAGTCGTTTTTCCTGCTCCGATCGGCCCTTCAACAGCTATAAATGGGGCTTGTTTCATGTGGTTCCGTTCCTCCTTGTACTCCGGTCCATCCCATGGACAGCTATCCTATTGTATCACAAGGAAGTAGGCTAAAGGCATATCAAATCTGCGAATAAAACAACAAAACAGGGTAGCTATGTCTTCCTTCATAGCTACCCTGTTTCTCCTTGGACATTTCTGTCTGCCGTTTATTTAAACCAGCCTTTTTCATTAAAGCGCGTAATCGCCTCAATCCGGTTGCTGACACCCAGCTTATCCAGAATGACTGAAATGTAATTGCGCACCGTCCCTGTCGTCAGGTACAGCTCACCGGCAATCTCTTTGGTGTTCTTCCCGTCAGCAATGAGCGCCAAGACGGTCTTCTCACGCTCGGTCAGCGGGTTAACTTCGGCATAAGCATCATCGACCAGCTCCGGAGCATAAATGCGGCGGCCTGCCATAATACTTCGAATCGAAGAAGCCAGTTCTTCACTGGGACTGTCCTTGAGCAGATAACCGTGCGTACCTGCCTTGATGGCCCGTTCAAAATATCCGGGACGGGCAAACGTGGTCAGAATCAGCACCTTGCAATTCAAGCCCTTAAGTTCCTCAGCCGCATCCAATCCGCTTTTGATTGGCATTTCGATATCCATGATGCATATATCCGGCTGATGCAGCTTGACCAGTTCTAAAGCCTCTTCCCCGTTGCTTGCTTTTCCGACTACTTTCATGTCCTCTTCCAAGTCCAGCAGGGAGGCCAAAGCACCCAGCAGCATACGCTGGTCTTCCGCAATGACGATTCGAATCATGGCCCCACCTCCTCATTTGGCTTTTTAGTGATATTCGGCACTTTAATGATCAGGGCCGTTCCCTGATCTGAACGCAGTTCCATACAGCCGTTCACAAATTCGAGCCTTTCCTTCATCCCTTTCAGACCATTCCCCCGAAAGGCCTCACTTTCTCCCGTAACGCCGACTCCATTGTCCTGAACCCGAAGGGTTAGCTCCTTACGAGACGGCTCAATGGTAATGGAGCAGGCTGTAGCGCCACTGTGCTTCACCACATTGGTCACCGCCTCTTTCATGCACATACTAAGCACATTCTCGTTCATCAAAGACGTATGCTCCAGCTTTGGGTCACCCTCCAAGGTGAATTCAATGTGAGCAGCCTTTAAAATCTGCCGAATACGCAGTAATTCATCCTCTAATCGCATACCTCGCATCTGAGTGACCATTTCCCGCACTTCTTTTAACGCACTTCTCGCCGTAAGACGAACATCGTTAATTTCAGCGTGAGCCCGCTCTGGGTACTGATCCATCAGCTTGCCAGCCAAATCACTTTTCAGTCCGATGAGTGACAGCTTCTGACCGAGAGTATCATGCAGGTCGCGCGCAATTCTTTGCCGCTCCTCCAGCTTAATCAATTCCGATATTTTCTTATTGGCATCCTCCAATTGCACTTGCAGCCGATCACTTTTATTTCGGTTAAAAGTGGTTATCGGAATCAAGATTACACCAAGCAGATTCAATAAAATAAAGGGAAGCTGCTTAATAAAAACAGGATCTTGAGCTACGAAGCCGTAATTGATCAATCCAATGGTACAGACCATCAGAACAATATACAGTGTAGTGAATGCGGCCTTGCTTTTGATATTACCAATCAGAAAAGCAATAAATATGGAAAAATACATATAGCTGAATAACAGCGTCATGGTTATGGATATCGCAATCTGTACACTGGTCCAGAAGTAGATCAGCCAGCCCTGAGAGACAAAAGCCAGTACATAACAAGCAAAAAACACTAAAATAATGGCGGTACCCAGCACAATATGGCTTGTAGATGAGGAGCTAAAATAATAGAAGGGCAGGATATAAAAGACGACCCATACATAAGGGTTAAGTCCCGTATTTCTTTGAAAAATCTGATACCATTTTTGCATCCTGCCCACCCTTTATCATTTCACTAATTCAGCTTATATCCCTTATCTTATCATACCGTGTTTCGTACAAAGTTATTTTCTTTCCGTGCTCACAACAGGTGTAGGGACGGGTTTCGTAACGGCAGCACGTTTGCTGAGCAGCGGCTTCACTTGTTTAAAGGTCAAAAAGGTTTTCGTGCTTTCATCCCAAAGCCGGAACTTCAGAGATTGCAGACTTGTGCTCACCGTGATAGTCGTCGCTTTTTGAAGCTGCGGGGTGGCATCATGCGCCTTCTCCAAATTGTAATTCGGCACCTTCGGACTCAAATGATGAACGTGATGGAAACCGATATTACCTGTAATCCATTGCAACACCTTAGGAAGCTTATAATAAGAACTGCCTTCTACGGCTGCGTTAATATAGCTCCACTCTTCATCATGTTCAAAATACGAATCCTCAAACTGATGCTGTACGTAAAACAACCAGATACCGAGCGCACCCGATACAAAAAAAACAGGTGCCTGTACCAAAACAAAAGCTTGCCAACCGATAGCCCAGCACAACAGTGCATACAATAAAACTAGAGATATATTCGTTACATGCGTATTTATTCTTTCCTTGCGTTTTGCCTTCTTTGTGTTAAAGCGATAGGAAATCAAAAAAGTGTAGATCGGACCGAGTCCGAACATCCCCCATGGACTCCGGTATATACGATAAGCCAGTCGTGTCCATGCAGAAGCTTCTACATACTCTTCCACCGTAAGCACCCACATATCACCTGTACCTCGTTTGTCCAGATTACTGCTGGTTGCATGGTGGATCGCGTGACTATTTTTCCATTGGTCATACGGGCAAAGTGTAATAACACCTGTAATCGTACCCACAATGTCATTCAGCCTGCGGCTTTTGAAGAACGATTGATGACCGCAATCATGAAAAATGATAAACGTTCGTATAACAAACCCGGAAGCAATAATAGTAATCGGAAGGGTCAGCCAATACGATACCGACAGACTAAGATAAGCGGCATACCATAGCAGGATCAGTGGACCCAGGGTATTAATGAGTTGCAGAACGCTGGATTTCGTGTTTATTTTCTCATAGGGAGCCATATTTTTTTTCAATTGGGCTAATGGGAGTTGTGTCATACTTAATGTTGATCCTCCTTATAAAATGACGCCCGTACCTTGATCTCGTCAGGCGTACATGTTGATCTAAACTCAGTATAAGGGGATACCTGTGTTCGATGTAGTCATAAACGTCAGTTCGGGAGTATGACATTTGTCATATAGACAAATAACATGACCTCTTTGCCAAATGTTCACGGCTTTCTTTTCGGAAGATTATTTGCTAAAATATAAGATATATAACGCTGTATGTGACTGGCGAAGTCAGTGGAATAAACCACGAGGGAGCATACAATGAAAGCGTGCCGTTCGCCTGGGAGAAGTATTTGCAGAGGATTCGTCTGTCGTGACGACCTTGTGCAAATACTTTTTTTCGTTTTAAAAGACCATAACACCCTGTTGATTCCATTATGCGATAAATTTAGAGGAGGTTCGAACTATGGCTATCATTATGAAATCCAAAGAAGCAGCTGAGCAAGTGTATGCAACGATCCGTACCAAGGTAGAACAATTGAAACAGCAAGGGCATCGCCCTCATTTGGCAACACTGTTGGTGGAAGGCGACCCTGCCTCTGCCTATTACGCCCGGACCAAGCAAAAAATAGCGGAGAAGCTAGGCATCTCCTTTCATCTTCATACCTTTGACCGCCATGTAAGCGAAGCCGAACTCCTTCACCTGATCGGCAGCCTGAATGAAGCCTCCCATATACATGGTATTATGCTGGAATTGCCTCTTCCCCAGCATCTATCTGCCTCCGTCATTAAACAATCCATCGCCCCGTACAAGGATATTGATGGAATTACCCCAGGTAACAAGCTGGCTACCGTTACAGGTGAAGCCGGATTGTATCCCGCTACGCCTCAAGCCTGTATTGAGCTGCTCAAGCATTACGGTCACACATTGGCAGGCAAAAATGTCACCCTTGTCGGCATAGGACAGACGGTGGGACTCCCCCTTTTTCACATGCTGCAAAGAGAAAATGCCACCGTTACCGCCTGTCATGCAGGTACGCGTGATATTGCAGAGCATTTAAGCCATGCGGACATTGCTTTCGTGGCAGTCGGTTGCCCTGATGTGATTACGCAGGATATGGTCCATCCCGGCCTGATTCTGGTGGATGCAGGAATTAACGAGACGCTGGAGGGAAAAATAGTGGGGGATGCCGCTTCGGACGTTGGGGAAAAGGTACATGCGATTTCTCCGGTTCCCGGCGGTGTCGGCACATTAACGACTGCCATCTTGTACAAAAATCTGCTCAAAGCGATTGATCTGCAACAATACTCCCGAGAGGCGGTTTATTCATGAGTGAACTGTCGTGGAATGATTCCATTCGACATTTTCTGAAAGAAGCTGGAAGCGCAGCGCCTACCCCCGGCGGAGGAAGTGTATCCGCACTGGCAGCGGCACTGGGCGTGGCTATGACCTCCATGACCGCCAACCTTTCCCAAGGAGAAAAATACGCGCATGTTCATGGTCAAATCACTGAAGTGATTCATAGCATGGAAAATCTGTCTGCGCGCTGTGAGGAACTGATGACCGCAGACATTCAATCCTTTGAACAATACATGACCGCATTGCGCTTGCCCAAAGAAACAGACGAAGAAAAACGCTATCGTACCCATTCCCTACAGACCGCGGTGATCGCCGCCATTGAGGTGCCGATGCGTTTGCTGGAAGTATGTCGGGACGGAATGCAGCGTGCCTACAGTATTGTGGAACTGTCCAACAAAAATGTCATTTCTGATCTCGGCATAGGCGCGATCCTGTTCGAGGCTGCCGCCCAATCCGCCCTGCTGACCGTTGACATTAACCTTGCTTCACTGAAAGATTTGGATGCCAAACACGCCTATGAAGCGAAAACGGCTGCACTCATCCATGAAATTGGACAAATCAAAGCTCAAACCTTATTGATCGTGCGTAGCCGAATAACGGGCTAAAAAATAACCTCCACATCCACTCTAAGCGTGGGTTTCTGGAGGTTATTTTATTCGAATTGATGTGTTTTGGAAAACTTTTCTATGTATTCTTCGTCTATTGATAAGGAGATATTCCTCCAAGGCGTTATTTTCACCTTATATACATTGATGAAGAAATGAGGAAAAACGCATGAAAAGACGTACTCTGTTAATCAGTATGATCGCGTTGTTATTGTTCAGCTCCAGTGCATGGGCGGCTGGAGCTGAATCGACGTCCCGTATTCGCTCCTATGATTCCGGGAGTCTGATTCAATCCGATGGGAGCTTGTGGTTATGGGGCTATAATCAATCCGTACCGACTCGTGTAGAGGATAAGCCAAACGTTGTAAGAACATTTTCGAATATAATCCAGGAAGGCGATCTGGTATTTACCTTACAGGATCATTCCGCCTGGTATGTGCCAAGAAACAACATTTCTGAATCCGTGAAATTCATTCCTCTGGAAGGACTACAGAACATCATAGACGTGCGTATTATGAATGATCATGTGCTCGCCCTAAACGCCGAAGGAACCGTATTATCCGCTGATCGAATCGAAAATGGTGGCAACTTTGCTCCTTTTCAAACCCTATCCGGCATCGACGGGGTTACAGATTTGGATAGCTACTATGAAGAAAGACCGCAATATGAGGAACGCTGGATCTTCTTGAAGAAGGACGGAAGTGTATGGAAAAATACAAAGTCCTTGCAGGGCTTCGAGTCTGTTCCATCATTAAAGGATATTACCGCTATCTCCAAAAATATAGCCTTAAAAAAGGACGGTACTGTATGGACATGGCCCAAGGTATTTGAAAAAAATGCTACCCCATCCGAACCTTTATCTGCATCGCAGATTCAAGCCTTATCGGACATCCAGACAATTAAGACCAATGGGGGTTCCAATCTCGCGATTGATCGACAAGGACGGTTATGGTTCTGGGGTGAAACGGTCACAGGTTACTCGGATAATACAACCTATCACAACGAAAATACCCCTGTATTGTTAACAGGTATAAAGGATGTCAAAGACGTCTTTATCGTTGAGCGTTCCATTCTTGCACTGACCACAGAGGGGAATGTTTATGCAGCGTCCTTGGACGGAGAAAAATTATTACCGAATGCCCACTTTACATTACTTGCCCAAAATATTCAAAGCATCAAAGCAGGCTTCAGGCATGTAATCATGCAAAAAACAGACGGAACCCTGTGGGGCTGGGGGGTCAACAAACATGCGCAGCTTGGCATAGGGGATTATGAATTTCTCTACAGTATGCCGGTTCCTGTACAAAAGCCCATTCTCGTCCGCCTCAACGGCACACCTGTCCCGCTAAGTAACGGTGTTATCACCCGGAGCGGACAGGCGTTTATTCCCCTTCGTTCTGTTTTTGACAAGCTGGGGGCCGAGGTCACTTATGATTTTAACAGTAAAATAGCGGAAATTAATCAGTCCAAGACAGGAGCCAATCCCGTCTCTCTGCAAATTAATCTTAAAAACGGGCAGACAACGATGAACGGTAAAGTTGTGAAACTCACAAATCCTCCCTTCACTGTAAACGGCATTGGCTATCTTCCGCTCCGGCTGATCAGCGAGACGCTAGGGGCCAAAGTAGATTGGATTCAAAAAGAAGATACTATCGTCATTACAACGAAATCGTAAATCAAAAACCAGTCCAAACACGACTCTTGTTGGACTGGTTTTTTACTGCCTTGGCATTTATTTATAGAGCGGATATTTTTTCAAAAGCCGAAGTAACAAACTCTTTGTGCCTTTCTCGCATTCTCTGTTCCATGCTTTATTATCTCCTCATCAGTTGCTTTATACACTGCCATCAACCTCTATATATCCCCTAATACATCGGGAAGATTTTTGTAATTTCCCGCAAGCCAGTTCATTTCTTGATAGATGAACATCCCTTTACCAGACGGGCTTGGATGGCTCCATGCAGCTTTCTGATGAACGATGTTTGGTTTTATATTCTTCTCCCCAATCCTTCATTAAGCTAATAATCGGAGTCAGAGTTCTTCCAAATTCGGTTAGAGAATATTCGACTTTGGGAGGAACCTGCTGATAGACTTCACGGTGAACTACACCATCCTCTTCCAACTCGCGTAACTGTAGTGTCAGCATGCGCTGAGTGATCCCCGGACAGATTCGCCGAAACTCACTAAACCGCTTGGTTCCATACATTAGATGATATAAGAGAATCCCTTTCCATTTGCCTCCAATCACATCCAGTGTGTACTCCACCGGGCAGGCCTGATCTTTTCCATCGGGACATTCTCCAAAGCCGCCTTTCCGATTTCGCATAGGTAATTCTCCTCCTAGTATCATTTTGTATACTACAGCACATTAATGTGCGTACTTCTAAAACAGTCATGTATATTTTAATATTAAGCATGCCACTTGGTAAGCGTCAAATTCAATAAAAATTCACAAGGAGTGAGTACACTATGGAAACCGTAACAACTGCTAAAAATCAAATCTTATCTGCATATGAGTTCAGACATGCTACCAAAGAATTTGACAGCCATAAGAAAATCAGCGATTCGGACTTCGATTTTATTCTCGAAACAGGTCGTTTATCCCCCAGCTCGTTCGGCTTTGAACCCTGGAGATTCGTTGTCGTCCAAAGTAACGCCATGCGTGAGAAGCTGCTCCCGTACTCTTGGGGAGCCAAAAAACAGCTACCTACAGCGAGCCATTTTGTACTCATTCTCTCCAGAATGCCTAAAGACATGTTGGCCTCATCCGAATATATCAAGGGTATAATGGAAAACGTACAGCAATTGCCTGCTGAAGTGGCTCAAGGCAAAGAAAAGGTATATGATGCCTTCCTGAAATCGGATTTTGGGCTGGAGGAAAATGAAAGAGCGATGTTCGAGTGGGGTTGCCGACAAACCTATATCGCTCTGGGCAATATGATGACAGCCGCAGCTCAAATCGGAGTTGACTCCTGCCCAATCGAAGGTTTTAATAAAAATAAAATTGAACAAATTCTTTCCGAAGAAGGCATCATGGATGCCGAGCATTTCGGCATTTCCTGCATGGTGGCTTTTGGATACCGTCTGAATGAGCCGCGTGGAAAGACTCGGCGACCTGCGGATCAAGTTATTGAATGGGTATAACTGAAGGACGAGTAGACCAAAAAGAACCGAAAGCGATATGCTCTCGGTTCTTCGTTTCATACAATTACTGATAATTCACTTCTTCTGCAAAGTAAATCTCCTTCAAACGATCCTTAACGCGCTGAATTTCCTCTGCTGTTAACGGAGCCGTAGGCTTTAGCTTGAAGTTTCTTCCGGTGACATAGCTTACATCCGTGTTCCTATCCAGGTTGAATGGTGTTTTTGGAACCGGATTTCGGGTATAGTCGGTAAAATCAATAATGGACCATGCCGTATCTCCATCCTCCTTGGATAAAATGATCCGCTGTGAAGCATTTTCAGTCCACAAGTAACGCAGATTGGCCGGTGAATTATTGGAGTCCATAACTGCCTTAATGCCGGAGCCCCTAAACATGAGCGAAAATTCCGTATGATCATTATTCGATCCAGCTAACGATTCATAAATCTGTTTCAGCCCATCCACTCCCACAATCTCGACCTCACGGTCAGCAGGGAAGTGATTCACAAAGCTCTCCCATATTTGAGACATGTTATGGTTTTTGGCAAGCCAGTTGATGTCCAAAATAATAGACATGTAGTTTACCGTATTTAAACGTTGATACGGGTTATCTAAATATTGCTGTGCTATATACAGTTGTGGTGCCGCATCCGTTTCAGTCACATATGGGTCACCTGGATGGAGAGTCCAGCGTGAGGAATCCTTTGTATAGCGTGATCCAATGGGATCAATCGTAATCGAGTTCATAAACACAATACCGCTATTATTGGTAACTCCCTGTGCCGGAACAATCGGATTATCCTTATTAGACCAGTAAGGCATCAAAGGCGAACCCTCACCATACATGTTGTTCACATTATACTGTGTAGCCGACCACCCCATGGCTGAAGTGATTTTAAAATGATCCTTAAGCCATTGGGCCTGCTCAGGATTCACCGTAAAGCTGGTCAATGATTTAGGCAGATACTTCCGGTATTGGTCTGTATCCATGCTTTCAAACACCGAAGGTGATCCCAACGAACCGGATTGGTGCAGCTCATTGAGTGCATTATAACGATACATATACAACCATTCGTTCATCCGTGCTTCCCATTCAGGGAGATCGTACAAATTATTCGGATATCCGTCCAAAATCCCGACTTCATCGCCATACTGATCCACGTATTCCAAAACCTTTTTAAGCTGCGGACGATTTACTTCCACAAAAATAAATCTATTTTCCATGGCCCACGTCACTTTTAAGTTGGAACCAAAGTGATCCATCAGCAATTGACGAGCCTGCTCAATTTGCTCTACCGTGGTCGTACTGCCCGCATCTTGTCCCTGCAGCATCATCGAGACAGCAAAATATTGCTTTTTGCGCTCTCCCGGTACTACAGTTAACTCTGCATCGGATATGAAGTGAATTCCCTGAGAGGGTGATTCAACCTCGATCTTGAATGGAATGACAGAGTTCACTGCAGGAATCAGATGCAGATTGGCAATATGTCCATCCTCGTCAAATATCCCTCTGGAATCCTCTATTCGAAGCTTCAAATCTGACGGCAATAGACCGGACGGTATGACCTCTCCCTTTGCATTGTGAAATACATAGGGCATGTTCCAGGCGTCAGGGTCTAGAGTCGTGGCCTGTGAAATGGTGTACGTCGCCAAGTATACGGACCTGATTACACTCGGTTCCTCTACCGGAGGAGTCTTCCCTTTCACGATCAGCTTGGTCTGTGCTTTAAGCACCTGATGGGGTTTGGCAATTGTGACTTCTATCTCTACAGGAATGTAACCATCAGCAGCAGGTATATTTTCGGAATGCGCGATTTTCCCATGTTCATCAAATACACCTAATGTATCACTAAATGTGTAGGTGACACTTGTGACGCTAACATCGGGAATGCTTAACAAGTGCCCTTTATTGTAGAGATCAAAGAACAGCTGATACGAAGGATACGTTTCCGGTTGATTTACTAACTCCGGTGCCTTAATTACAACCTCATCCACTACAAAATCCGAAGAATGATCCGGTGGAATCACCGGTGGTTTCGGTCTCGGTCCTGGTGGCCGTGGTGTCACTGGTGGTCTCGGACTAGGATCTGATGGTATTACTGGCGGCCTCGGACTAGGATCTGGTGGTATTACTGGCGGTCTCGGACTAGGATCTGGTGGTATTACTGGCGGTTCCGGCTTCGGCTCTGTTGGTGTTACCGGAGCTACCGGTGGATCCGGCCTTGGACTATGGCTTCTGGGCTCTTCGATTTCCGGATTCGCCCGCTGATGGCTAATTTCCGGCGCCAAGTCTACCACGATCTTGTTCGACTCTGGTCGGTTGATCGTCTGAATGGCAGCTCCACTTCCGTTTCCTAATGAATCCAGCAAACGTTTGGCCCGATCCCGCAGAGTGTCACCGCCTAGCCATACCCGATAAGCGACCAGCGTGGCATCCTGCCGTTTCACAAACTCTTTTGGACGGAAATAATGATTCTTATCCCCCTCCATCAGCCCCAACTGCTCCATCAGCCATACGCTTGTTTGTGCATAGTCTGATATATCAGGCTGATCCACAAATCCGGATACACTGGAAGACTGGATATCTTCAGAAACGCCGAAATACCTAGCATACCAAACTGCCATATCCTGACGAGTCATATTGTGCTTTGCACCGAACAGTTGATCACTAATTCCTTTGGTAATGTTCTCTTCCTGCAAGGTCTGCACATAAGATAGAGCCCACGGCGACACATCTGTAAAAGGAACAGCACCTCTGGTGTTCGACGTTCGTTTTACGGTTTTAGCAAAGATACTCGCCCACTCCTGCCGCGAAATAAAATCTATGGGCCGGAAGCTGCCATCCTGATAACCAGTAATAACCCCTTGAGCAGCCATGGCTTCAATCGCATCAGCAGCGTAGGAATGTTCAATATCGTTAAAGGTCCTGTCTGCAAAAACAGGTACAGTATGTACGCAGAACAACCAAACAGCCAGTAAACCAGCCATGTACCACCTAATTCGTTGTAACTCCTTTTCACGTTTCATAAGATTCTAGGGTATTTCACCTCCTTCATGATGTAAAACCAGGTCAGTTCCCCCTGTGCTCCTGTTCATTTGTGAAAATTATCTCTTTTGTTTTCAAACGAATTTTCATAACAATTGACACCAAACTGTATATACTTGAATTATCGGAATAATCTCCCTAGGTTTGAATAAAGACTGTAAAAAAAGTCGCTTTAGGTATGCTGTATTATCCATTAAATCGTCATTATTTTAAAACCAATATCCCGATCATTTAAAATGGTTTTCATTGGAAATCAAATTTTCAAACCTTTTCTTCCATCGCTGTATGTTCTCATTGCCAGCGTAGAAATAAAAAAGATAACATCATGTATATAATCCCGGATGGGTATACACTCTGTTATCTCTAATATTACAGATCACTCTCACTTACTTATTTGCTCGTTATTTGGATCACGTATTAGCCATTCTATATCATCTGGGTTATTCTTTTGTAGTAGCACCTTGATAAGCATAATAGTAACCCTCTGAAATCCCATCTTGCGGATAAGCTGCAGAATCTTCGCTTGTTACTTGACCTACAAGCTCCCGATTTATAAACGTGTGAGGTCCTTCCTCTATTAGCGCTTCAGCAGACATACCACTGATAGGTCTTACTGTACTGGACCAGAATGTAACTAAATATATATCGTCAGGATTAAATTGAAAGCGTCCTTCACTTGGTGTCGCCTCATAAAACAGCTCAGACAAAGAAGTCGCTTCTGACCCTCTCATAAAAATCCGAATATCACTAGTTCCATTCCATCTATGAGGAATTCCGCCTCTGGGATTTATATACTCTACAACCTCAGGCTCCTGATCGCGAAGAAAATCAGTAACTGTAAATTTATAAACCGCATCCGTTATGCTTTCGGTTACAACTCCAGTTGTTTTCCCCGTTTCATAGCCGCTGAAATCTCCATACACATTTGGGGTTTGGCTTAAAGCGGCAAAAAGCCTTTCCTGATCCATATATTCGACTCTTCCCGGCACTGCAGTCAATCTATATGTCTTCACTTCAGTACCCTTGTACTTGTTCCAAGTATATTCTGTGGTAGCTGCGTAAGATACCCCGCCGTTCCAGCCCAATGATGCTACTACTAGCAAGGCTAACATCAAGAGCAATGACCATTTTTTCAACAACATCTTCCCCTTAACCCCTCTCTATTTGCACTCCAATTATTTAATAAAATTATAGCTTCTCTAAAATTCTATTAACAGTTAAAATTTAGAAGAAACTATAGATAATTTATGTCCTTTGTATATTGGCTTGACCTAAACAAAATTAGTGCTTTCTTTCTATTTCTCTTTGGTTTATTATTCATTAGCATGTATTATTATTCATCAAACCATATGGAGGATACCTATGAACCACAAAATTATTGAAGAGCTATCCTTGAACAACTGGCAGCCCCTATCCACTTTACTTTACGATGGATGGATTTTGCGCTTTGCAGATGGTTATACCAAACGTGCCAACTCGATTAACCCGATTCATTATTCAACCTTTGACCTCGATCATAAAATTGAAGAGTGTGAGAGCTTATTTTCAGATCGTAACTTGCCCGCAACCTATAAAATCACTCCCTTTATCCATCCTGAGCATTTAGATCGCATTTTAGAGGAAAAGGGCTATTCCCTCATGGACCCAACAAGTGTTCAAACCTTAAAGCTGGATAACCTAAGCAGCCCCCAACTAAATTCGGTGAAAATAGATGAACATATGAATGAAGAATGGTTAGAGCATTTTTGCAGACTCAATCATGTGAAAGATCATCATAAGGGCATCATGGAACGCATGTTGTCTAATATCATAACGAAGAAAGGGTTTATCTCGCTTTATGACAACAATCAAGTTATTGCTTGCGGTCTTGGAATTATAGAAAGAGAGTATCTAGGTTTATACGATATTGTGACCGATTTAAATTACAGAAATCAGGGCTTCGGGGAACAAATGATATTACATTTGCTCAAATGGGGACAAGAACACGGGGCCAGACACAGCTATTTAGCCGTTGTAGCCGATAATAAACCTGCACAACGGCTTTATGCCAAACTAGGATACTCAGAAGTTTATACGTATTGGTACAGGGTTAAAGCTTGAGCTGTTTTTCCGTTTCCGAAGTAAGTTTCTTTTACCTTGGTAAAAGAAAAACCGAGCGAACTCAGGGCGTAACCTGAATCTCGCTCGGTCATGATCTCTGCATTTTAGCAGCGGTCTATTTCTCATCTAATTCTTCAATTCTCTGCCGCTTTCCTATGCCAAAGACAAAATAGCCGACAATGACGATCGCCATGAATGATGCTCCGACAATCAATGACGTGCGCGTGTCTGGATTGAACCACATTCCAACGATCACCAGGGACAAGAAGATAATGGTGATGTAGTTGCTGATCGGGAAAAAACGAGACTTGAAGGGATGATCTTCCATTTCGTTCTTCCACTTTTTCCTGAATTTAAATTGGCTGATTGCCATTGCAAACCACGGTACCATGCCTGGAAGAACACTGGCGCTATAAATATACAGGAACAGCTTGGAATCAGGGATTAAGTAATTAAACAGCACTCCCACCAGCAGCAAGGAAATGGTCGCAATAATACTATTTCTGGGAACCCCGCTTTCGGAAACTTTCCCAAAGAACTTGGGGGCTTGTCCGTTTTTAGACAATGTGTATAACATTCTTCCCGCACTGTAAATACCACTGTTGCAGCCTGACATCGCGGCTGTGAGAACAACGAAATTAATGATGCCCGCAGCGGCAACAATCCCTACTTTGGCAAAGGTCAGAACGAAAGGACTGCCGATCTCGCCAATTTGATTCCATGGATAGATTGTAACAATAACAAAAATCGCACCCACGTAAAAAATCAGAATACGCCAGATAATATTCTTAATGGCTTTTCGCAGCGTCATTTTCGGATTTTCTGCTTCACCCGCCGTAATGCCCACCATCTCTATACCTTGATAAGCGGCCGTTACAATACAGAGTGCAAATAGAAAACCTTTTAAACCACCTGCAAAAAAACCGCCATGGCTGTACAGATTGGAGAGACCAATCGGTTGCCCGCCGTTCCCCAGGCCAAAGAAGATCATACCCGTGCCAATAATCAGCATAAAGATAATGGCGACAATCTTAATCATGGCAAACCAAAATTCAAATTCTCCATAAAATTTCACAGCCGCCAAATTGGCTAACGCAATAATGATGACACCTGCCAAGGCTGGCAGCCATTGCGGAATGTCAGGGAACCAATAGCCCACGTACACCCCAATCGCAGTAACCTCCGCCATCCCTACAGTAACCCATAAAAACCAATAGCTCCAAGCGGTCAAAAAACCGGCCAAAGGGCTAATATATTTATGAGCAAAAGTAGCGAATGAGCCTGTCACCGGTTCGAGAATCAGCATTTCTCCCATCATCCGCATGACAAAAAACATAATAATCCCGGCTAAGAGGTAGGCCAACAGCACAGAAGGCCCCGCCCATTTTATCGTACTTGCCGACCCCATAAACAAGCCAACGCCAATGGTGCCTCCAAGCGCAATCAGCTCAACATGCCGTGGCTTTAGCCCTCTCGTTAATTGTTTCGATTCCAAAAAAACGCTCCCCTTCGTATATGTTCATCATCAAACCTGAAAGATATGAAAAACAGCCGCTATCCCAAAAAGGATATGGAGATATCGGTCTGCCGTGATGCTGATTTTGCCAATATAGAGATACTTCATCATCCGAGTGCGTACAAGGAAATCACGTCCAAATATGAATCAAGCCTTGCTGTTCCTGAGTCCGACCCTGTAGCAATGAAAGAATTGTATGACAAAAAAAACGGAAAATCAACACTTGTTAATTAACCAATGGTTAAAGAATAATGGTAAAAAATAGAGAACAGATTTTGTCGTTGCAACAGCTTATTCACTATGACCACGCTTAGAGCTAATATATTTCACGGAAACATGTTTATCAACGACAAACTTCACTATTGCCCCATCAAAAAATGAACATTTCCCTACAATTTATCTACAGATATTTCTTAGTTGCTTTCTTTGCATTCCTGATATGTATTTCATAGCTTTGGAAAAGATACAAATATTCCAACTCCCAAAAGATAAAAAAGACCTTAACAAAAATAACCCCTTATCCTTGTTAAGGCCTTGTCTGCATCACCAGTTACAATCCTTAAAAATACATTCAATTGCAGGGTTCAGACATTATCTTGTGGATAACGAAGCCCATTTTTGCTCCAGCCACTGATCAAACTCAGCACCCTTGTCGCCTTCATAGACGTCATAAATATCGACTCTCATCTTGTGCAGCTTCTCGCGAAAATCGTTATAGGTATGGTCGGCTGGCAGGCTTTTTTTAATCCGCACCAGAATCTTCGTCAGGCCCTTAACAAGCTCACCCTCTTTGCGCACAGGCGGCTGTACATTCTCGCCCCATTCCTGAAGCTTGCGGTAAGCGGCTTCCTGAACGGCATATACCGTATCATTATTCAATCGGTGTGTCAGCACGTCAATCGTCTGCTGGTTCTTCCATGCGCCCAGATCATTTACCGCAGCTAGACGCGCTTTCCAATCGGAGGTTCGGTTTACAGCTACTTTAAGCTGCTCATATACTTCTGCAAATTCCTGCTGAGTTTCGTTGTTTTCCAAAATAATCTCATCCTTTTCTATATCTGAGTCAATCTATATTCAATCCTGTAACCGTTCCACCATCAGAACACTTTGTTCACCTGTTCTTCGACCCTGTGGCTTTACTAAAAAAATCATTACATTTGCTGTTCATCATGATTGCCGTTTGTTAAATATAACATACTTGCAGGTCTTCTTCATATCTCGAACCATCTTCTTTATTTACGAACTTACGTGAAAAGTTAAATTGAGCTTTTGATGCTCCGGCTCTCTTGCATTTAGTTAGGTAAAAGTATGAACCATGCATTGTCGTTAGCTGAACAACTAAAAGAACAAACTGAGTCAAAAGGGTTACGCTTATGTGTCAACAGATTATGGTCTTTTCTTATATTTAAAAACAAGGGTTTAGCGTATATTTCCGCGCGTAATTTGACTGGCCTTCGAGTATGGTAAACCGCCATTCGAAACTACAAAATACTCATACCCCCATTTTTCACCTGACTTTTATTGCTCTACGTTCAGCAGATCAATTTGTAATGGAAAAGTTTGAGTCCATTCTTTCGCAAATTCAGAACAGCGTTAATGCAATACATCATGAATTCTCATACCAAAGATAACAAGCAGTACGTGGACGATGTGGCTTTGATTCCGGCTATTCTAGACCCCGGCGAGGCAACAAGGGAATGGTTTAAATGTAAGGACAATAACATATTGAGATTGAATTTCGTCCCCAACGAACCCCTCTATTGGATCGGCTACACTCTTATATCAAGCGAGCGATGCTCTCCATATGCCTTGTGGCGGTGATCATGATGCCGTATGAAGCTGGTAGTCCCTTGACGACACGGTATATTTTCGAAGGGTTGCTTTTTCAACCCTAAAATTTTGAAGTTTCTATTTTCGCCAACTATTTGGTACCAGCATTTCTATTACATCATTTAAGCAAACTGTCACTTTTAACACTTTTTATTAAGACAGTTATTGCATTATTCTCCACTAAAGCTTTTGGCCCATTCAGCAACCCTCCGACTACTTTCTTCTTCTGACAAATCCTCAATCCTAGTCATAATAGACCATCTTACTCCAAAAGGATCCAATATACTTGCGAATCGATCACCTGAAACAAAGTTTGCAATCGGTTCCCTTACTTTTGCTCCTCTTGCTACCGCATTTTCAAATACCTGATCAACATTCATTACGTAAATTCCTAAAGAATAACACGCATTGTCTTCATCTGGCGGCAAGACCAATTGATATGCCGGATTCGCTGCTCCCAGCTGCAAAAAACCATTTCCAAAATCTAATTCAGCATGAACGATTATTTTATTGCCATTCTCATCAGGATATTCAGTAATATCCTTAACTCTTGCATTGAAAACCGTTTTATAGAACTCTATTGCTTCTGAAGGATTCTTCACTGTAATAAAAGGGGTAATAGATGTAAAGCCGTTGGGCATTCCATTCTTTGTATATTTACCTGACACTCCCGTATATTCTCTGCTTTCAGTCATTTTAACTCCTCCTTTAAATGATCAAATATCAATTTTATGCTTATACCTTCATTGGATTGAATTCATCAACTCATAGAAATATTTGGAATCCTGAGTCTTATTAAGACCGTACCAGGCATCTAATGTTTTTGAAGAAAACACACCCAGAGCTTTTAAGACGTGTACGGAAAATTCCAACGGAGCTGTTCCAGATGCAGTGATCAGTTTTCCATCAGTTACAGCAGACTCCATTTTGTAATACTTTTCGCCCGTGTAAGTAGGACAGATCATTTTAAGATATTCCAAATCATTGCTTGTATGCCAACGTGAATTCAGCAATCCTGTCTGGGCAAGTCCCATTGTAGCACCACAAATCGCTGCAACCAATATACCTTCCTTTAAACACCCCTCAACGATTTTTAAGATGGGTTGGTGAATTGTTTCTGTCCATGTATCTCCACCGGGTAAAATCAATGCATCCGTGCTTTCAAGGCTGCACTCATCTAGCTTGATGTCAGGCAGTATTTTCAATCCGCCCATTGTAGTTACAGGAATCTTTTCAATTCCCACGGTAACTATTTTTGATGGGGCCAGCCCCTTTTTATAATATCTTCCCGAGTTCAGTTCGGCAGTTAAGTAACCTATTTCCCAGTCTGCCATGGTGTCAAACACATAAAGATATACCGTATTATTCATTTGCAAGTTCTCCTTATTTTACAATTCATCAAGTGATACCAACCATCCATCGGTAATCAATGATTATCATCATTATAAAATAGCTTCACTGACATCTGCTGTCAGTGAAGCTATTAAAGTTGATAATATTCCATTAACTCCGACGCAACAGCAACAAGTTTTTCCTTCAAACTCCGTGGTTCGATTACTTGAATGGATTTCCCGTAGGATAGGAGAAAATAAGGGACATATGTTTGAATTGATTTTTCCTCAAGCAAAAAGATGGCTTGATTGGATGTCCGCTCTTTCAGATGATGCCCCAAAAACCAATGCAGGCATAAGTCATCCAATGCCTCTGTCCTGCCTTCGATCATTAAAGAAATTAAACCGTCCTTACCCACTAAATCAGGTAACAGATTTTGCATAAAAAATTCACGGGCCGAAAAAGCTTCAGAACGCTTAAATATGATTGGAGTACGCTTGATTTGTAAAATCCGATCTACCCGAAAGCTACGGATCTCATTCCTTAGGTGACAAAATGCAACAGTATACCATTTATTGTTCCAGTAAACCATTCCATAGGGGTCTATCACCCTATTCTTGGGTTGTTCTTCATGGCTTGTGCGATAATCCATTTCTACAGAGAATTCGTTTGCTACAGCCTGCTCCAATTCTGCCAGTATCGGCTGAAGAGAAGGGTCTCCCATGCGGTTAATAACTTCAAATCCGGCTAAATGACGGCTAAGTATACTTTCCTGCTCCTGATTCGAATACATTTTCAATTTTGATGTCGCAGTGCCTAATGCCTCACTCAAAGGGTATCCAGCTTCTTTTGCAAAAACAGCAGCATGAAGGAGCGCCTTTTTTTCCTCAATATCAAATAGCAGAGGTGCTCTGATAAAATTATTCAGCAAGCTATACCCGCCATTATGACCTGTGTCGGATATTATAGGCACTCCACTGGCACATAGTGCATCAATATACCGATAGACTGTCCTTATATTTATTTCTAACTTTTCGGATATTTGTTTTGCAGTCATTTTCACGCCCGAATTCAGCATCCATAGAATTGCCAGCATATTATCGTTTTTTGGCATAACATGAACCCTCATCTTTCATTAAACCTCAATATTTTATAAATATCTTTTTTATCTTCTCAAGGATCGCACTAAATAATTAGCTTTGCGAATCGCCTGCATCCCTTTATTCATCAATCTTTTCAGCCTTTCAATCCTCACGTAGCGTTCAACGCGACTCGTCTGCCTATCTTTCAACCTCCTTGAGCGATACTGTTATATATCTTTTCATACCATCAATATTAGACACTCCACATGACTGGAGTGTCTAATATTGCGATATATTAATGACGTGTACGGAGCATTCGTCCGACAATAAAAAGCATTTGTTTTCGTGTGAAGAAGCGAGACATTTGAGCAGAAATATAGTTTTTAAAACCTGGGATATATAAGACGCAAATAAGAAATTAACGAGGCCAAC